>NZ_AODH01000022.1 GCF_000525915.1 Brochothrix campestris FSL F6-1037 | reverse complement strand
GTGGAAGGGATAAACGCTGAAAGCATCTAAGCGTGAAGCCCCCCCTCGAGATGAGATTTCCCATCACTTTATGTGAGTAAGACCCCTGAGAGACGATCAGGTTGATAGGTTCGGAGTGGAAGTGCAGCGATGTACGGAGCGGACGAATACTAATAGGTCGAGGACTTAACCTTATTAAGTTTTAAAAGCGAAAATGACGATGAGTTGTTACCTTTCAAAAAAACATCAATTAGTATTCAGTTTTGAGAGTGCAAACTTTCATTGATAATTTCATAATTATCCAGACATATTTATCTGTTTGGTGACGATAGCAAAGAGGATACACCTGTTCCCATCCCGAACACAGTAGTTAAGCTCTTTAGCGCCGATGGTAGTTGGGGGTTTCCCCCTGTGAGAGTAGGACGTTGCCAAGCATTTATCCGCAATAGCTCAGTTGGTAGAGCACACGACTGTTAATCGTGTTGTCGTAGGTTCGAGCCCTACTTGCGGAGTAAAATTAAAAATTGGAGTGCAACTTAGTTGTACTCCAATTTTGTATCATGCCGTTTTAGCTCAGTTGGTAGAGCGCATCCATGGTAAGGATGAGGTCGCCGGTTCGATCCCGGCAAATGGCTTAATAGTTTAAAGTGCTCGTAAAGAACTTGAACTAACGTTCACAGAAAAAGAAGTTTAATTCGACTTTGTCTACAATCTCAAAGGCTCGTGTTTCCTACTATAACAACATTTCTATTCAGTCTTATCATCTCGTAGACAAAGTCACTATAATATCAATTCAAAGAAAATGAAGACTGTTTAGACTTTGTCTATACTCTGAAAGAAGTCCTAACGGACTTCTTTTTTTATGTTCAACTTTAATGTTCAAAGTTTTTTGAATGGGTGTTGCCCAGCAGCTAATGTTAATTGGAACAAGTAGTTAGTGATGGGAAGAAGGATGTTATCATCTGCTTTGAACTGTGGATGATGTAACGGATAAGGACTGCCAGATCCAATAAAGACAAAGGCACCTGGAATAACTGTTTGGTAATTAGCAAAGTCTTCACCGATTGATAAAGGTTCCATTTTTTCTATTGTGAAACCATTTAATTCCGCTAGTTGGAGTGCAAAATCAGTTAATTCAGGGTGATTATTTGTCGCTGGGGAAAATTCTTCTACCCACTCTAATTCGATTATGGCTTCGTTTGTGAAAGCTAGACCCGTTATTAGTTGTTGCATGCGTTGCTTGATAAGCTCGACAATTTTCGCATCAAAAGCACGTACTGTACCACTAAGAACAACTTTTTCAGGAATGACATTTCGATTATTACCGCCATGAATTTGTGTAATGCTAACGACTGCATTCGTATTAGAAGGTAAAAAACGACTAATGATTGTTTGAAAAGCTGTAATTAATTGACTTGTAATGATAAATGGATCATTTCCTTCGTTTGGTTTCGCGGCATGTGAACCTCTACCAGTAATAGTAATATCAAAGGCATCAACCGAGGCCGTAACTGCCCCGTGACAACTTGCGACTGTCCCAAGAGGTAATGTAGGATCATTATGCCATCCAAATATCGCATCAGCCTTATTTAGTAGGCCTGTTTCTATAATAGCAGCAGCACCATATCCGATTTCTTCAGCAGGTTGAAAAACAAAGAGAATACGACCATAAATATTTCCAGTTTGTTTTTTTAGTTGGATGGCCGCGCCTAATAAAGCTGTGGTATGAAAATCATGGCCACATGCATGCATAATTCCATGTGATACCGAACGAAAAGCAACGTCATTCTCTTCTTGGATAGGAAGAGCGTCGATGTCCCCACGCAAGACGATGGTTGGACCAGGATAATCCCCGATTATTTCGGCAACAAGACCAGTAGCAAGAGTTAATGGTAGAATGGTGATTTGATGGAGCTCAAGCTGTTCACGGATTTTATGTGTGGTTCTAACTTCTTTTTTTGAAAGCTCAGGATGGGCATGTAAATCGTGTCTAAATGAAATCAAAAATTGTTCGAATGTAGAATTACTAATCATCAAAAAGCCTCCTTTAGTTATAGTTAATATTAGCGACAAAAGAGAGAATAGTCAATTTCATTTAAAGTAACTTACTTACTTTTTGTTAGACAAAAAGTAAGGTTTATGGTTTAATAGAAGAAGATAAAGAGTGGAGGAATCAAAATGGATTTTAAAAGTGATATGATATTAGGAACAGTTGCTTTAAATATAAGTGATTTAAAAGCTTCGATTAGTTATTATACAGAAATAATTGGTTTAACGTTGTTATCTCAAACGGAGAAGAGTGCTGAATTAGGTCTTAAGGATAATCGTTACCCATTGGTAAGATTAGAACAGGGTGTTGAAACTGAATCAAAAACAACACATGCTGGCTTATATCACTTAGCTTTGTTATTGCCTACCCGTGAATCGTTAGCTCAGTTTATTTATAATCTGATTATCAATAAAAGAGAGATTGGTGGTGCGGGTGATCATCTCTATAGTGAAGCCTTTTATTTTACGGATCCCGATGGTAATGGGATTGAAATTTATGCGGATCGACCATATGAAACGTGGGACGTGCACGAAGATGGTTTAATTACAACAGCGACAAATGCGGTTAATGTTAATGATATTTTAAAAGAAATCAAGACACCGTTGTGGGAGGGCATGCCAGCTGGAACAATTATGGGACATGTTCATCTGCAAGTGAGTGATATTGAATACACCAAGGCTTTCTATCATGACCTATTATCATTCAGTATTAAAACAATTATTCCACGAGCCTTATTTATGTCGCGGGGGCTCTATCATCATCAAATCGGCACAAATAATTGGATAGGACATACATTACCAGAACGACCACATACTGAGAGTGGGATGCTCTATTATACAATGCGTTTTGCTGATGTTTCAAAAATAGTGAATTTGTTACAAGAGAAAAACTATCCAGTTGTAACAAACAAAGATGGATTTTTTGTTGCGGATCCAAACGGTATTAAGATTAAATTAGAACAACAATGACAATAATGTCACCTTGTAGTGTCATATTGTAAGCTGAAGCAATGGTTACGTCTGAATTTGTCATGTATAGTATAGATATAAACATACAGTAATGGAGGAAACGTAATGAAATATCTTTTAAGTGTAATTGTTTTAGCGATTTTAGTCTTCGGTGGGTATAATTGGTACATGGGTCAATCAGAAGACTATTATGTTCAAATAACAAATGAAGGAACAAAAACAACACAGACAGATGGCAGTGAAACATACATTAACTACGAATACGAATTGCCGGGTTACAATGAAGCTGGAAAAGAAAAAAAAACTCAAATTCATGGGATTTCAAGAGCGTCCACTAAAAATGAATCACTACTTAAAAGTCTCACAGTTTATTCATAAAACCGGTGTCAAAACATACGAAGAAGTCGCTGAAAATGAAATTCCGAACGAGGCATTGAAGCAGTTACAAACAGGACGTAAGTAGATAGTAAGAAGCGAAAGAATAGTTTTTGTGAAACATTACAAAAAGCTATTCTTTTTGTTTCGCTAATAGTGTAGAATAAAGATAAGTAGTAAATTAAAAAATATAATTTTTCGTTATATGATTCAAAAATGTTTTTAAGGAGGCGCATACGATGGTTAGGAAAAAATGGAAACGCAATGAATTGTTAGAAATTTTAGACAATGAGTTTTTATCCACGCAAGAAGTCCTAGATACATTGCAAATCACAAAACAAGCGCTTTACTCACTTGTGCTACGTAATAAGATTGAACAGGTGCGAAAAGGCAGTGTGAAACTCTATTTTAGATCAGATATTGAAAAAAAGACTTATTGAACAAGAAGCGTTGCGTAAAAAATACCGTCCCTATGATTTCAAAGAGTCATCAAAAGAAAAGGTATAATCATACATATCCACGTTGCCATGAAGTTTTATTGGCAACTTTTTTTATTCATGGTTGCATAATAATACGCTATAATTGAATAAAAAACCGTTTTAGTGTAGGGTTGAAATAGGAAGAAGATAGGGGGTATTCAGATGGTAACCATAAATGGGTTAATTTCAGATACACAACTTACTGAAAGTAGTATTTTGGCGATTGTAGAGTTAGCATTCAAGCTAAAGGCACAAAAAAAAGGCAGGCAAAGGTCGGCCATTACTAGCGGGTAAAAATATAGCGTTATTATTTGAAAAAACTTCAACACGGACACGGGCGGCGTTCACAGTAGCTGCCAACGATTTGGGCGCACATCCAGAATATTTAGGTCAGTCTGACATTCAATTTGGTAAAAAGGAGTCGTTAGAGGATACGGCTAAAGTGTTAGGTCGGATGTTTGACGGAATTGAGTACCGTGGTTCGAATCATGCGGTTGTTGAAGGATTAGCGAAGCATGCAGGTGTACCAGTTTGGAATGGTTTAACAGATAAATGGCATCCGACGCAAATGTTTGCTGATTTATTGACGATGAAAGAACATTTTGGTTATTTGAAAGGTCTCACGGTTTGTTTTGTTGGGGATGGTCGTAACAATGTGGCGAATAGTTTAACGATAGGGTGTTTAAAGGTCGGAATCAATGTGATGATTTTGGCACCGAAAAAATTGCAACCAGATGTAGAGCTTACAGAATTAGCACAACAATGTGCCAAGAAATCAGGGGCGAGTTACTTTATCACTGAGGAACAATCTGCTTTAAACACAGTTGATGTAGTATACACTGATGTTTGGGTATCGATGGGCGAAGAGTCGCTTTACGAAGAGCGCATCACTTTATTACATAAATACCAAGTCAATCAAACACTAATGGATAAAACGGGCAAAAACAGCATTTTCCTCCATTGTTTACCAGCGTTTCATGATTTAGAAACAACCGTCGCTCAAAAAATCCAACGACAGTATGGCTTGAGTGAATTAGAAGTTAGTGATGAGGTTTTCCGATCAGAAGCATCGCTAGTGTATGACCAAGCAGAAAATCGGTTGCATACGATCAAGGCGATAATGGTAGCTAGCTATTATACAATCTGACAGTTCTCTACAAGATAACAGGGTATTGTATCAACAGTGACGATAGAGAACAGCATTTAACTTCAGTCTCCGACCAACCGCAGGGTTGGTCTTTTTTTTGATGTGCTTTTCACAAATGAAATCACGTTACGCGCTATAGACCACGTGTTATAATAAAGATATTGAATTTGATGTAGAGGAAGATGAAAAAATGGGAGTATTATCAGAAGTGAGTCATTGCGGTTGGCTCAATGATGCCGAGCCACTAGCCATAACGAGTGCATTAACGTCTTTTGCAGTGGATGATGTTTTAAGTGAGGCTGTTGGAAAACAAGCAGAGCAAGCAGCTATGCTACATTCATGGGCGCATCAGCCAACGGTGGTTGTCGGCATCCAAGATCAACGTCTGCCATATTTTAAAGAGGCTGTTCGTTTTTTAAAGGATGCTGGCTATGACGTTGTCATGCGTAATTCTGGAGGGTTGGCGGTTGTATTGGATGAAGGTGTCTATAACTTATCATTATTGATAAACCTACCATTGGGAATCAATGAAGGATATGAACTGATGCAGGCTTTGATTCAACAGCTGTTCAGTGATTTAACGGATCAAATCGTCGCGAAGGAAATTCCTCAATCGTATTGTCCAGGAAGCTATGACTTAAGTATCGATGGTAAAAAATTTGCGGGTATCTCACAAAGACGTGCCAATGGTGCGATTGCTGTCCAAATTTACTTGAGTATTACGGGGGATCAAACGAAGCGAGCTAACCTAATTCGTGATTTTTATGCAATCGGTCGTCGTGGTGAAGAAACACGTCTCACTTATCCAGAGGTGGATAGTCGTGTGATGGCAACGCTCACGGACTTACTACAAACATCACTGACCTTAGGTGCAGTAAATGAACGATTAGTGACAGCGCTAAATCAAGCAGGTTGCCAACTGACTAGTCGGGTCTTAACAGCCGCAGAACATGAGCGTTTTCGGGTTTTTAACGACCGGTTAGCGAAACGAAATGAACAAATTAAAACGTATTAATAAGCCAAAGGAGTGAGTTGTATGATAGGAAAATTAAAGGAAGAAAAAGTAATTAAAGATCCGATTCATCGCTACATTCATGTGCAGGATAAATTGATTTGGGCATTAATCCAGACGAAAGAGATGCAACGCTTACGTCGAGTGCAACAATTGGGAATGACTAATTTAACGTTTCCGACAGCAGAGCATAGTCGGTTTACTCACTCGTTGGGCGTGTATGAAATTATGCGACGGATTATAGCTACTGATGAAACAGCGTCTGGGTGGCAATTGAAAGCGCAGCGTGAAGAGTACTTGCTTGCCTTAGCGGCAGCCTTATTGCATGATGTTGGACACGGCCCTTTTTCGCATACGTTTGAAGCGGTGTTTGGAACGGATCATGAAGCGTATACAAAAGCAATTATCATGGATGAAACAACTGAGGTGCATCGAGTGTTAGCACAAGTGCATGCTGATTTCCCGTTGAAAGTATCACAGGTCATTGATAAATCTTACAGTAACCAAGTGATTGTACATCTGATATCGAGCCAAATCGATGCGGATCGGATGGATTATTTATTGCGTGATGCTTATGCAACGGGTGTAAGTTATGGGACGTTTGATATTGAACGGATTTTACGAGTGATGATGCCTTATCAAAATGCGGTGGTGATTGAAGCTAAAGGGATGCACGCAGTAGAAGACTACGTAATTAGCCGATACCAAATGTATATGCAAGTTTATTTCCATCCAGTCACCCGCAGTGCCGAAGTGATTGTCAACAAAATATTCAAACGTGCGATTGCACTGCATCAACAAGGCTACGCGTTTAAGCAAGAGCCGCTGTTGCTACAGGCTTTTTTTGAAAAAACAGAGATGCTCAACGACTATTTGAAATTAGATGACGGCGTGATGCGTTATCATTTTTTAATCTGGCAAGATGAAAACGATACGATATTAAGTGATTTATGTCAACGTTTTATGAATCGTCGGCTTTTTAAATACTGTGCGTATAACCCTGAGACGGACACTGTTTTTTATGAGCAATTAGCAGATGCGTATCGTGAAATCGGCTATAATCCAACTTATTATTTACAGGTGCAGTCATCGAGTGATTTACCTTATGATTTGTACCGACCGGGAGAAAATCAACGGCTCCCAATTAATATTAAACAAAAAGATGGTCAGTTAGTTGAATTGTCGGTGTGTTCGCCACTCGTCAAGGCTATTAGTGGTAAAACGAAAACAAGCGTTAAATTGTATTATCCGGATGTATCCGAATTAAGAGCTTCAGCTAAACAAAAAGAGGAGCTGCACCAGTTAGTAATGCAGCACTGTTCCAATAAATAAGAGGTGACCGAAAATGAGTCGAAAAAAAAACGCCGCAAACATACGGCACGATTAATAATACAAACACGCTACGTAGTTTACGGATGGATCCGAAGTATCAATTAGAAGCGGATTTATGGGAAGAACAACAAATACAAACGAAGCAAGAACCGGTGCAGTCACAAAAAATAGTAGCTTTGCCAACAGCGCAAACACAGTTGGACCGTATTTTAAAAACGGTGCCACTGATCTATCGAATGGAGCAGCTGACACTATTAGGTTCACGTATATTAGCGGAGCAACAACAAAAAAAACGTCTCGTTGAGAGTACAAGATGTCTTGAGTCTTTTGCAACTGTTAGAAAATGACGGGAAAAGTCCCAGGGTGTCGGAATTAGTACAGACACAACGGATAGCGTTGTTAGCGGGCGTTATTCAACGGTTAATTAAATGAAAAACAGCCACTCGTAAGTGACTGTTACAGACTGTATAAAAACTCAAATTGGTTCTTGAGCATTTAGCCGCTATTGAAAGAGCTGCTTTCACTTTTATTCCTCTAGTTAAAGCAACTCATAAATTTCAAGCTCGATGCCCGCGACGGAAAATAGCCGCTATCATTTCCCTTCCAAGTTGTTTGCTTCTATGCAGTTGCTTTCACTTTTAGTTATCCAGTTCAAGCAACCAGAAGCTGTCAACTTTCAGAAAAATGTCAGCGACGGAAAATAGCCGCTATCATTTCCCTTCCAAATTGTTTGCTTCTAAACGGTTGCTTTCACTTTTAGTTATCCAGTTCAAGCAACCAGAAGCTGTCAACTTTCAGAAAAATGTCAGCGACGGAAAATAGCCGCTATCATTTCCCTTCCAAGTTGTTCGCTTCTAAACGGTTGCTTTCACTTTTAGTACTTAACTATCGCTTTTTAAAACACCAGCAACTGCGTAATTTGTTTTCGACATTTCTTCGAGAATAATATGAATGTTTTCTTTTGGTGCATTAGCAGTGCGTGAAATTGCTTCAGTTACCTCTTTGACAAGTGCACTTTTTTGTTCATTTGTACGGCCTTCAATGAGTTTAATTGTTACGATGGGCATAGACATCCTCCTAATAACTTAAAGATAACTTAAATATACGCTAAAAAGGGCTGGAATTAAAGAGCAATGGCTTGAAAATGATGACAAGTTAATGACGAGAATCAATTTAAATTTGAATAAACAATCAAAAAGCGATTAAACTATGATAAAATGGCTTATGGTATTGTTTTTAGGAGGAGTCGATTACATGACAAATAAAAACAATGAAATGAAGCGACAGCCTGTTAAAATTAATCTTGTAACAGAGATTACGGGAGAACAGGAAGAAAAAGTCGCACAGTTCTTTGATGGTAGCGTCTATGAAGACGAAGAAAATTTATATCTTAGATACAATGAATATATCAATGGGAATGAAGTGCGCACAACGATTAAACTCGCTGCTGAACAAGCGTTAATTATTCGTCGTGGGGCCATCAATATGAATTTACCCATTATTCCAGAAACAACAGCTGTGGGAACGTATGAAACGAGCCAAGGCAAGATGCGGATGGTGACAAAACGTACGTTGATTCACCGCAAACAAGTCAGTGATCGTATTTATCAAATTGAGATACGTTATGAGTTATACAGTGAAGATGAGCAGTACCGAATGGGCGTCTTTAAGATGAAGTACAGAATTGAGGAGGAAGAAAAAAATGAGCATTAAGATTCAAAAAAGAAAAACGCAATCCGTCAAGGGATTGCAGATGCAGTCATTGCAGCAGGTCTAACTGATAGCGAAAATATGCCATCAATCGTGTTAGAAACACCGAAGGATAAATCACATGGTGACTTTTCAACGAACGTGGCGATGCAGTTAACACGAATTGCTAAAAAAGCACCGCGTGTCATTGCTGAAACAGTGATTGCTAACTTAGATACAGCAGCCCTAAGCATTGAAAAAGTTGAAATTGCCGGTCCTGGTTTTATTAACTTTACACTCGATAATGCGTATTTGACAGAAGTAGTATCACAGGTGTTAACTGAAAAAGCTGCTTACGGTAACAGTACGTTTGGCAAAAAAGAACGCGTCTTAATTGAGTTTGTTTCTGCGAATCCAACAGGAGACTTGCACTTAGGACATGGGCGCGGGGCAGCAATCGGTGATTCATTGGCGAATATTATGTCTAAAGTTGGGTTTGATGTGTCGCGTGAATATTACATTAATGATGCCGGTAATCAAATTAACAACCTCGTATTATCAGCTGAAGCACGTTACCATGAAGTGTTGAACATTGACTGGGAATTCCCAGAAGATGGTTACCGCGGTAAAGATATTTTAACGCTCGGTCAACAGTTGGCTGATAAGTACGGCGATTCACTTGTCGGTGAAGCTAAGACGGCAGAACGTCAAGCGACTTTCCGCCAAGAAGGGTTAGCGTATGAACTGGCTAAACTTAAAACCGATTTAAAAGATTTTCGTGTCAACTTTGACACTTGGTTCTCAGAACAAACATTGTATGATAACAATCAAGTGTTGCCAACACTTGATGTGATGAAGCAAAGTGGCCGTATTTTTGAAGAGGACGGTGCAACTTGGTTCCGTTCGACTGAATTTGGTGACGACAAAGACCGTGTACTCATTAAAACAGATGGCAGCTACACATACTTGTTCCCAGATATTGCCTATCATAAAAACAAATTTGACCGTGGCTTTGATACGTTAATTGATGTGTGGGGCGCGGATCATCATGGTTATATTGCACGTATGAATGGTGCCATTCAAGCTTTAGGTTATAATGCGGATCAGTTCGAAGTTCAAATCATTCAATTAGTACGCTTAATGAAGGGCGACGAAATTGTGAAGATGAGTAAACGGACTGGTAAATCAGTTACAATGCGTGATTTAGTGGAGATGGTTGGTCTTGATGCCGCTCGTTTTTACTTTGCGATGCGTTCAAGTGACACTCACCTTGACTTCGATTTAGAATTAGCAACTTCACAATCAAGTGAAAACCCTGTGTTTTATGTGCAATACGCGCATGCTCGGATTTGTCGGATGTTAGCGTCAGCGGTTGAAAAAGGAATTGCAGGCGGATACGAAGGCTATGATGCTTCATTATTAACGAATGAGAGTGAATTGGCAGTCTTGAAAATGTTAGGCGATTATCAAAGTGTATTAGAAGAAGCCGCTAAAAAACGTGCACCACAGCGTATTACGCGCTACTTACATGATTTAGCAAGCACCTTCCACCGTTTTTATAATAATTCACATGTGATTGATAGTGCCGACATTGCACAATCAAAAGCACGTTTAGCACTTTGTGACGCGGTTCGCATCACGTTAAACAATGCATTATCATTGATTGGGGTTTCTGCACCTGAAAAAATGTAATTGAGGTGATTAGGGTGAAAAAAGGCATCGTTTGGCTCGGTTTATTTATTACATTTAGCATTGCACTCTATTTTGTGTATGACAAAATGTTAGGATCAATACCTTTAATGCTACTCAGTGCCTTACTGTTTGTTTTGAGTTGGGAATTGTTGAAAAAATAGTGAAACTATAGTAGAATTGAATATATATTGTATAAAATAGACAAACTATGGTTTTTGCCCTAAAAATATCTCTCATAAACAGATATAACGTAGGTATAAAACAGTGATGGATGTAAATTTGAAAGGACGTGTCGATTTTGATCTTGAATCATTTGACTGACGAACAACGCAATGAAATGGCAATGATTGAGCTTGCTTTCCATATTTTGGATGAGAAAAAAGAAGTTATGCCGTTTAAAGAACTCGTTGCGGTAATGAAAGAATTTAAAGGTTTCAGCGATGCTGAATTGGAAGAACGCTTAGTGCAATTCTACACAGACTTAAACACAGCGGGCACGTTTATCTCATTAGGTCATAACACTTGGGGCTTACGTGATTGGTACCCACTTGATGCGATTGATGAAGAAGTACAAGAGTTAGCGAAGCCTAAAAAACGTCGTAAAAAAGCAGCAACGGCTGAAGCTGAGGTTGAAATCGAAGAAGAAGAAGATTTCGAAGAGAAAGAACCAGAACTCGGTGAAGAACCACTTGTTTTATCTGATAAAAATGCGGATGATGACGATATCGATGGCGATTTAAAAGATCATTTGCCAGACGGCATTGAAGGCGATTTAACAATCGTCGACGACAAAGAAGAAATTTAGTCGATGTTATCGCTTGACCTTTTTATGGTTATTCGGTAATATTCTCTATGGGCTCCTTACAGTTAATGTGAGGACAACTATACGAACGTACGAAAGTGCTCCCTTGCTTATTTTTGAAGCAAAGGGGCACTTTTTTTGTGTTTGAGGGGTATAGTATTTTAATAATAATCAGGAACAGTAATTAAAGGAGGAAATGCAGATGACGAAATATATTTTTGTAACAGGCGGTGTCGTTTCATCGATTGGTAAAGGCATTACAGCAGCATCATTAGGACGATTGTTAAAAAATAGAGGCTTGAGTGTGACGATTCAAAAATTCGATCCATACATTAACCTTGATCCGGGTACGATGAGTCCATATCAACATGGTGAAGTTTTTGTAACGGATGATGGGGCGGAGACGGATCTTGATTTGGGGCATTATGAACGGTTTATCGATATTAATCTGAATCAAAACAGTAACGTTACAACTGGCCGGATTTACTCAGAAGTATTGAAAAAAGAACGTCGTGGTGATTATTTAGGTGGAACAGTGCAAGTTATTCCCCACATTACGAATGAGATTAAAGCGCGCGTTTACCGTGCGAGTCGTTTAACGAAGGCAGATATTGTTATTACTGAAATTGGTGGGACTGTCGGTGATATCGAGTCGTTACCGTTTATCGAAGCGATTCGTCAAATTAAGACGGAGGTCGGGGCGGAAAACATCCTCTACTTACATACGACATTGATTCCTTACATTAAGGCGGCCGGTGAAATGAAAACGAAACCGACACAACATAGTGTAAAAGAGTTGCGTAGTTTAGGGATTCAACCAAATGTGATTGTGGTTCGTGCCGAACAACCGATTACGGAAGGAATGCGCGAGAAAATTGCGATGTTCTGTGACATCAAAAAAGAAGAGGTTATTGAATGTATCGATGCGCCAACGCTCTATGAAATTCCGTTAGCTTTACAACAACAAAAGTTAGATGATATCGTCTGTGAAAAATTAGCGATTACTGCACCGCCGGCAGACATGACTGATTGGGAAGCGTTAGCGCATAAAGTGAGACATTTAACCAAAGAGGTAAATATTGCCCTAGTTGGAAAATATGTTAGCCTCCAAGACGCCTACTTATCAGTGGCTGAAGCGATGCGTCATGCGGGCTATGCTCTTGATGCTAAAATTAACATTGACTGGGTACAAGCTGAGGACATTACCGCTGAAAATGTCGCTGCTAAGCTTGGCCACGCTGATGGTATTTTAGTGCCGGGTGGTTTTGGTGACCGTGGCATCGAAGGGAAAATTACAACGATTCAATATGCACGTGAACACAATATTCCGTTCTTTGGTATTTGCCTAGGAATGCAACTTGCTACGATTGAATATGCCCGACATGTTGTCGGGTTAGAGGGTGCAAATTCAGCTGAAATTGATGAAACAACACCGCATCCAATCATTGCCTTATTGCCTGATCAAACTGAAGGAGCCGATTTAGGTGGGACACTGCGTTTAGGTCTCTATCCATCAGTCTTGACACCTGGTACAAAAACAGCAGCTGCATATGGCGATGTAACCGAAGTGCAAGAACGTCACCGTCATCGTTATGAATTTAATAATGCGTACCGTGCCCAACTTGAAGCAGCGGGGATGATTTTCTCAGGTGTATCGCCTGACGGACGTTTAGTTGAAATTGTTGAACTCAAAGACCATAAATGGTTTGTGGCGGCTCAATTCCATCCGGAATTTATTTCACGACCAAACCGTCCGCAACCATTGTTTGCGAGCTTTATTGCGGCAGCCTTAGCACGTTAAGCTTCGTGCTGGTAACTGGGGATGGTTCGACTGTTTTTTTACATCTTGCAGTTGAAGGCGCTTGGAGTAGTATGAGAGGAAAAAGCTGTATAATTCGACTTTTTATAGGAGATGGTCAGACTGAAGCGTAATATGGTTCTAGCCTCTAGTCGCATCAGTTAACAGCACGTGAATTTCAAGCGCTTTGTTAGCGATGGAAAATAAGCACTCGCGTACAGATAATACTCGATTCCGAGAATGCACGCATTGATGGCCTGTAACAGCATTTCTATTCAGTCTCAAAGTGATAATCGCCATTGGCGCTTATCACTTTTTTTACAGTAGCTGTTTGGAAGGGACTAACTGATAGAATCAAAATACAAAAGCAGTGGGTAATGGTATACTTATAAAAGAATAGTATAGTGATACGTTTTAGTTTTTTGCCCAGCAGTAGCTAAATTTGCAAGTCGAAAAGGAGACGCTATGACTAAGGATGTATTTTCAATTCGCGGAGGTATTCCGCTTAAAGGTCAACTGACCATCGATGGTTCAAAAAACAGTGCGGTGGCTTTAATTCCGGCATTGATTTTAGGCGATGAGCCTGTCGTTTTAAAAGATGTGCCAAATATCGCTGATACAAAAACGTTATTTGCGATTTTAAGAGAACTCGGGGGTATCGTTACACAGTTGTCTGCGGGTGTTTTTGAGATTGACCCGCGCCCAATGGTCGCGATGCCTTTGCCTGAAGGGAATGTCAAGAAACTACGTGCTTCTTATTATTTAATGGGGGCGATGCTTGGTCGTTTTCATGAGGCGGTTGTCGGTTTGCCGGGGGGGTGTTATTTAGGGCCGCGCCCGATTGATCAACACGTTAAAGGGTTTGAAGCGCTCGGGGCGAGGGTCACAAACGAGCAAGGCGCCATTTATTTGCGAGCGGAACATCTAGAAGGTGCTCGTATCTATTTGGATACAGCAAGCGTTGGGGCAACGATTAACTTAATGCTAGCAGCTGTTAAGGCGGATGGTCAAACTGTGATTGAGAATGCTGCGATGGAACCGGAAATTGTTGATGTGGCCTCGTTGTTGAACCAGATGGGTGGACGCATTATTGGTGCGGGAACAAATCGTATTCGGATTATCGGAGTTCCCCGTCTCCATGGGTGCGAACATACTGTTATTCCCGATCGGATTGAAGCGGGTACTTATTTAATCATGGCTGCCGCAACGAATGGTGACGTCCGTCTTAACAATGTGATTGCAGAACATCTTGAGCCGGTGGTTGCAAAACTACGCGAAAGTGGTGTGCAGATTGAACGAGGCGAAGATTTCATTAGCGTTCATCCGCGAAAAGCTCCGTTAAAGGCGGTAGATATTCAAGCGATGGCTTATCCCGGTTTTCCGACGGATTTGCAACAACCCTTTTTAACTTTGCTAACACAGGTAGAAGGTACTGCGTTAGTGACCGATACGATTTATTCGGCCCGTTTTAAACAGGTTGATGAATTGAAACGGATGGGTGCGGTTATTAATGTGGAAGGTCGAACTGCGATTGTTCGCAGTTCGCAACGACTTTCAGGTGCCATTGTGACGGCATCTGATTTAAGAGCTGGTGCAGCGCTTGTAACAGCCGGATTGATGGCTGATGGTGTTACAGTAGTACAAGAAATTGCTCATATTGAACGAGGGTATGCACATATTGTTGAAAAATTGAGTGGTTTGGGTGCCGACATTGAGCGGATACCTTTTTGAAAATACTTATAAAGGTGTGAATTGAATGGCAGAGATGTCAATGAGTCAATTAGAACGACAAACGGTGAAGGAATTATATACATTGGCAAAGTCATTTGGCTTATCGAATGTTAGTAAGTTATCGAAACGTGAACTTATTTTAGAAATCATCAAAGTGAATGTTGAAAATGATGGCTTTGCCTTTATGGACGGTGTGTTAGACATTATTCCGAATGAAGGCTTTGGTTTTTTACGACCGATTAACTACGCGTCGAGTGCAGCGGATATTTATATTTCGGCCTCGCAAATAAGACGTTTTGAATTACGTAATGGTGATAAGGTTCAAGGGAAGGTCAGACCGCCGAAAGAATCGGAACGGTATGCAGGTTTACTTAAGGTTGTTGCCGTTAATGGTGAAAATCCTGACGAAGCGAAGAAACGACTGCATTTCCCAGTGTTGAAGGCGCTCTATCCCGACAAACACATGGTGCTTGAATCTGACCCAGGTGCAGTGTCGGCGCGAATGATTGATATGGTTGCTCCGATTGGCTTTGGGCAACGCGGCTTGATTGTCGCCCAACCAAAGGCAGGGAAAACGATGATGCTGAAGGCAATTGCAAATGCTATTAGTGTGAATCATCCGCAAGCCGAGTTAATCATGCTTTTAATTGATGAACGCCCCGAAGAAGTGACTGACATTGAACGGTCGGTTAATGCGGAAGTGGTGAGCTCGACTTTTGACGAATTGCCCGAAAATCACGTGCGGATTGCTGAATTAGTACTTGAACGTGCAAAGCGTTTAGTCGAACAAAAGAAAGATGTTATTATTTTAATGGATAGCATTACCCGACTTGCTCGGGCCTACAACTTAGTTGTTCCTCCTAGTGGTCGAACGCTATCTGGTGGGATTGATCCGGCAGCCTTTCATCGACCGAAGCGGTTCTTTGGAGCTGCGCGTAATATTGAAGAAGGTGGCAGTTTGACGATTATTGCCACTGCCTTAGTTGATACAGGTTCACGGATGGACGATATTATTTATGAGGAGTTCAAAGGAACGGGCAACATGGAACTTCATTTAGCGCGGCAATTAGCTGAACGGCGTATTTTTCCAGCGATTGATATTAAATCTTCAGGTACGAGACGTGAAGACTTATTATTACCGAAAGATAAGTTAGAACAGCTGTGGCAGTTGCGTAAGGCAATGCCGTTTCAAGGCGATAGCTTAGAATTAACGAATCGTTTTATTACATACATAAAGAAAACGAAAACAAATGAGGCTTTTTTTGAACGAATCAACAAAAAATAGCGAGGGTTCATCTTTGTTGATATGATTGTAGAAGTGAAACGTTTATTTGCAAATTTGACGTGCGCATAGTATAATCATATTATGTGCCAATTGGCCGTAAAATAACTCTGTTTCAGATGATTCAGGGCAAAGGAGTGAAAACAATCATGAAAAAAGGTATCCACCCAGCTTATAATAAAGTAGTATTTATGGATTCATCGACGGACTTCAAATTTTTAACTGGTTCTACTCGTACTTCAGATGAAACAATCGTATGGGAAGATGGTAACGAATACCCAGTAATTCGTGTTGAGATCAGTTCTGATTCTCACCCGTTCTACACAGGTAAACAAAAACATGCTGCTGCTGACGGACGTGTTGATCGATTCAACAAAAAATACGGCATCAAATAATTATCGTCTAAGTGATGATAAGGGCTTCTTGCATATAGCCTAATTAAGAACACCTCTTATGAAGGGAGCTACCTACATAAGGGGTGTTCTTTGTTTAGTTTAGTGGGGGAGCCAACAGTGCGTGATGAATAAGGGGTAGTTATCCGTTGCTATAGCTTGTATAATAAAGAACGAGAATAGATGACGTAAGGGGTCGAGAAGATGGCGCAATTATTTTTCAGATACGGTGCAATGAACAGTGGTAAAACAATTGAAATTTTGAAAGTGGCTCATAACTATGAAGAACAACATAAAAGAGTGTTGATTTTAACGTCGAGCGTGGATGATCGCGATGGAGTTGGTTACGTGTCGAGTCGTATTGGGATGAAACGTGAAGCGATAGCTGTGGGTGAAACGACCAATATTTATGACATTGTTAGCGCATTGGGTGAAAAAATATACTGTGTGCTTTTTGATGAAGCGCAATTCGTTACGAAACAACATGTCGAACAAATGGCACGCGTCGTCGATGAATTGAAAATTCCGGTCATGTGTTTCGGGCTGAAAAATGATTCGCGCAATGAATTATTTGAAGGCTCAAAATACTTGCTGGTTTACGCTGATAAAATCGAAGAAATTAAAACGATTTGTTGGTTTTGTGAAAAGAAAGCGATTATGAACTTACGTATCAGCGCCGATGGCCAACCGAATTACGGTGGCGAACAAATACACATTGCGGGTAATGAAAGTTATTATCCGGTGTGTCGACACTGTTACAAGTGTCCACCAATTGATAAAGAAGGAGCGATTAGCTAATGTACGATCGATTACAGATGGTAGAAGACCGTTATGAAGAATTGAATGAATTATTAAGTGATCCAGCCGTAACGAGCGATTCAAATAAATTACGTGATTATTCAAAAGAACAGGCATCACATGCCGAAACGGTACGTGTTTATCGCCGTTATAAAGAAGTGCAAGAACAATTAGCGGGTGCGAAAGACATGTTTAATGAAAAATTAGACGATGAAATGCGAGAGCTTGTGAAAATGGAAGTGGCTGAACTGGTTGAAGAAAATACCGAGCTAGAGCAAGCGCTCAAAATTCTCTTGTTACCAAAAGATCCAAATGATGATAAAAACGTTATTATTGAAATTCGCGGCGCAGCAGGTGGGGATGAAGCTGCTTTATTTGCAGGTGATCTTTTTAATATGTACGCGCGTTATGTAGAGAGCAACGGTTGGAAAATTGAAATCTTAGATTCAAACGAAACTGGTGTCGGTGGCTACAAAGAAGTATCTGCAATGATTACTGGGCAAGGGGCATACTCGCGTTTGAAATACGAGAACGGTGCGCACCGTGTACAACGTGTGCCTGAAACCGAATCTGGTGGTCGGATTCATACGTCGACAGCAACAGTAGCTGTGATGCCTGAAGCGGAAGAAGTCGATATTCAAATCGCTGATAATGATGTACGGATTGATATTTATCATGCAAGTGGTGCGGGTGGTCAGCATGTTAATAAAACAGCTTCGGCTGTTCGGTTAACGCACCTTCCGACGGGGATTGCTGTTGCGATGCAAGATGAACGGTCGCAATTGAAGAACCGTGAAAAAGCCTTTAAAGTATTACGGGCCCGTGTGTACGATAAGATTTCTTCTGAAATTCAAAGTGAAATTGATGAAACACGTAAGTCAGCGGTAGGGACAGGCGATCGTTCAGAACGGATTCGTACATATAACTTCCCGCAAAACCGTGTAACAGATCACCGGATCGGATTAACGATTCAAAAATTAGATCAAATTTTAACAGGTAAAATTGATGAGTTCATCGATGCGTTAATTTTAGAAGATCAAACGAGTAAACTTGAAAGCTTAATGAAATAATGACAGTTTTTGAATGGCTTCGCCAAGCAAAGCAACGGCTACAAGAGGCAGGGCTTGAACAGTCGATGGCCGACGTGCTACTGCGACAACTGTTGGACTGGACCAACACTGAGGTGATGATGAAGCGCGGTGTGGCATTGGTTCACGTCCAAATTGACGCATTAGAGCAAGCTTTATCCCGTGTATTAGACGGTGAACCGGTGCAGTACGTCACTGGTAGTGAGTGGTTTTATGGCCGTCGTTTTAAGGTGAGTCCAGCGGTGCTAATTCCCCGACCCGAAACAGAAGAACTTGTCCAGCTGGTGTTAGCTGAAATGGCAGCGATGCGTCTGGAGACAGTTGTTGATGTGGGTACCGGTAGTGGTGCAATCGCACTGAGCTTAAAAAGTGAGCGCCCGGATTTGTTGGTAACCGCAACGGATATATCCCCAGAAGCACTTGCGGTTGCGCGTATAAACGCAGCTGAACTTGCTGCTGAGGTAACCTTTTTAGAAGGGGACTTGTTACAGCCGCTAATTGATCAGCAACGAAAAGTGGCGGTGATTGTATCTAATCCACCGTATATTGCTGCTGCTGAAACAGCGGTGATGGATCAATCGGTCATCGCGTACGAGCCGCATTTGGCTTTGTTTGCTGCGGATGATGGGCTGGCGTTGTATGAACGGATGTTACAACAACTGCCATTGGTGTTATTGCCAGGTGGGATTGTGGCATTTGAAATCGGTTATCAGCAAGGTGAGGCATTAACTCGAATGGTGCATCGTTATTATCCGACAGCAACTGTAACGGTGTTAAAGGATTTAGCGGGACATGATCGGATGTTGCTAATTAAAGAAGTGTTAACATAAATGGACAGAAATGTTAGGGGAACTCCCCCTAACTTTTTGTTTTATTTGGAGAAATCCACAGGGTTATCCACAACCTAGGTATAACTGAACTAATAATGTTATTTATGATAAAGAGAGACCGTTTTCTTTGGTGGTTTTGAGCAGCTATTAATGGCTTCAAAGTTGGATATAATAGGTTCGTGGAGTTATACACAGTATTATCCACATGCAATTGACAACCGGCCGGAAGTTATCCACAGCCTGTGCATAAGCTGTGTGTATTGTAGGAGTTGTTTGTTAATTCACTGGAATGGTAATTGTTCGTTTTATATCTTTTTATAGTAGTTAAAAACAACTCCTGGAGTAGCTTTTAGTTACTAAACACGAACGATGTCAAGCGTATTAGTTTGGGGATGATGTTTTTTTGGTTAAAAAGACTTAAATTTAGTGACAAATGAAATAATCATCGTTAAAATAGAATGTAGACGAAGGGATGTATGAAAAATGGAGACAGTATTTTTAAAGGCGAGCACAGCGGCGGTTGCGACAGCGGCGCAAACGCTGCAAGCGGGAGAGTTGGTCGCTTTTCCGACCGAAACAGTCTACGGGCTTGGTGGTGATGCGACGCAATCACGCAGTGTGAAAAAAATATATAAAGCTAAGGGTCGTCCATCAGATAATCCACTGATTGTTCATATTGCTGAACGTCATCAGTTAGATGCATTTGTAACGACAGTATCGGACCAAGTGGAACAATTGATGGAGTCGTTTTGGCCCGGGCCGTTGACCTTGCTGATGCCGGTAAAAGATGGGGCGTTAGCACCGGAAGTAACGGCGGGACTAGCGACTGTGGCGGTGCGAATGCCTTCACATCCATTAGCTCTAGCTTTGTTAAAAGAAACAGGATTGCCGATTGCTGCTCCGAGTGCTAATACATCAGGAAAACCTTCGCCCACAAAGGCACGCCATGTTCAAGAGGATTTAAATGGTCGCATCGCTTGTATTTTAGATGGTGGTAGCACGGGTGTCGGTGTTGAATCGACGGTGGTAGACTGCACGGGTGAAAAACCGGTGATTTTACGACCAGGTGGTGTGACAAAAGAGGCGTTAGAAGCGGTTATTGGACCGGTATTAACCGATGCCGGTTTGAAAAATGCCACTGAGAAACCGAAGGCACCAGGTATGAAGTATACGCATTATGCGCCACAAGCACCTGTTTATCTGGTCGATGGGACGTCTGCTTATTTTCAAGCGTGTATCGATCTCTTTCGACTTGAAGGCGAGGTAGTTGGTGTCTTAGCAACAGATGAAACATTAGCGGAGCTTAAAGGTGATGTCCATATTTCAACTGGTCAAGCCACTGATTTAGAGAGCGTCGCAGCCCATCTCTATGATGGTTTACGTGCGTTTAATCATCATGAAGAAGTGACCGTTATTCTAGCAGAGGTATATGATGAAGCTGGCATTGGTCAGGCGGTCATGAATCGTCTCGAAAAAGCGGCAGGGCATCGTTATTTACGGGCCAGCGCACGCTGATAAAAAGTAAACCAAGCTCATCAGGTGAGTGTCTCATGTTCTCGCCGCGCTGATGTCTTGTTACTATAGTAGTCAATAAACGCTCATTGGGCGTAATCCTAAGGAGGAACACATTACATGTCATTTTTATCACAAACTGATCCAGCTGTTTTTGAAGGGATTCAACACGAGCAAGAACGTCAACGCGCAAAGATTGAGCTAATTGCTTCAGAAAACTTTGTTAGTCCTGCGGTGATGGAAGCGCAGGGATCTGTCTTAACGAATAAATATGCCGAAGGTTATCCAGGTCGCCGTTTTTATGGTGGTTGTGAACATGTTGATGTTGTTGAAGATATTGCACGTGATCGTGCGAAACAATTGTTTGGCGCTGAGCATGCTAATGTACAGCCCCATTCAGGCGCTCAAGCGAATATGACTGTTTATTTTGCTGTTTTAGAACCGGGTGATACCGTTTTGGGGATGAATTTGGCGCATGGTGGACATTTAACACACGGTAGTCCGGTAAACTTTAGTGGGAAATACTACAATATTGCTGCCTATGGTGTTGATCCAGAAACAAAGGAAATCGATTATAATGATGTGCGTGAAAAAGCGCTTGAGAATAAACCGAAATTAATTATTGCTGGTGCAAGTGCGTATCCGCGTGCGATTGATTTTAAAAAGTTCCGTGAAATTGCTGATGAAGTCGGGGCGTATTTGCTAGTTGATATGGCACATATCGCTGGTCTTGTTGCAGCAGGAGAACATGAGAATCCAGTGCCTTATGCTGATTTTGTAACGTCTACAACACATAAAACATTGCGTGGGCCGCGTGGTGGTTTGATTTTATGTAAGGAAGAACATGCGAAGTTAGTTGATAAAACCTTGTTCCCTGGTGTGCAAGGGGGGCCGTTGATGCATGTGATTGCAGCGAAGGCAGTTGCCTTTGGTGAAGCGTTACAACCGGCGTTTAAAGCGTATGCTAAACAAGTAATCATTAATGCAAAAGCATTAGGTCGAGCGATTGCTGATGCGGGCGGTGAAATTTTAACAGGTGGTACCGATAACCATCTCCTATTAGTCGATACCCGTTCGTTTAATTTAACAGGAAAAGTCGCAGAACGAATTTTAGATGAGGTTGGTATTACGACGAATAAAAACTCGATCCCGTTTGATCCGGCGAGTCCGTTCATCACGAGCGGTATTCGGTTAGGGTCAGCTGCAATTACCTCGCGAGGCTTTGATGAACAGGCATCATACCAAGTGGGGCAATTGATTGCTAAAGTATTGTTGAATCCTGAAGATGAAGCTGTGCATGCTGAAGTTGCGGCGGCAGTAGCTGAATTGAACAAGACGTTTCCGTTGTACGAGAACGCCTAAAAGTGATAGACCGTTTTAGCAGGGAATACATTGGAAGGCGAAGAGTCTGACTAGTTGCTTTCGCGGTCGTTTAGTTTCAGTCTTATCATCTTGTAGCCAAAGTCGCTTGCATTAACGTTCAAAGTAAAAGTAGTTTAATGCGACTTTTGTTACAATCTGACAGTGAATCCGTGAAGGATTCACTGTTTTTTTGCTTAAAACCGTTCGCTAACAAAGCTGATTATCGTGGTGGTAGGAGCAGGGAAGGGGAGTCGCTAAAATAGTAATTTTATTAGACAAATGCGACTATTCTCTATACAATAGAAAAGAAGATTATTAGACGAACGGAGGAAATGACAATGGGTAAAGGTAAAGTAACGGTGATGGATCATCCATTAATTCAACACAAATTAACGATTATTCGTGACAAGGCAACGGGGACTAAAGTATTTCGGGAGGTTGCGGATGAAATCGCGATGCTAATGGCGTACGAGATTACACGTGATTTAGAGTTGGAAGATACAATGGTAGAAACACCAGTTGTAACGGCAAAAGCAAAAACGTTAACAGGTAAAAAATTAGGTGTCGTACCAATTTTACGTGCTGGTTTAGGAATGGTTGAAGGTGTTGTTAAATTAATTCCAGCGGCCAAAGTCGGTCACATCGGTATGTATCGTGATGAAAAAACGTTTGAACCAGTTGAGTATTTTATTAAAATGCCGTCTGATATTAATGAACGTACATTAATCGTTGTTGATCCAATGTTAGCGACAGGTGGTTCTGCCATCTTAGCGATTGATGCCCTTAAAAAGCGTGGCGCAACTAACATTAAATTTATGTGTATGGTAGCAGCTCCTGAAGGTGTGAAAGCTTTAACAGATAAACACCCTGATGTTGATGTCTTTATCGCGGCTTTAGATGAAGGTTTAAATGAAGATGGTTATATCGTCCCTGGTTTAGGTGACGCCGGTGACCGTTTATTCGGAACGAAGTAAGATGACAAATCAGGTGAAGAAACTCAAGGTCATGACAATTTTTGGAACGCGTCCAGAAGCGATTAAAATGGCTCCTGTAATTGCGGCCTTAAAGACGTGCGACGAGATTGAAACGGTTGTCGCTGTCACAGCGCAACACCGTCAAATGTTAGATCAAGTACTGACGATTTTTGATATTCACCCGCAGTATGATTTGGATATAATGCAAACAAATCAAACGCTCAGCGGTATTACGAGCCGTGCGTTGAGAGGTCTCGAAGAAGTCATTATGCAAGAATGTCCTGATATCATCTTAGTCCATGGTGATACAACAACCACTTTTGCAGCAGCCTTGGCAGCCTTCTATCAAAAAGTGAAGGTGGGTCATGTGGAAGCGGGCCTGCGTACATATGATAAATACTCGCCGTATCCAGAAGAGATGAACCGCCAAATGACCTCGTCATTAACGGATATCCATTTTGCGCCGACAGTAGCTGCGCGCCGAAATTTAGAAAAGGAAAACATACCGGCAGCAGCGATCTATGTGACGGGCAACACGGTAATTGATGCATTAGCGACAACGGTCGCGACCGATTATCAACATGAAGTGCTCGAGCAAATTGCGGAGGCGCCGTATCTTTTATTGACGGCTCATCGTCGTGAAAACCTCGGAGAGCCGATGCGAGCTATCTTTGCGGCGGTACGTGATATTTTGGTGGCGCGTCCGGATGTACATGTTGTGTTTCCGGTGCACTTGAATCCTACTATTGTTGAGGCAGCGCAAACGGCCTTTGGTGCTAATGAGCGTGTGCACTTAATTAAGCCACTCGATGTGTTTGATTTTCATAATATCGCGGCCCGTTCACAACTGATTATGACCGATTCTGGTGGGGTGCAAGAAGAGGCGCCGAGTTTGAATGTGCCTGTGCTCGTGTTGCGTGATACAACGGAGCGACCAGAAGGGATTGCGGCGGGAACATTGAAACTCGTCGGTACCGATCGAGGGTTGATTCGAGCTGAAGCGCTACGGTTGCTGAATAGTGAGGCGGCACATGCAGCGATGGCAAATGTTGCCAATCCTTATGGTGATGGTGCGTCGGCACAACGAATTGTGGCGATTATCCGTTATGCCTTTGGTTTAACAACGGAACGACCAAATGATTTTGTAAGTGGAAAGTAACGAAAACGACGATGTCTGACAAAGAGAAAGCTGTTTGTTAGGCGTCGTTTTTTTAGCGAAAAACCAGTGGTTTATTTGTCATAAATGAGCGCTAAATGCATTTTAAAGATAGAATGTTACCATTACGTTAAACTTTGCGGGATTCCTTGTTATATCGTGTTTAATTATGCTAGTATTACACAAGTAAACTGTCGTAATGAGCGACCCTTTGACAAAATAATGAACAAGCGAACACTTTATGAACAAATTGTGAAAACTTGCAATTGTGGCTGAATTGTGGCAAAGGTGTTATTGACAGAAACGCTCGGTTATTGTAAGCTGATAACATGGGAATTGTAACGCTTTCAACTGATTACAAGGGGATGTGTACGAGATATTGTATGTGTCTGAGGTAGCTGTTGAGGCTAATCAACAACATATGACACTATATTTCCACATGCTTGTTCTCGTGAATTTCTCAGGTAACAGGCATTTTTTGTGTGTAGAAGAAGTGTGATAATACAGTCCCACTTGATTGAGAAAAACACGAACAAGTTAGCTGATTGCAATAATTTAGAGGGGGTGAAAAAGAACATGGAACACGAACAACCCATATATTGGCTGGGTGACACGGGCATAGGATTCAACTTAGCGAACATCTTACCGATGGCAGCAACGTTTATTATTGTGCTGTTAATCGCCATTTTATGCACGAGAAACTTGAAATTAAAGCCAACAGGTAAACAAAACTTTATTGAATGGATTATGGATTTTGTCAAAAATATAATCAAGAGCAATATGGATTGGACAACTGGTGGACGCTTTCATGTGTTAGGAATTACACTCCTATTATATGTGTTTGTAGCGAACATGCTTGGATTATTTGTGAACATAACAATTGATGGCACGCAGTGGTGGAAATCACCAACAGCAGATCCATTAATTACGTTAACGTTAGCAGTAATGGTGGTTGGTTTAACCCATTTATATGGTGTGAAACATCACGGCATGGGCAAGTATTTAAAAAACACATATGCAACGCCATATGTATTCTTATTGCCATTCAAACTGGTAGAGGAATTTTCAAATACGCTAACATTAGGTTTACGGCTATATGGTAACATTTATGCCGGTGAAGTTCTACTGACATTAATCGCAACGCAATTGTCGCATATGAACACGGGTGTTTACATTCTGTCATATATCCCGTCAGTTGTTTGGCAAGGATTCTCCGTCTTTATCGGATCGATTCAAGCCTTTATTTTCACGATGTTGACCATGGTATACATGGCACATAAAGTAAATGACGAACATTAGGCAATAACAAAAAATTTGCAACATAAAATGAGGAGGAAATTTATTATGAGTTTAGGAGTAATCGCAGCAGCAATCGCAGTAGGTTTAGGAGCTTTAGGAGCAGGTATCGGTAACGGTTTAATCGTTTCGAAAACAGTTGAAGGTATTGCAAGACAACCAGAGGCACGTGGTGCTTTACAAACAGTTATGTTCATCGGTATCGCAATGGTAGAAGCTATTCCAATCATCGCAGTTGTTATCGCGTTCATGGTTCTTAACAAATAGTTTGAGAGAACACTTAAGTACTAATTAGTAATTGAAAGGAGTGGACTGCTCGTGTTAGGAACACAATTAACAATTGGGTCAACACCCGGCGTAATGTGGGGAGATATGATCTTCCTTATCGTCAGTTTCGTAATCTTACTTGTTTTGATTCGAATCTTCGCTTGGAAACCATTAATGGATATGATGAAAAAACGTGAAGATCATATTGCAACGGAAATTAATAACGCGGAAACATCACGTGTTGAATCAGCGGCTTTACTTGAAGAACAACGTAAAGTACTGAAAGATGCTCGTATTGAAGCGCATGAATTAATTGAAAGTGCAAAAGGTCAAGGCGCACAAGAACGTGAAAAAATTGTGGCTGCTGCTAAAGTTGAAGCAACACGCTTATACAACGAGGCAAAAGCTGACATCAATAGCGAAAAAGAAAAAGCTGTTACTGAAGTTCGTGAACAAGTTGCAAGTCTTTCAGTATTAATCGCTGCTAAAGTGATTGAGAAAAACTTGAATGAAGCGGATCAAAGTGATTTAATCGCAGGCTACATTGATGGGTTAGGAGATAACAAATGAGCATAAATATTGGGATTGCTAACCGTTACAGTACGGCACTTTTGGAAGTCGCGAAAGAGCGTGGAAACGTTCAAGAATTGGCAACTGAATTAGCAGAAATCAAGGGCATCCTTGAGCAAAACCCTGAATTCGTGTCATTATTAGCATCACCTGTCGTATCAAACACTACGAAAAAAGAGGCTGTCAAAGCAGCGTTCGCAACAGCGGATCAAGCGATTTCAAACTTGTTTTACGTATTGATTGATAACAAACGTGCGGGCTTAATGCTAACAATTATCGACCATTATCTTTCGAGCGTGCATGCCTTTTTAAACATTGGCGAAGCGGATGTTTATTCAGTTGTCGCTTTATCGGCAGCAGAAGAAGCGAAATTGGCTGCAGCGTTTGCGAAATTTACAAATAACAAAGAAATGATCTTACGTAAGCACATTGATGCTTCACTTATCGGCGGCGTAAAAGTTGTGATGGGTAGTGTTGTGTATGATGGCAGTTTACGTGCAAAATTAAATGGTTTAGCACATCAAATTAAGATGTCATAATAGCCGTGAGAGGTGAGACTAAATGAGCATTAATGCTGAAGAAATTAGCACGATAATCAAGAAACAAATTTCGAATTATCAAGCAGACATGAACGTAACAGAAGTGGGTACGGTTACTTATATCGGTGATGGTATTGCACGTGCACATGGTCTTGATAACGCAATGGCCGGAGAATTACTTGAATTCTCTAACGGCACAATGGGTATGGCCCAAAACTTAGACGAAAATGATGTCGGTATTATCATTCTTGGACCTTACACTGATATTTCTGAAGGCGACGAAGTTCGTCGGACAGGACGTATCATGGAAGTACCAGTTGGTGAAGCATTATTAGGTCGTGTTGTTAACCCATTAGGTATTCCAATTGATGGTTTAGGCGAAATTAAAACAACTAAAACACGCCCTGTTGAATTCCCAGCACCTGGTGTTATGGATCGTAAAAGTGTGTTTGAACCATTCCAAACAGGTATTAAAGCGATTGATGCCCTTGTTCCTATTGGCCGTGGTCAACGTGAGTTAATCATTGGTGACCGTCAAACAGGTAAAACATCATTAGCAATTGATGCCATCATCAACCAAAAAGGTCAAGATATGATCTGTGTGTACGTAGCTATCGGACAAAAAGAATCAACTGTTCGTGGTGTTGTTGAAACATTACGTAAACACGGTGCGCTTGATTACACAATTGTTGTATCAGCAAGTGCTTCTTTACCAGCACCATTATTATACTTAGCACCATATGCAGGTGTAGCAATGGGTGAAGAATTCATGTACAACGGCAAGCATGTTTTAGCTGTTTATGATGATTTATCGAAACAAGCGGCAGCTTACCGTGAACTGTCATTACTGCTTAAACGTCCGCCAGGTCGTGAAGCGTATCCCGGAGATGTTTTCTACTTACACTCGCGTTTATTAGAACGTGCAGCTAAGTTAAGTGACGCACTCGGTGGTGGTTCGTTAACAGCATTGCCATTCGTTGAAACACAAGCAGGCGATATTTCTGCATACATTCCAACGAACGTTATTTCAATCACAGATGGTCAAATTTTCCTTGAATCAAACTACTTCAACGCTGGTATTCGTCCAGCGATTAACGCGGGTCTTTCAGTATCACGTGTTGGTGGTGCGGCTCAAATTAAAGCAATGAAAAAAGTGGCTGGTACGCTTCGTCTTGACTTAGCATCATACCGTGAGCTTGAAGCCTTTGCACAATTTGGCTCTGATTTAGATGAACAAACACAATCAAAACTTGAACGTGGTAAACGGACAGTTGAACTTCTTAAACAAGGGTTAAACCAACCGTTAGCTGTTGAAAAACAAGTTGTAAGTCTTTTCTCATTAACACGTGGTCTATTAGACGATGTGCCGGTTAAAGACATTATGCGTTTTGAAGGCGAACTACTTTCTTACATTGGTAACAAACATCAAGCCTTATTTGACACAATCGTTGAAACTAAAGGATTGCCAAATGAAGATGACTTGAAAGCAGCAATTAAAGAATTTAAAGCAACATTTATTGCATCCGAAGCATAAACGGCGCAGTAAAATGAAAAGGTGGTGAAATGTTTTGGCTTCTTTACTTACGATCAAACAACGTATTTCTTCGACTAAGAAGACAAGTCAGATTACGAGTGCGATGAAAATGGTCTCGGCGTCTAAACTTGGTAAAGCTGAACGTAATGCCCGCAATTACGAGCCTTATGCCAATAAGATTCGTAACATTGTCGCGCATCTTGCGTCAAACAATTCAGCAAGCGATCCGATGCTTGAAAACCGCCCAGTTCATAAAGTAGGTTATATTGTTTTAACCGCAGACAGTGGATTGGCAGGTGCCTATAGTAGCAATGTCATTAAAACGGCTGTTAAATTAATTAAGGAACGTCATAATAACAATGCAGATGAGTACGAAATCATCACATTGGGGAATATGGGCTATAATTTCTTTAAAAACAACGGTTATAATGTTGCGTTACAAATTACAGGTATTTCGGATCACCCGAGTTTCAATGAAATTCAAGCGATTGCGAATGATACAATCCAATTATTCGTTAGTGGCAAAATTGATGAGTTACACATGGTGTATAACCACCACGTGAACCCAATCACCAATGAACAACGTGTGGTGCAATTGTTACCAGTTGTTTCTGTTGAAGCAACTGCAACTGACGCATTAAGCGCGTATGAATTTGAACCATCAGAAGAAGCGGTGTTACGTGCGATTCTTCCACAATATATCGAAAGTTTAATCTTTGGCTCTATTTTAGATGCCAAAGCAGCAGAACATGCGGCCCGGATGACGGCAATGTCGAGTGCGACCGATAACGCGCAAGAAGTTATTGGCGACTTAACATTACAATATAACCGTGCACGTCAAGCTGCAATTACGCAAGAAATCACTGAAATCGTTGGCGGAGCTGCCGCTTTAGAATAACGATTGGAACGAAACAAGGAGGAGAAAACATGACTGTAGGACATGTAACTCAGGTAATGGGACCCGTTGTAGACGTGCGTTTCCCTGAAGGTAACTTACCTAAGATTAATAGTGCGCTTCGCATTAAAACTGCGACATCTTCAATTACACTTGAAGTAGCGATTCAACTTGGCGATAACGCTGTACGTACAATTGCAATGTCATCAACTGATGGCTTACAACGTAACGCAGAAGTTGAAGATACTGGTTCACCAATTTCGGTACCAGTAGGTAGTATCACATTAGGTCGTGTATTCAACGTATTAGGCGAAAACATCGATTTAGCAGAACCAGTGCCAGCGGAAGCGAAACGCATGCCGATTCACCGTGAAGCACCAACGTTCGAAGAATTATCAACTCAAACTGAAATTCTTGAAACAGGGATTAAAGTTGTCGATTTATTAGCACCTTACGTTAAAGGTGGTAAAATTGGTTTGTTCGGTGGTGCCGGTGTTGGTAAAACCGTTTTAATCCAAGAATTGATTCACAACATCGCTCAAGAACACGGTGGTATTTCGGTATTCGCTGGTGTTGGTGAACGTACGCGTGAAGGTAACGATTTATTCTTCGAAATGACTGACTCAGGCGTTATTGCTAAAACAGCAATGGTGTTTGGTCAAATGAATGAGCCACCTGGTGCGCGTATGCGTGTTGCCTTAACTGGTTTAACAATTGCGGAATACTTCCGTGATGAAGAAGGCCAAGATGTGTTGTTATTCATCGATAACATCTTCCGCTTTACTCAAGCTGGTTCTGAAGTATCTGCCTCTTAGGACGTATGCCTTCAGCAGTTGGTTACCAACCAACATTAGCAACAGAAATGGGACGTTTACAAGAACGTATCACTTCAACTAAAAAAGGTTCTGTTACATCAATCCAAGCGATTTACGTGCCAGCCGATGATTATACTGACCCGGCTCCAGCAACAACTTTCGCCCATCTTGATGCAACAACTAACTTGGAACGTAAATTAACTGAGCAAGGTATTTATCCTGCGGTTGATCCGTTAGCGTCTTCTTCTCGTGCACTTAGCCCTGGTATTGTTGGCGAAGAACATTATGAAGTAGCAACACAAGTGCAACAAGTCTTACAACGTTATAAAGAATTACAAGATATCATCGCAATCTTAGGGATGGATGAAATTTCTGATGAAGAAAAACTCATCGTTAACCGTGCGCGTCGTATCCAATTCTTCTTATCACAAAACTTCCACGTTGCTGAACAATTTACGGGCCAAAAAGGGTCGTACGTACCAGTAGCTGAAACAATTAAAGGCTTTAAAGAAATTTTAGCGGGTAAATATGATCATGTTCCTGAAGATGCATTCCGTCTTCTTGGTGGCATTGCTGATGTTATCGCTAAAGCGAAAGAAATGGGTGTTGAAGTTTAGAACTTCAACAACAACCTCATTTTAAGGAGGAAATCGTATGTCTACTTTAAAAGTATCGATTGTCACTCCTGACGGTCCAGTTTTTAACGACGAAGCTCAAATGGTTAGCGCCGTTACTAAAAGTGGCGAACTTGGTATTTTACCAGGCCATATCCCGTTAGTTTCACCTGTAGATATTGATATCGTTCGCATCAAGTTGGTGGATGGTACTGAAAAATGGGTGACGGTTAACGGTGGTTTTCTTGAAACCGATGGTAACGAGGTTAACATTTTAGCTGAAACAAGTGAAGCTGACGAGGATATTGAATTGTCACGTGCTGAGCGCGCGAAATCGCGTGCCGAAGAGCGTCTCGTTCAAACACAATCGAATCACCAAGAAATGATTCAAGCACAATTGGCCTTGCGTCGAGCAATCAATCGTATTAACGCTGCCTCGCATCGTTAATCCCTGTGTCTGATGATGTTTTGAAAGTTAGAATAATACTGTAAAATGAAAGTTGGGGGCTAAAACCCCCAACTTTTTTTGTTATGATAGAAGATATAGAGAAGAAGGAGGTGCACGATGGATTTAATTTCGCAAGCTGCTATTATCACGTTAGTGTCTCATCTGCTCTTTATTGCTGTTGCTTTTTTTGCCTTGCAGGCGTTGAATTTTGAAAGTATCCTGAAAAAGAACAAAGTGTTACAGGCGCGTTTGTTATATTTGTTGTTAGCGATAGCTTTAGGTTATGGCGTTAGCGCATTCTTTTTGTCTTATTTACAAGCGTCTCAAAACATGCCGTCTTTTTGACGAAAAGTGAAGAAAATGAAGTGAATGTTGGAATTAAAAGTAGGAACTATGGAAAAAAAAGTGTCATCGTGATAGTATAAAGAAGTTAGAAATAAATTGAAACTTAACTTTAGACTAATAACTATAAAAATAATACAAAAAAGATAATCGATAAGGTTAATTTGCGGAGGGATTTTAAAGTGGAAAAAATTATTGTTAGTGGGGGTAAACAACTCGCGGGTTCCGTGCATATTGAAGGGGCTAAAAATGCAGTATTACCAATTATTGCAGCAACTTTATTAGCGCAAGAATCTAGCGTCGTTTTAACTAACGTACCGAAGTTGTCGGATGTGTATATGATCAATGAGTTGTTACGTTATTTAAAAGCGGACGTTACCTTTGAAGGTGATGTAGTGACAGTTGACGCAACACAAACAATCGGGTCGGAAGCGCCGTTTGAATATGTGAGCCAGATGCGTGCATCAATGGTTGTAATGGGGCCAATGCTTGCTCGTACTGGTCGTGCTCGTGTTGCATTACCAGGCGGTTGTGCAATTGGATCACGCCCGGTTGATTTACACTTAAAAGGTTTCGAAGCAATGGGAGCAACTGTCAAAATTGAAGATGGTTACATGGAAGCCGCAGCTGAAAAACTTGTCGGCGCCAACATCTACTTAGATTTCCCTAGTGTCGGCGCGACACAAAACATTATGATGGCAGCGACGATGGCAGAAGGAACAACGACCCTTGAAAACGTGGCTCGTGAACCTGAAATTGTCGACTTAGCGAATTTCTTAAACCAAATGGGTGCGAAGGTCGTCGGTGCAGGAACTGAAACGATTCGTATCGAAGGTGTTAAAGCACTACATGGTGCGACACATTCAATTATTCCAGATCGGATTGAAGCGGGAACATTTATGGTGGCTGCTGCCATTACAGAAGGTAACATTTTTATAGATAATGCCATGCCGGAACATTCGGTGGCGTTGATTGCGAAATTACGTGAAATGGGTGTGCAAATCATCCCAGAACAAGATGGTATCCGTGTCATTGGGCCAAAGGTATTAAAACCAGTGGACGTTAAAACAATGCCGCATCCCGGCTTCCCAACAGATATGCAATCGCAAATGATGGTTGCACAAATTTGTGCCGAAGGTACGTCAATGATGACAGAAACGGTCTTTGAAAATCGTTTTATGCACGTTGAAGAAATGCGTCGTATGAATGCCGACATGAAAATTGAAGGTCGTACAGTTATTATGAAAGGCCCTAATACCTTACAAGGGGCTGAAGTTTCTGCAACTGATTTACGAGCTGCAGCAGCATTGATTTTAACGGGACTTGTTTCGAAAGGATACACTCGTGTGACACATTTACAATACTTAGATCGTGGTTATACTGATTTCCATTTAAAACTCAAAGGACTTGGAGCAACAATTGAACGTTTTGATGATGCTGAAGTATCTGAAGAAACCGTCGTTGGTCAGCTTCAAACCGTTTAGGTTGTCGTCTGATAGCTGAATAATGTGAGTGGTCACGCGAAAATCTGATGCTGCATTGCGGTGTCAGATTTTTACGTCCGCTCCCATGTTCGGCACAATGTGAAGGACACTTATGTTATAATAATTAGATGTGAAAAGAGAAAACGAGTAGTTATAGGAGGATATTTAAAGATGGCAAAAGATATTGGGATTGACTTGGGAACAGCAAACGTCTTGATTTTTGTGAAAGGTAAGGGCGTTGTTTTAAATGAACCGTCAGTTGTTGCCTTAGATACAGCAACAAATAAGGTGTTAGCTGTTGGTGAAGAAGCTTATCAAATGGTCGGACGTACACCGGGGAGTATTGTAGCGATCCGCCCAATGAAAGATGGTGTGATTGCCGACTTCGACATTACACAAGCGATGTTACAATACTTTATTAATAAATTAAAGGTTAAAAGCATGTTTTCGCGCCCGCGTATTTTAATTTGCTGTCCGACAAACATTACGAGTGTCGAACAAAAAGCGATTCGTCAAGCGGCTGAATCAACCGGCTGTCGTAATGTTTACATTGAAGAAGAACCAAAAGTAGCAGCTGTTGGTGTTGGAATGAATATTTTCGAACCGAGTGGCAACATGGTCATCGATATTGGTGGTGGTACAACGGATGTGGCCGTTCTTTCAATGGGTGGTATCGTTACAAGTGAATCATTAAAAATGGCTGGTAACACATTGGATAACGATATTTTACAACACGTTAAACGTGAACATAATTTATTGATTGGTGAACGTACAGCAGAAGCGATTAAAATTACAATTGGTACTGCGACGCCGATTGAGAAAGAATCAGCAGAACCGGGCGCTCAAACGATGGATATCCGTGGGCGTGATTTGCTGACAGGGTTACCGCGTACGTTAACAATTACAGAAGCTGAAATTCGTGAAGCAATGCGTGAATCAGTCTATTCAATTGTAAGTACAGCCAAACAAGTGCTAGAAAATACACCGCCAGAATTATCAGCTGATATTATCGATCGTGGGATTGTTGTCACCGGTGGTGGTGCACTGTTGAAAGGGTTGGATCGATTATTATCTGATGAATTAAAAGTACCGGTTGCGATTGCCGATTCACCACTAGATGCTGTAGCAATGGGTACAGGAGTGTTGTTAGATCATTTAGTGAAAAGTAAAATAAAATAAACTGGAGGTAGATAACAATGATGACAAGTAATGAAATTAAACAAGCCTTGCCCCATCGTTACCCTTTTTTGTTGGTCGATCGTGTGCTTGAAGTGGAACATGGTAAAAGTGCAACCGCTTATAAAAACGTCTCTCATAACGATCCATTTTTCGAAGGTCATTTCCCGCAGTATCCAGTGATGCCGGGTGTATTGATTTTAGAAGCCTTAGCTCAAACGGCAGGCATCGCGATGACGTCAGTAACAGCGGAACCAACAGAAAAAAACACAATTGGTTTGTTTGCTGGCGTAGATAAATGTCGCTTTAAACGTCAAGTTGTTCCAGGTGATCAATTGCAACTAGCGGCTGAAATCACCCGTCAAAAAGGAACAATCGCGAAGGCTCATGTGATCGCAACTGTGGATGGTACTGTTGCGTGTGAAGCGGATATTATGTTTGCGATGGTTGAAATCTAACGACGTTTATCTTCAGTCTCAAAGCAAAGAAACTATCTTTTCTTTGTCTACAATTAGGGTAGTTACGATGCGTATCGTGACTGCCTTTTTTTGTGACTTTAAAAATAAGTAGTGAAGTATCAGCCCTATTACAGGGTAATTGTTTATCAGATAATGATAATTATGATAAACTAAAGGTGAATATAAGAGAACGGTGGTTGAAAAAAGTGGGACGAACAGTAACTGTATTGGGTATTCCGTTTTATCGAACAACAAAAGTTGAAATGGTGGCAACTTTGACAGAGCGCGTAAGGCAACAACAGCGCACCTTTGTAGTGACTGCTAATCCTGAAATCGTGATGAAAGCTCGTGGAAATCAACAATTAAATGAAGCGATTATGCAGGCTGATTATGTCACCGCGGATGGTATCGGCATTGTAAAGGCGACCCAGCATTTGGCGGATCCACTCCCCGAACGTGTCACTGGATTTGAGTTGTTCAGCGACTTGTTAACTGCGGGAAACAAACAGTCGTGGTCGCTTTATTTAGTAGGTTCCTCAGATGAGGTTATCAATAAGACAGTGCAAGTTATTGCTGACCAATACCCCAACTTGCAATTAAAAGGTTACCATAGTGGTTTTTTTGATACGGAGATGGAACGAACAGCTATTCAAACCGACGTGATTGCCAGTCAGGCAGACCTCGTGTTTGTTGCGATGGGAAGTCCTTATCAAGAAGTGTTTATTACGGAGATGTTATCACAGCTTCAAAAAGGTCTTTTGATAGGTATTGGTGGTAGTTTTGATGTGTTCAGTGGAACCGTGAAACGAGCGCCGCTCATCTGGCAAAAGTTTAATTTAGAGTGGGCTTATCGTGTGCTGACACAACCGTCACGCATTTGGCGAATGAAAGATTTGATTCGTTTTTATATAGCGACAATTAAACGGTGATGGGGGTGTACTATGAAGTTAAAAGAGCTTGAGGTGTATCGAATGTCAATGCCGCTAGTGGAGTCCTTTAGCAACTCGCAGATGACGGTGAAAACGCGCGTGTTTGATTTAGTGAAACTAACAACGTCGACAGGTATGAGTGGTTGGGGTGAAACGGTTGCGTTTGAGACGCCTTGGTATACAACAGAAACACTTGAATCATGTCGTTATAGTATCGAGCATTATCTATGGCCATTGATTCGGGGGAAGGATGTTGCGAGTCCGAAAGAGTTGGTTCAGTTGTTTAGTCGAGTCAAAGGCCACCAGATGGCGCAGGCTGCGATTGAAACGGCTTTTTGGGGTATTTATTCACAGGATAAAAAAGTGCCTTTAAATCGCATGATAGGGTCGGTTAATGACGAGGTAGCTGTGGGCGTTAGTTTAGGGCTTGATACCGCTGAAAATCTTCTGCGAAAAGTGGCTGAAGTAGTAGATAAAGGCTATACCCGTGTTAAAATTAAAATTAAGCCAGGACAAGATATTGAAACAATTCGTCTAATTCGAGAAAAATTTCCTGATTTAAAATTAATGGTTGATGCTAATGGTGCGTATAGTATGGCAGATGCTGAGCTACTCGCGCGTTTGGATGACTATCATTTAGAGATGATTGAACAACCGTTGGGTGATGATGATTTTATCAATCATGCCACACTTCAAAAACAGTTACAAACAAAGATTTGTTTGGACGAAAATATTCATAGTCTTGAAGATGTTAAAGTTGCGTTTGCACTCGGAAGTGCCCGTGCAATTAATCTGAAATGGGGCCGTGTCGGTGGAATAACAAAAGCGCTTGAAATAATCGCCTATTGCCAGGCTCATAATCTGGAAGTATGGTGTGGTGGCATGTTTGAATCCGGTGTTGGCCGCGCATATAATTTAGCACTTGCGTCTTTATCGGGGATGGAATTCCCTGGTGATATTTCGGAGTCAAGTCGTTATTGGCGTGAAGACATTGTTAAACAACCGCAGAAACTCCATCAAGGGAAATTGACGGTGAGTGAAGGTGTTGGTGCGGGATTTGAGATAGATAGTCAAGCGGTTCAAAAATATTGTTTAAAAAAAAGAACGGTTCATCTAAAGTAGAGTAGGTGGCTTGAGGAGGAAACAAAGTGGTAACAATTACGTTGGTTGTCGTATTTTTAGCGTCTGTTATTTTGACACCGCTTGTTCGTAAATTCGCTTTTGCAATTGGAGCGGTCGACAATCCGAATAAACGGCGTGTGAATAAAAAACCAATGCCAACCTTGGGTGGGCTTGCAATTATACTGAGTTTTTTAATTGGATTTGTGATGTTGCCAATTGATTTGAGTTCGTTTTGGCCGATATTGGTCGGTGGTTTAATCGTCACCTTAGTGGGTGTGTTTGATGACCGCTTTGAATTGACAGCAGGAATGAAATTGTTTGGTCAGTTTTTAGCGTCGTCAGTGGTCGTGTTTGGAGGTAATTTGATGATTAACTACATAACATTGCCGTTAATTGGTCAAATTAATTTTGGGTGGTTTGCCGGTCCGTTTACGATTATTTGGATCATTGCAATCATGAATGCGATTAACCTTGTTGATGGTTTAGATGGTTTAGCGGGTGGCATTTCGTCGATTGTATTAATATCGATTGCTGCTATGGCTTATGTGTTAAATGATTTTATTGTGTTTCCAATTTCAATGGTATTGGTGGCAGCGATTCTTGGCTTTTTGATTTATAATTTTCATCCGGCCTCGATATTCATGGGAGACACCGGTGCCTTGTTTCTAGGATATATGATTGGTGTTCTATCGGTGATGGGATTTAAAAATGTCACGTTTATTTCTTTAATCATACCGATAATGATTTTAGGAGTGCCATTTTCGGATACTTTTTTTGCAATTATTCGCCGTGTATCGCAAAAAAAAATCAATCTCTGAAGCGGATCATTCCCATCTACATCATCGGCTGTTAGCACTTGGTTTTACACATCGACAAACAGTTATTTTAATCTATGCATTAAGTGCGATGTTTGCCTTAGGTGGCTTTATCTTCTTCATATCTTCTTTTGTGGGCTCAATCTTCTTATTGATATTATTGTTGTTGTCGTTGGAAATTTTAGTTGAATTTATCGGTTGGATTAGTCCGGAATATCGTCCGATTATTCGCTTCTTCCAACAAAGGATGGCTAAAATAACGGCCTATCGTAAACAGAGACGTGGGCGGAATAAATAAAAAGAAACCTCCAAAAAAGGAGGTTTCTTTTTTATTTATTCCGCGCTAATGGCAGTTGCATCGTCAGCAACCGTATCGTCAGTCGTTGCTGCAGCAAATGGCGGTGTGAAATCTAACTCTTTTGCTAATTCATTTGCTGTTACGTGGAGAGCTTCTTCATCTAATGTGTAATAATAGGTACCGTCAATCGTTGAATCGCTACCGGCTAACGTTTTTGTTTTAACGTTAACGCCCTTTGTTAATGCGTATTGAGCGAGTGAAGTAATATCATCTTTTGAAAGGTCTGTTTTCATGTTATCCCCAATTGTTTCGATTAATTTAGGATAAGTGGTAATAGATGTTGTTTTCACAGCTTTTTGGATGATTGCTTCAATCACAAGTTGTTGCCGTTTGCCACGTTCGATATCGTTATCAATGTGGCGTGTGCGGGCAAGTGCTAGGGCTTCTTCGCCGTTGAGTGTTTGCTGTCCTTTTTTGAGTGTAATCGCGCCAGCTTTGTCTTTGGAGTCTTGTTCAGTGAAAGTGACAGGGACATTAATATCAATGCCACCTAGGTTATCAACGATGTCTAAGAAAGAGTCGAAGTTGAAACGTATGTAGTGATCGACCGGTAACTGTAAGGTATTTTCGACCGTTTGGACACTTAGTTCCGGCCCGCCGTATGCATGGGCGTGTGTAATTTTGGTCCATTGTTCAGAACTGTTGTCAGTACCGGGTACAAGAACGTATGAATCACGTGGGATGCTTAACAAAGTAAGGTCATGTGTTTTGACATTTAAGGTGCCGTAGATTAAGGCGTCTGATCGTGAATTTCCTTCGAACTTACGAACATCGCTATCATCAACTCCGATGATTAAGAAGGACATGTTATCTTTTGTTGGATCAATCTTTTGAGTTCGTAAACTAGAGCCTTTTCCATCACGGATTGAAGAGAAGGCTTTATCTAGGGCGTTTTCACCTTTTGAATATAGGTATGTAGCGTAAACAGAAACGACTAAAATAATTGCCATAATCGGTAGCATGATTGAAAAAAGAATGATTTTTCGACGTTTATGTTTGCTTTTTTTGGGTTGTCTCGATTGGGACATGATAAAACTCCTTTGTATACGTTCGTTATTTTTACAATCCAGTGTCTAAAGATACATCATTGTTTCATTATACATAAAAGCCTTGTTTAAATATAGAATAATTGGATTAAAATTTGGTAAGAAAATTCTTTTTTTTCCAAAATGTAGTAGTAGAGGTCGACTGTTTCCTCTCGTTCGACGCAGTACTCTTTTGTAGAGAATACGCGATTTGCCTGCAGTGATTCAAGTAGTTTGAGTGAGGCGTAATTAGCGGTATCCACCTTTGCGTAAATGTCGGCATCGGTTTGATTCCATATATTGTATAGAAATGCTGTTAACGCCTCAGACATATAGCCTTGTCGTTTGTAGCGAGGTAATAATTCAAACCCGATTTCAATCCCTTTGGCGGTACAGTCGTTAATGCCGACTGTACCAATCAATGTATAATCTGTCAAAGTTCGTAATGAAAACCGTTGAAAGTAGGGATCTGCTGCAATTGCTTCGACAACCGCAGCGACCATTGTCGGTGCAGTGAGCTTTGGACTATGTAAATAACGCGTTGTTTCTAGGTTGGACCAAAGTGTGTAAAGTTCGTCATTATCCGCGGGAATTAGCGGCGCTAATAATAAGCGCTCGGTTATTATTGAAGTAGATAAAAGTGGTATTATCATGATAGAGACCGTTCGAGATAGCGGTTTTCTCCCATGACAATCTGAGCAGAACCGTTAGTGATATCGGTTAACCATGCTGATGTGTTTGGAAGTTCGCTTTGTTTAACAAAGATAGTGAAGGTCACGAATTCATTGTAATTGACATTTTCGATGGCAAGTTCCTTTTTCGAAAGTGCATGCTCGACAATTGGTTGTAAAGGATAGGTGACAGTACATGAAAGCAATGTCATCAATTGACATTCAACTAAGCCAATCGCTATCAGTGCGTCACTGACACTGTGACTATATGCCCGGACTAAGCCGCCTGCGCCTAACTTTATCCCGCCAAAATAGCGCGTGACGACAACGGCGACATTTTTTAAATGACGTTTTTTCAAAACGTCTAACATGGGTACGCCGGCAGTTCCGCTCGGTTCGCCGTCGTCATTTGCTTTTTGATATTGGTCGTGCTCTCCAATTAGGTAGGCTGAACAATTATGATTTGCTTGCGAATGTGCTTTTTTTATCGCTTGGATGAATCGTTTTGCTTCTTGTTCTGTCTCGACTCGTTGGATATGTGTAATGAAGCGTGACTTTTGTATCGTTGTTTCGTAGTGAGCATTTTTTTTTTATTGTGATGTACTGTTCTAACATGAGAAACCTCCTTCATTTGAATTGACTTTGGATGTGTCGATGAGGCGTTAGTATTTTCTATAGTATAGTTGTTATTTTGGAACAGTACAAATGATTTATGATGTGTAAATAGTCATAAAAGTGTCTAAAAGATGAAAAGGTAAAAAAAGAATGGCATGTATTTTTATAAAATAAAATGTATAACATATTGATTGGGTAGGATGTTTTGTTGCTAATTTATTGGCTTTAGGAACAATGTTAATGTTAAATATGGGTTTGAAGTATTGTATTTTTATTCACATGTAAGGAAAAATAACCAGTAACAAGACGTTTTTGTAGTTAAATAACTGATTAAAATGTTTATCTTCTGTGTATTATAGGTTATATTTACTTATATAGATTATTGCAGAAACTCGCTTTATGGGCTAAAAGAATTAGTGGTGGCCGTTGAGAATGAGCGACAAATTGTAAATTAAATGAACGTGGGGATGGAACAAAAATGACGACAATAATGATAGTGGATGATCATCAATTATACAGAGAAGGTTTGCGACATATTTTAAATGAAGATGTAAGTTTGAAAGTAACTCACGTTACAACCGTTTCTGCCTCGGTAATTGAAGAGTTGAAAAAGTATGAGCCACAAGTTGTATTTGTAGATGGGAACTCACAAAATAAAGAAATGCTAGAAGAGATGCTAGTGTATTTAAGTGGACGTCAGCAAATCCAAGTCGCTTTGTTGTCAGATTTTACGAGTAATCACGAACTCGCTAAGGCAATTAAGCGCAACGTAGTCGGTTTTTTATTAAAAGATATGGACAGTGCGGAATTTATTACAGCTGTTAAAAATTTGAGTGTTGGCAATGCTTATATTCATCCGCAAATCAGTAAACGATTGCTCGGATTGCTAGCGCATGGTGAGAACGATAAGTTGAGTTTGGGTCGGATAGCGGGTACGGATATACAATATCCGTTGCATCTCTTGACACAGCGTGAGTGTGAAGTGTTACAATTGTTGGCGGCAGGAAAAAACAATCGTGATATTGGTGTGGATTTATATATTAGTGAGAAGACGGTTAAAAACCATGTCAGCAGCATCTTGAAAAAATTAGAAGTTGCTGATCGGACACAAGCTGTCTTAAAAGGAATCCGTAACAATTGGGTCGCGATTAGTTAAAAGGGGATGACAAAGATGAAAATTGCACTTGTTTCTGATACAACCGCAGCGCTTGATGCGGCGACGATTGAAAAATATCAGATTCACACGGTACCACTGATGATTAATGTGGGCGGTAAGTCATATCGAGAACAACAGGACTTAACAAATAAAGACTTTTACAGATTGATGAAAGAAGCAGCAGAAATTCCGACAAGTTCGCAGCCGGCTCCAGGTGTATGGTTGGAATTATACAAAGAATTAGCTCAAGATTATGATGCGATTCTTGTGTTAACCTTATCATCAGAAATAAGCGGAACGTATCAAACTGCAGTAGCAATGGCGGCAGAACTACCCGAAGTTAAGATTGAAGTTGTTGATTCATGTTACAGCAGTACACCACAAGCTTATTTAGTTGAAGAAGCGGGACGGATGATTGCTGCAGGTGCAGAATTGCCAGCTGTTTTAGCGAAAATAGACCGAATGATTGAAGCGATGGATGCTTATATTGTGGCTGATGATTTACATCATTTAGCAAAAGGCGGTCGTACGTCAGGTGCGTCAGCTTTAGTTGGCAGTATGTTGAAAATCAAACCAGTGATTCGATTTACGAATAAAACACTCAATATTTTTGATAAAATTAGAACACAGAAAAAAGCGCTGAAGCGGATTGAATTGATTTTAGCTGATGTGTATGCAAAAACACCGAAATTACATGTTTCAGTCTTACATGCGGATGCGCCGGAAAAAGCACAAGAAGTGTATGAAGAAATGGTTGCAAAATATCCGGAAGCTAATTGGGATGTGCGCGAATTCAGTCCAGTCTTAGGTACACATTTAGGTCCGGGAGCGATAGCGCTTGTTTGGACGATACAATAACATCATGCCATTATAACGTTACTATATTAATCGTATTTTCTAGACATCTTATTTATACCTCAAAAGTGTTATCATCTCGTAGCCAAAGTCACATGACCACTTTTTACGGAAAAAGCAGTTTGATTCGACTTTTTCTACAGCCTGGAGCTATCTCATACATGAGATAGCTCCTTTTTTGGTGAGGGAAAAGCGGCGGTGACCGTGAATAAGTAACTTATGAAGGGGGTGCGATGATGCAAAGAGGGGTATTGCATTTAAAGGCGTTTGATGCACGAGTCCCAAAAGGATGGACATCGTTTCCAGTAATCGAAAAAAAGGGAGGTGTTCTTCGGTGTTGGCGGTGTTCGTGTATGAAGCGGTCAGCGATTGTTTATGTGAAGCAAGCGCGCCAACAACCGTATTACTATTGTCGTGAATGTGTAATGATTGGTAGTGCACGATCAACGCAAAAATTCATCTGGCGTTCGTTACCTAAGTTAAAAGTAGCGATGGTTCCGTTACGCGAGGTGAGTATATTAACGGAAAAGCAACGACAAATCAGTTCTGAAGTCGTTGAAACACTGAGGTTGAAGCAATCATTTCATTATGTTTGGGCAGTGACTGGGGCGGGAAAAACGGCAATGCTATTTGCTGCGATGCAACAAGTAATTGCGCAAGGGCAGTATGTTGCCTTCGTTTCACCTCGTCGCGAAGCCTGCAAGGCAGTTTCGGAACAGGTGACGCAAGTTTTTACGACAGTGCCACACGTCGTGTTGCATCAAAAAAGCGGAGCGGTCTATCAGGGAGAACAGTTAGTGATTGGAACAGTGCAACAGCTGCTTCGTTTTCATCGTAGTTTTAAATTACTTATTGTTGATGAAGCGGATGCGTTTCCATACAGTAGGAATGAGTCGCTTCACTATGGCGTCAAACAAGCGTTAACGAGTGATGGTCTGTTGGTCTATTTAAGTGCTACACCATCTGCTAAACGACAAAAACAGCTGAGGCGGGGGTGTTACCGTTCTTCCGAGTTACATCGGCGCTATCATGGCAAAGACATGCTTGTTCCCAGAGAAGTATTGGTGCTCAATTGGTATGAGAAAATAGCGACCGGGCGCTTGCCACAAAAGGTAAGTCGTTGGTTAACAAGGGTCGTTTCTGAGCGGCAGACGCTAATATTTGTGCCAGAAATAAAGCAGGTTGATTTAGTCGTTTCCGCGGTTCAAGCGCAACTGTCAGTTCGTGTGGCGGGGGTGTCTGCCAAAAATGGACAACGAGAACAGCATATTTCGGCATTTAAAGAAGGGGAGATAACGGTGCTCGTAACCACACTTGTTTTAGAACGCGGCGTGAACTTTCCTAATGTTAACGTTGCAATCATTGGCGCGGAACACCGTCAATTTAATCGAGCGACCTTACTGCAAATTAGTGGACGTGTGGGGCGTAATCCGTTATATCAAGAGGGTGAAATTGTGTTCTTTCATGGTGGGATGACCAAGGCGTTGCGTCAAGCGCTTGCTACGGTTAAACACTTGAATCGGGAGGTGTAATAGATGCTTTGTATTCTTTGTGACGCGCCATTGTTAACTGCAACCTGGTGTCTGTTTTCGCGAACAACACAGCCATGTCGTGACTGCTTAGGTCAGTTTGAGCGCGTGGATCAAACTGATGTCATGCAAATGCAGCAGGCACAGCGAGAATTGCAGCTTCGTCATGGTCGTCTGTTATTAATTCAGCCACTGTTTAAGTATAATCAAGCAGCTGCCGACTTTATGTTGCGTTATAAGTACAGCGGTGATTGGTTACTATCATTCTGTTTTAGTCATGAATTAAGGACATTGTTGCGTCAACCGAAAGCAATTACAATTGTGCCAATCCCATTGTCGGATTATCGGCAGAGGGGATTTGCGCAAGTTGAAGCTTTATTAAACGCAGCAAGGATCCAATATGCACCGGTATTACGGACAGATAACCAGCATCGTCAAGCTAGTAAAACACGATTGGAACGGCTGTTATCACCACCTGCTTTTACGATACAAGAGCCGGATGATTTGGGGAAAGTTGTATTGTTTGATGATGTCAGTACAACCGGAGCGACATTGTATGCCGCCTGCCGTTGCCTTGAAGAAGTAGGTGTTGAAGTCTGTGGAGCCTACGTGTTATTTGCAGTGCAAGAAAAAGGGGTTGAATACGTGTAAATATTTGCATAACTCAGCAAAAAAAGGTACTATTAAAGCAAGGATAAGTATAGCTAATCAATAGTTATATTTACTTATCTGGCTTGCATTTGAAGGAGGAGTTATTATGTTAAATTATAATATCCGTGCTGAGAATTTTGAAGTGACAGAGGCTATCCGTGCTTATGTTGAAAAGAAAATTTCCAAGTTAGAACGTTTCTTTGAAGACGCGCCAGACGCGAATGTTAATGTGAAGATGAAAACGTACACTGATAAAACAGCTAAAGTAGAAGTGACCATTCCTTTACCACGACTCGTGTTACGAGCAGAAGAAAAAAGTGAAGAGTTATATGGTAGTATTGACCTCGTATCCGACAAATTGGAACGACAATTACGTAAACATAAAACGAAAATTAATCGCCGCCCTCGCAGTAAAGGTGCTGACGCAATAAAAGTAGAAGTAACGAAAGTTGAAGAGAGTGAAAAAGAGTTTGAAATTGTACGAAACAAGCAATTTCAATTGAAGCCGATGAATAGTGAAGAAGCAGTTTTACAGATGAATATGCTTGGTCATGACTTTTTCATTTATAATGATGCTGATTCAGAAACAACCAATATTGTCTATAAACGAAGAGATGGAAAATTCGGGTTGATTGAAACCGAATAACAGACTTTCTTAGCCATAAACCATTCATACCAACTGAGATCTTTCGTTGCGTTGCTGCAATTGGAAGGTCTTTTTTGATACCGATTACTTCTAATCGTAAAATATTTGTGTAGTCGTGAGAGTAAGTGTTATTATGAGTAGTAGATATAGGACGCATTGTTTCCGAGAGTGTGGCACATTAAATGATAGAGGAGAGACATAATGGCTGGATTATTAAAAAAGTTATTTGAATCAGGTAAAAAAGATGAAAAGTATTTAGAAAAGAAAGTAGCATTAGTAGAAGCACGTGCAGATGAGATGGCAGTATTAACTGATGAGCAATTGAAACAGAAAACAATTGAATTCAAAGAGCGTGTACAACAAGGTGAAACACTCGATCAGTTATTACCCGAAGCATTTGCTGTTGCTCGTGAAGGGGCGAAACGTGTGTTGGGGATGTATCCGTTTCCTGTTCAAATCATGGGTGGGATAGTGTTGCACGAAGGTAACGTCGCTGAAATGAAAACAGGTGAGGGGAAAACCTTAACGTCGACCTTACCTGTTTATTTAAACGCGCTCTCAGGTAAAGGTGTACATGTTGTCACAGTCAATGAGTACTTAGTGCAACGTGATGCGCTTGAAATGGGACAGTTATATGAATTTTTAGGTCTAACCGTCGGTATTAATATTAATGCCTTATCAACTGACGAGAAACGTGAAAAGTATGCCTGTGACATTACGTATTCAACCAATAATGAATTAGGATTTGATTACTTACGCGATAATATGGTCGTTTATAAAGAGCAGATGGTTCAACGTCCGTTGTCTTTTGCGGTCATTGATGAGGTCGATTCAATCTTAATCGATGAGGCCCGTACGCCATTAATTATTTCAGGTGAAGCCGAGAAATCAACGTTAGGTTATAATCGTGCCTCTACCTTTGTTAAAACACTAACAGAAGACAGCTATATTTATGACTTGAAAACGAAGGCAGTGTCACTAAATGAAGATGGAATGGATAAGGCGGAGAAGTTTTTCCAAGTCGATAACATCTTTGATTTAGCAAATGCATCAATCTTACATTACATTGCACAGGCGTTAAAAGCTGAAGTGACAATGCATAAAGACGTCGATTACGTTGTTCAAGACGATGAAGTATTAATCGTCGATCAATTTACCGGTCGTATTATGGAAGGACGCCGTTTTTCTGATGGTTTGCACCAATCAATTGAAGCTAAAGAAGGCGTTGCAATTAAGAGTGAATCAAAAACAATGGCGACGATTACCTTCCAAAACTATTTCCGAATGTACGAAAAATTATCGGGTATGACTGGGACGGCAAAAACGGAAGAAGAAGAATTAACGGACATTTACAATATGCGAGTGATTCAAATTCCAACGAATAAACCGATTCAACGTGAAGATCATGCCGATTTAATTTACGGTTCGATTGCAGCAAAATTTGAAGCGGTCGCAGAAGACATTGCGGCTCGTCATTTAAAAGGACAACCAGTCTTAGTCGGAACAGTTGCGATTGAAACATCGGAATTGATTTCAGAAAAATTAACACGTAAGGGCATTCCACATAACGTTTTAAACGCGAAGCAACATGAGCGAGAAGCGGATATCATTACGAATGCGGGTCTCAAAGGAGCGGTTACAATCGCAACGAATATGGCCGGTCGTGGGACCGATATTAAGTTGGGCGAAGGTGTGATCGAAGCAGGTGGTTTAGCTGTTATCGGTACTGAACGTCATGAATCGCGCCGAATTGATAATCAGTTACGTGGGCGTGCGGGTCGACAAGGTGATCCAGGTGCGACGCAATTTTATCTTTCAATGGAAGATGAATTGATGAAGCGTTTTTCATCTGACAATGTGAAGCGGATGATGGATCGCTTTATGGGCGAAAATGAGGCGATTCAAAGTAAAATGCTGAGTCGTGCGGTTGAATCGGCGCAAACACGGGTCGAAGGAAATAACTTTGATTCACGGAAGCAAGTATTGCAATACGATGACGTGTTACGTCAACAACGTGAAGTCATCTATGGTCAACGCTATGAAGTCATCACGACAGAAGAAAGTCTCGATGAAATCATCTTAGGGATGATTGAACGTGTCATATCAAATCTTGTTGCAGATAATACAGCCGGACTTGAACGTGAGGAATACAAGTTGAAAAACATCGTTGAGTATGTCGATGCAAACTTATTGAGTGAGACTAAAATCAACCAAGCGGACTTAGAAAATAAGGATGCGGAACAATTAGAAACGTATATTTGGGAGATTGTCCAAGCAGAATACGAAACAAAACGAAACTTATTAGATGCTGAGCAATGGTTAGAGTTTGAGAAAGTCGTGATGTTACGTGTGGTTGATACAAAATGGACCGATCATATTGATGCGATGGATCATTTGCGTGAAGGTATCAACCTGCGTGCGTATGGTCAAATCAACCCACTACAAGAATATCAGGCCGAAGGTTATCGAATGTTTAATGCGATGGTTGAAAGTGTTGATGACGACGTCACACGCTATGTGATGAAGGCAGAAATCCGTCAAAACCTTGAGCGTGAACAAGTGGCTAAAGGCAATGCAGTATCAGGTGAGCAAACTGAAAAAGTGGCTAAAAAAATGCCAACGCAAAAGGATCAACATATCGGTCGTAACGATAGTTGCCCTTGTGGAAGCGGAAAAAAAATATAAAAACTGTCACGGACGTTAATAACTAACGCTATATAAAAGGAACGTGCTAGGGACACTTGTGTACCAGGCACGTCCTTTTGGCGTCAGATGCACCAATATAAAAGGAGCGAATAAAATGGAATTAGCAGAAATTAGAAACGCGTTACAAAAAAACACGCGAACAGGTCACAGAGTTTAGGGGGTCACTTTGACTTAGAAGAACTCGAAGCCCGTATTCAAGAAATCGATGAAATCATGTCAGAGCCTGGTTTTTGGGATAACCAAGAACAAGCACAGGTGAAAATTAATGAATCGAACAGTCTAAAGGCACAGTTCGATGTCTTTCATACGATTGATGCTCAACAAGAAGAATTAGAAATGATGTATGAAATGTTAAAAGAAGAGCCTGATGAAGAGCTACAAGCAGATACCGAAATTGAATTAAAAAAAATATCAAAAAGTGATTGCGGATTATGAATTGAGTCAATTGCTTGATGGCACGTATGACCGTAACAATGTCTTGCTCGAATTGCATCCTGGTGCGGGTGGCACTGAGTCACAAGACTGGTGTGATATGTTACTAAGAATGTATACGCGTTGGGCTGAAAAACACCGTTTTTCAGTCGAAACATTGGATTATCAAGCGGGTGAAGAAGCCGGTGTTAAAAGTGTAACACTGTTAATTAAAGGTGAAAATGCTTACGGTTATATGAAGTCAGAAAAAGGCATTCATCGTCTTGTTCGGATTTCACCGTTTGATTCAGCCGGTCGCCGTCACACCTCTTTTGTTTCGTGTGATATTATGCCCGAGCTCACCGATGAAGCTGCCATTGAGATTCGACCAGAAGATTTACGGGTCGATACGTATCGTGCATCTGGTGCAGGTGGACAACACATTAACAAAACGGATTCTGCCGTACGTTTGACGCATATTCCAACGGGGTTAGTAGCCGCGTCGCAGTCAGAACGCTCACAAATTAAAAACCGGGAACATGCGATGAGTATGTTAAAAGCACGGATTGCTCAAAAACAAGAAGAAGAAAAAGCACAACAATTAGCTGAAATTCGTGGCGAGCAGAAGGAAATTGGTTGGGGGAGTCAAATTCGTTCGTATGTCTTTCATCCTTATTCGATGGTCAAAGATCATCGCACCAATGCGGAGACCGGTAACGTACAAGCTGTAATGGATGGCGACTTAGATCTGTTTATTGATGCATATTTACGATTGGGATTTGCAAACTAAGAGAGTGTAGGGGGATTGAAAAGTGGGAGCGATAGAACGTCATGTTCCAAAGTTTATAATTGAAGCAGTATTAGTATTAATCGGATCGATGGTAATAGCTATCGGTTTTAATGGTTTTTTGTTACCGAATCAAATTGCACCTGGTGGTTTTACCGGGATTAGCGTCATTGGAAGCGAGCTAATTGGCTGGAAGCCGGCTTATATTTTATGGGTGCTCAACGGTGTTTTTTTCTTACTCGGGTGGATTATTTTAGGAAAGAGCTTTGCCGCTAAAACATTTTTAGGGACAGCCGTTCTACCGTTTTTTTTTCTTAATTACCGAAGGGATGCCGACTTTATCACATAATACGGTGGTTGGTGCCATTTTTGGTGGTGTTTTTGCCGGGTGTGGTTTAGGTATTGTCTTTTTAGCCAATGCTTCAACCGGAGGAACCGATTTAATCGCGATGGTGGTTCACCGTTACACAAAAATGCCGCTGGGAAAAGCAGTGGCGATGATTGATGGGTTGGTTATTTGTAGTTCAATGTTTGTTTTTAGTATCGAAAAAGGTTTGATTGCCCTGATTACCTTGTTTATGATGATTAAGGTGATTGATTATGTTCAAATCGGTTTGAAACGAAAAACAGCTAAAAATGTGATGATTATATCCCGCCATCAATCAGAGATCATGGCAGGTATCGTCAATAAGTTAAAGTTAGGTGTGACGCGACTAGAGGCACATGGAGGATATGCGCAAGAAAACCATGGTGTTTTGATGGTGATTATCCCGACTAAGCAATTTCAGCGCTTGAATGATTATGTTTTGAGCGTTGATGAATCAGCCTTTGTGGTTGTGATGGATGCGACTGAAGTCCAAGGATTGGGCTTTACAAAAGCACGGGAACTGTAAAATGACATCTCATTGTAATATGAATGAATTTAAAATGAAAATTTAGCATGTTATACTACGGAGAGTTGCAAAAAAATATCAATGAAGTCAGGAGACCATCTCAATGATAAAAATGGAAAATGTATTTAAAAAATACAGCAATGGTATTTCCGCAGCGAATGGGTTCAACATCGAAATTAAACAAGGTGAGTTTGTTTATATCGTTGGACCAAGTGGTGCCGGAAAATCAACCTTTATAAAACTAATCTACCGCGAAGAAGAAGCAACATCAGGCGTTGTTAATGTCAATGGTTATGATTTAACAAAAATGAAAAACCGTGAAGTCCCTTACTTAAGACGTGGTATTGGCGTTGTCTTTCAAGATTTCAAATTATTACCGACTTTGACAGTCTTTGATAATATCGCCTTTGCGATGGAAGTTGTCGAAAGTGACAAGGCCTCAATTAAGAAACGTGTGATGGAAGTGTTGGATTTAGTTAACCTCAAACATAAGGTACGGATGTTGCCGAGTGAGCTATCAGGTGGCGAGCAACAACGGATTTCAATCGCACGCTCAATCGTGAATAAACCGAAGGTCATCATTGCCGATGAACCGACGGGAAACCTTGATCCGGATACATCTTGGGAAATTTTAAATATTTTAGAAGAAATTAATCGTCAAGGCACAACTATCGTCATGGCGACACATAACCGCGAAATCGTTAATACGTTGAAACACCGTCTGATTGCAATTGAAAACGGTCGAATTGTACGTGACGAAGTGGAAGGAGTGTATGACTTTGAAGCCTAGAACACTCACGCGTCATTTTAGAGAAAGTTTTAAAAGTTTACACCGTAATGGGTTGATGACCTTTGCGGCGATAAGTGCAGTAACGGTAACACTTGTCTTAGTAGGATTCTTTATGATTACGATGTTAAACGTTAATAAGTTGGCGACAGATGTTGAGGATAATGTTAAAATAAATGCCAATATCGACTTAGCAGCCACTAAAAAAGATGAGGCTAAAGTTGAAAAAGAACTACAAAAACTTACTGGTGTTGAAAAGGTAACCTTTTCTTCGAAAAATAATGAATTAAAAAAAATGATCAAAGCATACGGTGATAGTTTTGAACTCTTTGAACAGTCGAATCCATTGCATGATGTCTATGTGATTGAAGCGAAAACACCGTCGGATGTTGAAAAAGTCGCGCTTGCCGCTGAAAAAGTAACCAATATTGATTCAGTGTCATACAACGCTAAAACAGTCGGAAAAGTCTTCGATGTTGTTAAATGGGTCCGTTACATTGGTGTATTCCTAATTGCAGCCTTATTATTAACTGCAATGTTCTTAATTTCTAATACGATTAAGATTGCGATTTATTCACGTCGGACAGAAGTGGAAATTCAAAAATTAGTCGGAGCAACAAACGGCTTTATTAGATGGCCGTTTCTATTAGAAGGTGCATGGATAGGACTCTTTGGTGCGATTATTCCAATCGGTTTAACGTGGTTAGTGTACTATCAAGTGTATAAATGGATGATGCCAACATTGGCGCCGACCTACTATTCCCTCTTACCAGTTGGTCAAATGGTTGGGATTGTCTCAATTACAGCCTTGTTAATTGGTATTTTAGTCGGGATGTTTGGTAGTGTCTTATCGATTCGTAAGTTCCTTAAAATTTAAAAGGACACAGTTTAAGTTGGAACCGCAATGAGCGGTTCTTTTTTTATTTAAAAAAGAAAAACTATTTCAAATACTTAAAGAGAGACGATAGTCCCGTTTGTTAACCAGTATTCTGGCGAAGTTAAGTGTGATGAGGCGTAGCTCTGTTAAAGTGACAAGAGAATGTTGTAACACAACTGTAATAAAAGACTTTGTAACGTAAATTGTAATGTGTATCGCTATGCCTTAGAATAGTAAGAGTAGATTACTGTATATATGAAATTAAACGAATTTAAAATAAAGATAAAAATGAGGAATATGAGAGGGGAAATAAAAATTTTGAAAACTTCTAAAATTATCGCTATCGCTCTAGCCGCTGCTATCACAGTCTCGCCATTTGCAGGTGTCGTATCAAGCACGAATGTTTCGGCTAATGAATCAAGTGCCAAAATCGCTGCAAACAAGGCTGAAATGAAATCCCAATTAGCACAACTTGTAGAAGAAGAACAATCTGTATCAGCTAAAATTAAAGCTGATCAAGCAACGTTTAAGAACTTAAAAGCTGATCAAGCGAAACTTGAAAAAGCAATGAAAGAAACTGAGGCTGCTATTGCGAAACGTAAAGCAAAATTAGATGAACGTGCACGTTCAATGCAAACATCTAATACATCATCATCGATCGTAGAAGCAATTTTTGAAGCTGATAGTATTACAGATGCCGCAGCTTCTGTAATGGCTTATTCGAAATTTCAAAATGCTGATGTTAGCATCGTGAAAGCGCAAGAAAAAGATGAGAAAAAATTAGCAGCAAACAATAAAACGTTAAGTGCTAAAGTGAGTAGCCAACGTTCGATTATTGCAGCTAACGAAGTGGCTGCTGGTAAATTAGCTGCTCAAAAAGCTGAAAAAGAAGTGTTAGTAGCCAAATTAGCAGATGACGAAGCCGCTGCTAAAAAAGCAGAAAAAGCAGCTGCAGCATTAGCAGCCGCAGCTAATGTAGAACCGATTAAAACGGTTGAAAGAGTTCAAGCTGATACTACAAAAGATACTGATGATAAAGTTGTAACTGTTGCAGTGCAAGATAACACAACTGTAACTCCTTCGAAAACAGCTTCTAAGCCAGCTAAAGACGAAGATAAAGCAACAAATAATGCAGGAAATGTACAAGCAGGTGTTGCTGGTGCAATTCAAGAAGCTTATAAATACGCAGGCCAAGCTTACGGTGGTGGAGCTGTCCCAGGAAACTTTGACTGTTCAGGACTTGTAATGTGGTCATATGCTAAAGCTGGCATTAGCTTGCCTCGTACTGCAGCAGCACAATATGGTGCAACAACACGTATTTCAGAAAGCCAAGCACAAGCGGGCGATTTAGTATTCTTCTCAGATGGTGGTATTAGTCACGTTGGAATTTATCTTGGTGGTGGACAAATGTTCAACTCACAAAATAACGGCATTCAGACAGATAATATCCACGGTGCATACTGGGGCGAACATTTAGCAGGGTTTGGACGTATTAACTAGAACGTCAAACTAAAAAGAGATATAAAAAAGGACTGACAATGACATTGAGCTAAAGTGGGCTTACAATATCATTATCAGTCCTTTTTTTCTTTTTGCGATAGTGCCAATATGGTATGATAGAAGCATATCTGATATGAGAAGGGGGATGAAGTCATGGAATCAATCGTGGTTTATATGACGGCAACCGTACTAATTGTTAATATGTTGCTAGCATTGTTGACTGTATTTCTTGAGCGTCGGGAATCATCTGCAATATGGGCCTGGTTATTAGTGTTGATTTTCATCCCAATCATCGGTTTTATTTTATACCTATTGATTGGACGAAATTTATCACGGCGTAAGATTTTTGATTGGAAGGCCCAAGAAAAAATCGGTATTAATGACGTGATTAATTCACAAATTAATTTAATAAAGGAAGGTGTGTTTCCATTTGGAACGGAAACATCACTGAAGCATAAAGAAATGGTTTATTTATTACTGGTTAACGATGGCGCACCATTAACGCAAGATAATGCAGTCGAAATCTTTACGGACGGTAACGAAAAATTCGAAAGCTTATTTGCTGATATTGAGGCAGCGACTGATCATATTCATCTCATCTATTACATATTCCGATTCGATGATTTAGGGACACGGTTAATTGATTTATTAATAGAAAAAGCAAAACAAGGTGTTGAAGTTCGGTTCGTATACGATGCGATGGGATCACGATCTGTTCGTCCAAAAGATTTTAAAACACTTGAACAACACGGTGGTAAAGCGTATCCGTTCTTCCCATCAAAGTTGCCGTTAATTAATATGCGATTAAATTACCGCAATCACCGAAAACTAGCGATAATCGATGGTAAAGTCGGCTATATTGGTGGCTTTAATATTGGTGATGAGTACTTGGGTAAATCGGAGAAATTTGGTTATTGGCGCGATACGCATTTACGGATTGAAGGCAGTGCTAATTTTGCGATGCAGGCCCGTTACATTATGGATTGGAACTCGGCAGCTAGAAAGCCTGAAGATAAAATAAAGTATGACAGCCGCTATTTTCCATTACCGGCAAAACAAGATAGTGAAGTTCCTGTCCAAATTGTATCGAGTGGTCCTGACACGGATTTGGAGCAAATTAAAAATGGGTACATTAAGCTCATCAACTCGGCTAAAAAAACCATATTCATTCAAACGCCTTATTTCATTCCCGATAATAGTGTTCTTGAGTCGTTGAAAATTGCCGCGTTATCAGGGGTGGATGTTCGTGTCATGATACCTTCTATCCCGGATCATCCATTCGTTTATTGGGCGACAACTAATCATGTGAGTGAATTATTGAAATGTGGAGCAAAGGTTTATCGTTACCAGAATGGTTTCTTACATGCTAAAACAGTTGTTGTTGATGGTGAAGTCTCTTCAGTTGGGACAGCCAATATCGATAATCGGAGCTTCCGTTTGAATTTTGAAGTGAATGCCTTTTTATACGATGAAAAAATCAGTCAACAATTACATCGCATCTTTTTAGAAGATTTAAAGTTGTCGAGCGAAATGACCTTAGCTCAATACGAAAATCGATCGCTGTGGATTCGCTTCAAAGAAGGGGTCTCACGGCTTGTCTCACCGATATTATAAAATGCTAGATTGGAGTGTCGTCGATGTTAAATGGAGTGACTGGGGTGTTATCCTTTTTTCTACATCCGCTTTTATGGATTATAATTTTGAGCACATTTATAGTAACAAATAAACGAATCAAACAAGAACGTCATCTGTTTAACAGCCGTATTTATTCCGGTAAAATGGAATGGATGAGACTGTTGTTTGTAGGGTTGCTCATAGGTATCAGCCTGTCGGCAATCATTTGGTACACGGGTGTGCTTGTTGATTTTAGCTGGCTTTTTACGCTTAATTTGATTACCTTGTTTATGTTTGTCTTATTAGGTTATCGTGGCCTTAGTAGTGCCTATACAATTGGTTTAGCGACATTAGTCTTAATCGGACTTAACTTCATCCTCCTTATTGCGAAAAGCAATGACTTTTTGGCGTTTTTTTCCAGTGGTTTAATGATGCAACCACGTATTTTAAATGGGCTGAGTGTGTTATTAGTTTTATGCTTGTTGGTAGAAGTTTTGTTAGTCTACTTAGTGTTACGTCGACCGATGCAACCGTCACGTGTTAAAATACGACGAGGCACCATTCAAGGTCAATTTAAGTATCGTAGTGCCTTATTACTGCCATTATTTATGCTGTTGCCTGTTAGTGAGGGCGGTGTGTTACATGCGACGAGTTGGTGGCCAGTCTTTGCTGTTGGAAATCAGAGCTTTATTCCTATCGTCGTTCCTGTTATTATTGGAATGGGTGCCCGTATTCGTTCCGATAAACCACAGCGTGTTTTGAAAAAACGAGTCGTTGCTATATTAGCTTTAGCATTAATGGTTGCTCTTGTTAGTGTCGCGGGCTACTTTTATAACTGGTTAACCTTCACACCATTTGTTGTTGCTTTATTAGGGCATATGGGGATTGATTTATATTTCTGGCTCGAAGATGATCCTGATTCAGATAAATATCATTTGTCACCGAATGGGATTCGTGTGATGGGGACGAGAGATACTTCAGCAGCCCGTAAAATGGGGATTGAACCAGGCGAAATTATCACGGGTTGTAATGGAAAGTCTGTTTATACACGTCAAGACTTATACGATGCAATGAATCTTAATCGAGCCTATGTCCGCTTGACAGTATTGGATGAGTTTGAAGAACCACGGTTTGTAGAAACCGCTTTGTATGAGGAAGATTCGTTTGAAATGGGTTTGTTATTTGTTGAAGAAAGTGTAATAGAGGAGATGACAGAAAGTGTTAAAAGTTGATGGAGATAATTTAAAGGTATTCGCCTTGAGTTCAAATGAACCGCTGGCCCAAAAAGTAGCCGATGAATTAGGTGTGCCCCTTACAAATATTGGGTTGCAACGTTTTAGTGATGGTGAAATTGCAATTAATATCGAAGAAAGTGTTCGAGGCGTAACCGCCTATCTAGTGCAGTCAACGGTTGATCCCGTCAATGATAATATTATGGAATTATTAATTATGATTGATGCTTTGAAACGCTCAGCAGTTAAAACAATCAATGTGGTGATGCCATACTTTGGTTATGCTCGACAAGATCGCAAAGCGCGTGCACGTGAGCCGATTACTGCTAAATTAGTAGCAAACTTAATCGTTGAAGCGGGTGCACATCGTTTGACGACGATTGATTTGCATGCGGCACAGTTACAAGGTTTCTTTAATATTCCGATCGATCATTTAACGACCGCTGACTTGCTAGCCTCATACGTTAATGAAAAATTCGGTGATAAAGACATCGTGATTGTCTCACCAGATCATAGTGGTGTTTCACGCGCGCGTGATTTTGCAAAGGACTATGGTTGGCCAATTGCCATTTTAAACCGTAAACCACGACCAAATAAAAATAAAATTTCTGAGGTTATCGGTGATGTGGCCGGTAAATTAGCCATTGTTGTCGATGATATAATCGACACGGGTTATCGGACAATTAGTTCCGCCGATGCTTTAATCGAAGCTGGTGCTAAAGAAGTGATGTCGTGCGCAACTCACGGTGTTTTGTCAGCCCATGCGAGCCAACGGATTGCTGAGTCAGCGATTAGTCAGTTAATCTTAACTGACACGATTCAACTGAAAGCAGAAGACATGTCAGATAAGATTACCGTCTTGACCGTTGCGCCAATGTTAGCAGAAGCAATTGAAGCGATACAAAACCAACATTCAATTCATTAGAAACAGTGATAATCATAGAAAACACCATCTTCTCGCACGTTGAGAGGGTGGTGTTTTTAAATCAACTCATAAAGTTATGAGCTGAAAAAAATAGTAGAAACATGGTATAGTGACAATAACAGTTAAAGATGAAAGTAGGATGATGCATTGTGGCTCACGTATTAGTTGTCGATGATGAACCGACAATTGTAAAACTATTAACATTCAATATTGAACAAGAAGGACACCGCGTTAGTAGTGCCACGAACGGTATGGATGCGCTGGCGCTGGTGGGTGCGGCCGAGAATGAGATTGATTTAGTCGTATTGGATTTAATGTTACCAGGAATGAATGGTATTGACGTCTGCAAAGAACTTCGAAAGCAAGAAAATTACACACCGATATTAATGCTCACTGCGAAAGACGATGAATACGATAAAATTATCGGGTTGGAACTTGGTGCTGATGATTACATGACAAAACCTTTCAGTCCGCGCGAAGTCATTGCCCGCATTAAGGCGATTTTACGTCGGGTTGAATTGGCACCAAAAATGACTCAAACGGAGAGTCTAGTGACAGCTGATTTTTTAGAAATTGGTGGCTTGCGGATTGATCGTGATCGCCATACTGTATACCTTCATGATAATCAGCTGACATTAACACCAAAGGAATATGAACTGCTTTGTTTCTTAGTGGAAAATAAAGGGAAGGTCTTTAGTCGCCATCATTTACTCGATGTTATTTGGAACTACGATTATGCTGGCGAAACCCGCATTGTCGATGTCCATATTAGCCATTTACGTGAAAAGATTGAAGCTGATACGAAGAAACCGCGTTACATCATGACGGTACGTGGATTTGGCTATAAAATGGATGATGCCCAATGACACCCTTATGGCGTAAACTCGTCCTGTTTTTTTGTTCGATAACGATTGTTGTTGTCGTCGTATTAGGCTTTTTTAGTGCGACAATTATTAAACATAATTACATCGAAAACCGCGAGCAACAGATGATACAAAGTGCACAGTTGATGATTGCGAACTTATCCGAAACGGGCACTGATTTGACGAAGGAGAATAAGGCATTGACCACTGTGTTAGTGAAAGATGCCAGCTTGCTCGATTCGCGGATTACATTGATTGATGCACAGGGGAAGGTAATTAATGATACCGATGAGCCTGCGGCAACGATGACCAATCACCGCAATCGACCCGAAATAAAAGCGTTGCTAACCGATTCACGCTTGGCGTCGGCCTCTGATCAACGTCAAAGTAAGAGTCTTGGCTACGGGATGCTTTATACGGCTGTTCCGATTATCGAAAAAGGGGAGCTTGTCGGTATTATCCGAGTTGCCGTGAGTTTACAGATGATTGAAAAAGCGATTGTGCAACTCCAGTTGAGCCTGATTGTCGTAGGAGGTCTCTTGGTGTTAGCTTCAACAGTGGTTATCATTTTGATGGTACGACGGATTACGCGGCCAATCACAACAATTACAGCCGTTACCCAAGGCTTAGCCGAGAAAGATTACGGGCAGCGTGTAATGTTGCTACCAAGTGGTGAAATTGGTGAGTTGGCGAAATCGGTCAATACACTCGGAGAGAAACTGCAAAAAAACGTGACAGAAATTCATGTCAAAGAACTGCGTTTAGCGGGAGTGCTTGATAATCTCGTGAGTGGCGTATTACTCGTTAATACAAAGAAGCGTATCACCTTAGCTAATCCAGCGATGTTTCAACTCATCGAAAAAAAAACTACTGCATAACAATTATTTTGAAGTGCTGCCAAGTTACCAATTAAGCAATTTGATTAAGGAAGCCTTTAAGACGGGTAAGAAACAGCAGGCAGAAGTCATTTTATACGGTCATTCGGCTGAAAAACGGGTCGATGCAAACGTGGTGCCCATCGTCGAAGATAATCAGCATTTATCAGGTGTCATCTTAGTGCTCCATGATATTACTGACATTCGTCATTTAGAGGCACTACGATCAGAGTTCGTCTCGAACGTGTCTCATGAATTAAAAACGCCGGTGACGTCGATTAAGGGCTTTGCAGAAACACTGCTTGATGGGGCAATGGCTGATGCCGACTTACGTAAAGAATTTCTCGAAATTATTCGTGATGAGAGCAATCGCTTAACGCGGTTAATTGAAGATATTTTACAATTGTCTAAAATCGAGCAACATCAGATAAAACCTCATTACAGCGAAGTTGACCTCGTTAACGTATTGACCAACGTATTGAAGGTGTTACGTAAAGCAATCGTTGAAAAGAACGTGACGATTGAGTTGCAGCTGCCGCAATCCTTAGTGTTAACGAGTGAAGCTGACGGGTTGCATCAAATCGCGCTCAACCTTATAAGCAATGCGATAACATACACACCGAATGACGGTTGTGTTACAATTCACGCTCATAAAAAGGGAACTGAGATAACTTTGCAAGTAGCGGATACAGGCATTGGCATTCCGGCAGCAGACCAGACACGAATCTTTGAACGATTTTATCGAGTCCACAAAGCGCGCGAACGTGAAACAGGTGGAACGGGACTCGGGTTATCAATCGTGAAACATCTCGTTGAACGCTATCAAGGCCGTATTGCACTTGATTCAATCGAAGATGAAGGAACGACCTTTACCGTCACACTACCGTGTGAACATATCGATTAAACATAAGACGACCTTTACAAAACCTTTACACATTCTCAATGAAGTAGATATATTCATTGGTTATGATGAGGTTAAGATAAAAGGGCGTCTTTTTTTTATACGCTATGAGAGAGTAGGGACGAAGATGAATGACAAACAATTGAATAAAAAAAAACTTAGAACAACTAGGAAAGTTCATCAGTTTTATTTGTGTGGCAACGATGGCTGTTGGGGCCCTCGTGATTATTTATTTTGTCGCTTCCAAGGGTTTAGCGACCTTCTTTGTTAATAAGGTATCTATCTGGTCGTTTTTATCGGGCCAAGACTGGCAGCCTTCAAAATTGGATGGTGGAGGTCATCCATTGGTTGGTGCGCTACCGATGATTGCTGGCTCGTTTGGCGTCACCTTATTGGCGGCGTTAATTGCGACGCCACTGGCAATTGGTGCCGCGATATTCATGGTCGAAATATCCCCTAAATTTGGGAAACGGGTATTGCAGCCAGTCATTGAACTGCTGATTGGTATTCCATCGGTAGTGTATGGCTTAATCGGTTTAACGATTATCGTCCCTGTCATGCGTCATTGGTTTGGGGGCACCGGTTTTGGGATTGCTGCCGGAACTGTTGTGTTAACCGTAATGATTTTACCGACGGTAACGAGTTTAGCAGTGGATGCGATTACTGCTGTCCCGCGTCATTACCGTGAGGCCTCACTTGCATTAGGAGCGACACGATGGCAGACGATTAGTGGCGTTGTTTTAAAAAGCGCCCGCTCGGGTTTGTTGACAGCGCTTGTGTTCGGGATGGCACGTGCCTTTGGTGAAGCGCTCGCAGTCCAGATGGTGATTGGGAATGCGGCGATTATGCCGACCTCATTGGTAGAGCCCGCGTCAACTTTAACGAGTATCTTAACGATGAGTATGGGGAATACGATTCCAGGTCAGCTTGAGAATAATGTCTTATGGTCATTGGCGCTTGTGCTGTTACTGATGTCGCTCTTTTTCATCATTGTTGTACGATTGATTGGAAAGCGAGGGAGCATTAAATGACATCAAAACTGAAAGATAAATTAGCAACAGGTATATTTTATAGTATTGCACTTATTATTTGTGCGATTTTAGCGAGTATCATCGGCTATGTATTAGTTCAAGGTGTGCCCCATATTAGTTGGGACTTCTTAACAAAACCGTCAGAATCATTTAGTGCAGGCGGCGGGATTGGTCCACAGCTGTTCAATTCGTTTTATCTCTTGTTTTTAACCTTGCTGATTAGTGTGCCACTTGCATTAGGAGCTGCGATTTATTTAGCAGAATATGCCAAAAACAATTGGATCACAAAAGGTGTGCGCTTAATGGTCGAGGTGTTATCGTCATTACCATCAATTGTTGTCGGTCTCTTTGGCTTTCTCGTGTTTGTGATTTACTTCGGTTGGAGTTTCTCGATTTTATCAGGCGCTTTGGCGCTGACGCTCTTTAACCTTCCGATTTTAGTAAGGGTAATGGAAGAATCACTCAAATCAGTCTCGGCTAGTCAACGAGAGGCGGGCTTGGCACTTGGTTTAACGCGTTGGGAAACGGTGTGCTTCGTTATCGTACCAACAGCGTTACCGGGTATTATCACTGGTGTTATTTTATCAGCTGGTCGTGTGTTTGGTGAAGCAGCCGCCTTGATTTATACGGCAGGTCAGAATGCGCCATCGCTAAACTTCGCTAACTTTAATATCTTCAGTCAAGAATCTCCATGGAATATTATGCGACCGGCTGAAACGTTAGCCGTTCATATTTGGAAGGTTAATAGTGAAGGGGTTGTGCCAGATGCCGCGGCAATATCAAGTGGTACGGCAGCAATTTTAATTATCGGAATCCTCTTGTTTAATTTAATAGCACGAATTGTTGGGAAATACGTTTACCGATGGATGACATCTTCATAAAGGAGCTTAGTATATGACAAACTTTGCGATTGAAACAACTAAATTGAATGTGTTTTATGGTCAAAAACAAGCGATTAAAGAGGTCAGTTTAGGCTTTCCTAAAAACCAAGTGATTGCCTTAATTGGACCCTCAGGCTGTGGGAAATCAACGTACTTACGTTCGCTCAATCGAATGAATGATGAGATTGAAGGCTGTCGCACAGAAGGGCCGATTTTATATCATGGACGTGATATTAACACACCTTCAGAAGATTTATATGAACTACGTAAAAATATCGGGATGGTTTTTCAAAAACCAAATCCGTTTACCAAATCGATTTATAAAAACATTACCTTTGCGTTGAAACGTCATGGGATTACTGACAAACGCGTGTTGGCTGAGCGAGTTGAAAAAAGTTTGCGGGCAGCCGCTTTATGGGAAGAAGTAAAGGACATCTTAACTAAGAGCGCCCTTAGTTTATCAGGTGGACAACAGCAACGGCTGTGCATTGCGCGCACGGTTGCAACAGAACCTGATATCCTATTACTCGATGAGCCGGCTTCAGCGCTGGATCCAATTTCAACCTCAAAGATTGAAACGTTAATTACAGCGTTGAAAGAATTTTATACGATTATTATCGTTACCCATAACATGCAACAAGCGGCGCGGATTTCAGATAAAACAGCCTTCTTTTACTTGGGTGAAGTGGTTGAATATGATGATACCGCTAAAATATTTACAAATCCAACACATGAAAAAACACAGGCATATGTCTCAGGTAATTTCGGATAGGAGGAACAGTGATGGCTATTATTGAAACAACGAAACTCAATCTTTTTTATGGTAAGAAACAAGCGCTATATAACGTCTCGTTACAGTTTCCACAAAAACAAGTGATTTCGTTAATTGGACCGTCAGGCTGTGGAAAATCGACATTTTTACGGACATTAAACCGTATGAATGACTTGATTCCGAATGTACGCACAGAGGGTAGTATTCAAGTGAAGGAGCTTGATGTCATGTCAGCCCGCACGGATATGGTTGATTTACGTCAGCGAGTCGGAATGGTGTTTCAACAACCGAACCCGTTTCCGTTCTCAATCTATGATAATGTTGCCTATGGACCACGCCTCCATGGGATGACTAACAAATGGGAACTTGATCAAATTGTGCAAGAAAGCTTAATGAAAGCCTCTTTATGGGAAGAAGTAAGTGATCGAATGCACACGTCGGCTCTAGGTCTTTCAGGCGGGCAACAACAACGTTTGTGTATCGCACGTGTATTGGCAGTCAAACCCGAAATCATTTTAATGGATGAGCCGACAGCAGCGCTCGATCCGATTTCAACGGCTAAAATTGAAGATTTAATTGTTGAGTTAAAGGAAAAGTACACGATTTTAATCGTGACACATAATATGCAACAAGCGTCGCGCATTTCTGACCGAACGGCCTTCTTTTTAAATGGTCGCGTCGTTGAGTATGCCGATACGAAAACAATCTTTTTAAACCCGGTGGAAAAAGAAACGCAAGACTATATTTCAGGCCGCTTTGGCTAAAGGAGGCAATACTATGAATGGACGTCAATTACTCGATCAAGAAATGAAGAGTTTGCAACAACAACTCTCAGAAATGGGCATGTTGGTCAATGAGAGCATTTTAAAAGCGGGACATGCGTTGATGACTAAAGATGTCGAACAAGCGAATGAAGTCATTGCAGGGGACGAGGTCATCAATGCTAAAGAACTGCAATTAGAACAACATGTGATTGAGGTGATTGCGCTACAACAACCCGTGACGTTGGATTTACGTCGTGTGATTACAATGATTAAAATTAGCGCTGATTTAGAACGGATGGGCGACCATGCCGTTGTGTTAGCGAAAGCGGGACGGTCGGCTGCTAAATATGAATTTGATTTGGATTTAGCGAAAAGCGAAAAAATCACCCAATTATTGAGTGAAGTTTTAACAGAGACGTTGGCCGCTTACCGTGATATGGATGCGAAAAAAGCCCGTGAAATTGCAAGTGCTATTTATACAATTCAACATATTTCCCATCAGTTCGGAAAGGAAATGTTAGCAAAAATAGTTCCTTATCCAGAGCATGTTAAACCGATTTCAAAACTATTTAATGCCATCAAAAGCTATGAACGAATCGGCGCCTATTTATTGAATATTTGTGAATGGGTCATCTATTTAAAAACCGGTGAAATGACTGAGTTAGAAGAAGATGAGGAGTGAATAGCTTTTCCTGTATTTTCGACGGTTAATAATCGACAATTAGGGTAGTTCCAATTGATATCGTTGTAACGACTTTTAAAATAAATTCACAGTTCGTCTTGGTGCACTGCTAATGAGCGGTGTGTCTTTTTTTGTAAAGAAAGGGGGATGGTTTGCCTTTTTAAAGCACGGGTGTTAATATATGAATGAATAATCATATAACCACATAAAGGAGGCAATGACATGACAAAACATCAACTAACAGGCCTTGATTGTGCCAATTGTGCCCGTGAATTAGAACTGGAAATCCGCCGGTTAGACCATGGAGAAACGGCTAACATTAATTATGCTGCCCAAACTTTAACAATCGCTGATACGGTGGATTTAACAGCAGTGAAGCGTATACTGGCAACTGAAGGGGCACAACTAGCAGCGCAGACAGATGCGATGAAACAACGACAACAGCAGCGGCGAGAACTGCTCGTACTCATAAGTGCCGCGCTGATTTTTGTTGCGACATTGAGCTTTCAACAGCACCTATTGAGTGGATTTGTTTTTAGCCTGTATGTGGCAGCTGCTGCTATTAGTGGCTATACGACCTTTATTAGAGGTTTGAAAAACCTACTAGTGTGGCGTTTTACGATTGATACGTTGATGACAATCGCGATGATTGGCGCTTTCTCGATTGGCGAATGGCGTGAAGGGGCGCTTGTGGCGATTTTATTTGGCATCAATGAATACTTAGAAGGGTTCGGTATGCGACGTGCACGTCAATCGATGAACAGTCTGTTGCAGCTAGCGCCAGAGACAGCCACCTTATATAACGATGGTGATGAGCAAGTCGTTGGGCTTGAGTCCTTGAAAATTGACGACGTGGTGATTGTTAAAGCCGGTGAAAAAATGCCGACAGATGGTGTTGTGTTGACGGGATATTGTCATATGAACGAAGCAGCGATTACGGGCGAAGCTTTACCAGTAAAAAAAACTGCCGGTGTCCCCGTATATGGTGGTGCAGTTAACCAAGATGGCACGCTTGTCGTACGCGTTACAAAAAGATATGAAGAATCAGCGATTGCTCGAATTTTCGCTTTGGTGGCAGAAGCGCAAAGTCAACAAACACCTCTTGAGTTAGCGATTGATAAATTCGCAAAAATATACACCCCACTTATTTTAGTGTTAGCGATACTTGTAGTTATTATCCCCAGTCTAATAACGGGTGAGTGGCAGAGTTGGCTCTATCAAGGCTTGGCCGTTTTAATTATCGGTTGCCCATGCGCGCTAGTGCTATCGTCCCCAATCGCTCTGATGGCAGGTATTACCCGTAGTGCAAAAAGCGGTGTCCTTGTTAAAAGTGGAGTATTCTTAGAACAACTAGCCAAAATACAAGAGGTTGTGATGGATAAAACTGGAACTCTGACGAAGGGTGAGTTGGAGGTTAATGCGACTTGGATTGCTGAAAATGCTAATAAGGCAAAGCTATATGGTTTAGTTGTCAAAATGGAAGGTGAGTCGAAACACCCATTGGCAAAAGCCCTTTTAACCGCTGCTTCACAAGAACTGACAACGGAAATTACCGCAGGTTCAGTAACAACACTGGCAGGAAAAGGTCTCCGATTAGAAGTTGCGACCACGCATTATTTCTTGGGAAATAAACGTCTTTTCACACCGGAACACTGGAGCACAACTAGTGAACGAGCGTATGAAGCGATGCTAGCTGACGGTATGACAGTTGCTATTTTAGGTGATGAAACGACGGTCTTAGCCATCTTTGGTATACGTGATCAGCTACGAGAAGAGGCGTCTGAGACCATTACAGCGCTACAAAAAAATGGTGTAAAACGGCTAACGATGCTAACAGGCGATAATGAACAGAGTGCGGCATTGATGTCGGCAGAAGCAGGGCTAACCGATTACCATGCCAACTTATTACCGGAAGATAAGGTTAGCTATATTAAAACAGCGAAAACCACACACACAGTTGCCATGATTGGCGATGGCATTAATGATGCACCTGCGCTTGCTACGGCTGATATTGGCATTGCAATGGGACAAGGGAGCGATGCAGCAATTGAGGTGGCTGACGTTGTTTTAATGCAAAATCACTTGAAACGTTTACCAATTGTACAGGGAATCGCACACCAGGTTCAGCGTGTGATTTATTTCAATATCGGGATTGCACTCAGCCTCAAACTCATCGCTTTGTTGTTAACAATTCCCGGCTGGTTGACCTTATGGTTTGCTATTTTAGCAGATATGGGGGCAACCGTAATCGTGACGCTTCTTAGCTTGTCACTGCTGATACCGGGTGCCGAAGAAAAAACATTACACACTACGGATGAAGCTTGAAATCGTAACAGACCACTACCCTAATGTTGAATAAATGTGATATGATAACAAAAATAACACGACAGAAGGATGTGGGCAGATGGGTATTCATCACTTTTTTGGCAGTTTAGCAGATTTGGAATTAATTGTACGATGTCCAGGCAAATTCAAATATCAACCACATAATGTGGCAGCACATAGCTTTAAGGTAGCTCAAATTGCCCAATTTCTAGGGTTGGTTGAAGAACAAGCCCAACAAGCGATTAATTGGCGGTCGTTATATGAAAAAGCATTAAACCATGATTACTCCGAGTTATTCATCGGTGACATAAAAACACCAGTGAAATATGCCTCGGTGGAACTCCGTGAAATGCTGAGTGATGTCGAAGAAACGATGACGACGAACTTTATTGAAAAAGAAGTGCCCGAACGTTTTCAAGCTGACTTTCAACGCTTCTTTAAAGAAGGCAAGGATGAATCACTTGAAGGGCAGTTGTTAGCAGTGGCCGACAAGGTTGATTTACTCTATGAATCATATGCCGAAATCCAACAAGGCAATAGCGAACCGCTATTTTATGACATTTATGCTGAAGCGCTCGAAACGATTTTGCGATACCGTCATTTAGCATCAGTTACTTATTTCATCGATGAAATCTTGCCAGATGTGCTTACGCAGGATGAGAAAAGTGCCAGTCAACTCATTGCGACAACCTTAAGCTTATTGAAGGCAAATAGCTAAGATGAGTATCGATGTTTTTTTATCCGCACTTATCTTACCATTTTTGATGGTGCTTCTATTGGCAAAAGTTACCTATAGCCGTGTTGTAGCAGTTAGTTTGACGGTAATACTGATTATGACGAGTGCCTTTTTAGGCTATACAACTGGTTTTTTATTAATACTGTTAGACGCTTTTTCAATTACGATGGGGCTTGTCGTTGTCAATTTAATCAAGCATAAAAGAGCAAAAGCAGAACACGATGAGCAGTGCTGACCAGCGTAAAGCCGTGCCTTGTGAGGAGCTAGAAAAAAGGAAGTTCAATTCGTCTTAGTCTACAAACTGAAGATAAACGTTGTTCTAGGTCGTTACGACTTGCTCGCTCGGGATTACGTACCATCAGTACGCGCACCGTCACTCGCTCGTCGTGCCTACTAGAACGAAAGTGAAATCAGCTCGTTCAACTTTGAAGATATTGGAATGGAATAGAATAGCGACTATTTCCCGTCGCTACTTTTCCATGAAATATCATAGAAGTTAGCTGATTAAACGAGAGGATATAACAACGTTTCTTTTCAGTCAAGTCATCTTGAAGCCAAAGTCACTTGAACTAACTTTCAAAGTAAAATCAGTTTAATTCGACTTTGTCTACAAGCTGGAGCCCCATAACATTTGTTATGGGGCTTTTTTTTGTGAAGGCGAACGTATTTTCGCTTTTTTTTGGTCGTTTCTGCTAAAATAACACTATGAATATGTAAAAAAAGGGGCGTTAAAAATGGCTAATGAAGCATTTAAACTAGTATCACCGTATCAACCCGCGGGCGATCAGCCACGCGCGATTGAAAAATTAGTCGCTAACCTTAAACAAGGCGTCAAACAACAAACCTTGCTTGGTGCGACCGGAACCGGTAAAACGTTCACGGTATCAAATGTGATTCGTGAAATCAATAAGCCGACGCTTGTAATTGCTCATAATAAAACATTAGCTGGTCAGTTATACAGTGAGTTCAAAGAATTCTTCCCCGATAATGCGGTCGAATACTTTGTCAGTTACTATGATTTTTTTTCAACCAGAGGCATATGTACCATCGAAAGATCTATACATTGAAAAGGACTCGAGCGTCAACGATGAAATAGATCAATTGCGACATTCAGCGACCGCCTCATTGCTGGAACGATCGGATACAATTGTGATAGCAAGTGTGTCCTGTATTTACGGTTTAGGCGATCCAAAATCATATTTTGATCGGCTTATTTCATTGCGGGTTGGAATGGAACTCGAGCGTAATACGCTGTTGCGAAAACTAGTCGACATTCAGTTTGAACGCAATGACATTGATTTTCAACGGGGACGTTTTCGTGTCCGTGGCGATGTCGTTGAAATTTTCCCGGCATCACGCAGTGAACGCTGTTATCGGATTGAATTTTTTGGAGATGAGATTGAACGGTTACGTGAAATTGATGCCCTCACCGGTGAAATTATTGGCGAACGTGAACATATGACGATATTTCCAGCGACTCACTTTGTGACAGCGCCTGAAAAAATGGAGCTTGCCTTACAAAACATTCGCACTGAATTAGCTGAACAATTGGCCTATTTTAAAGCAAATGGGAAGCTCCTCGAGGCGCAGCGTCTGGAACAGCGGACTAACTACGATTTAGAAATGCTTGAAGAAGTTGGTTATTGTTCGGGAGTGGAAAACTACTCGCGTCAAATTGAGCTGCGCGCACCGGGCTCAACCCCACATACGTTACTCGATTACTTCCCCGATGATTTTCAAATTATCATCGATGAATCGCACGTGACGATGCCACAAATTCGAGGGATGTATAATGGTGATCAGGCCCGAAAACAGATGCTCGTTGATTATGGCTTTAGACTGCCGTCAACCTTAGATAATCGGCCGTTAAAACTAGCTGAGTTTGAGGAACATGTCAATCAAATCACATACATTTCAGCGACACCCGGCCCGTATGAACTTGAACAAAATCCCGATGTGATTGAACAGATTATTCGACCGACCGGTTTACTTGATCCCGAAGTTGAAGTGCGCCCGATTGAAGGGCAAATTGATGACCTTATCGGCGAAATAAATGCCCGGATTGCAGCGGATGAACGGGTTTTAATTACCACCTTAACGAAGAAAATGTCAGAGGATTTAACCGATTACTTAAAAGAACTGGGCATTAAAGTACAATACCTTCATTCTGAAGTTAAAACAATCGAACGTTTAGAAATACTCCAAGACTTGCGTCGCGGTAAATATGACGTTCTCGTCGGTATTAACTTGTTACGAGAGGGCATTGATATTCCAGAAGTATCACTGGTTGCGATTCTCGATGCAGATAAAGAAGGGTTCTTGCGGTCAGAACGTTCACTGATTCAAACGATGGGTCGAGCGGCTCGTAATGCCAATGGACACGTCCTCATGTATGCCGATCGTGTGACTGATTCGATGACAAAAGCATTAGCAGAAACCGAGCGTCGTCGTATCATTCAGAAGGCTTACAATGAAAAGCACGGTATTACACCAACCACAATTAAGAAAGTGATTCACGACGTGGTCTCAGCCGGCAATACTGACGTTGAAGTGACTGAAAGCGAAGCGGTGACAGAGACACGTTCAGTTGCCGAATTAGAAGAAACGATGAAAGAGGCCGCACGGATGTTAGACTTTGAAACAGCTGCCGCCTTGCGTGATAAAATTATTGCATTAGGCCAAAGCGATGCATAAGGAGGAAAAAGAGAATGGTTAAGCAAAATGAAATTACGGTCAAAGGTGCCCGTGTCAACAACCTGAAAAACATTGATGTTGTGATTCCGCGTGATAAACTCGTCGTTATTACGGGGTTATCAGGTTCGGGGAAATCATCACTGGCATTTGATACCTTATATGCGGAAGGACAACGTCGCTATGTTGAATCGCTGTCTTCTTATGCACGCCAATTTTTAGGGCAGATGGAAAAACCCGATGTCGATATGATTGAAGGTTTATCGCCAGCCATTTCGATTGATCAAAAAACAACGAATCATAACCCACGCTCAACCGTGGGAACAGTGACAGAAATCAATGATTATTTACGGTTGTTATTTGCCCGAGTCGGACATCCAATGTGCCCGACGCACAACATTGAAATTAAGGCACAAACAATTGGTCAAATGGTTGAACGGATTATGCAGTTGCCTGAACGCACACGGATTAGTTTGTTGGCGCCACTCGTGCGCGGTAAAAAAGGTGAACATAAAAAATTGCTACAAGATATTAAAAAAGAAGGTTATGTCCGTGTTCGGGTCGACGGTATCATTTATGATGTCGCTGAAGAAATAACCATTGAAAAGAACAAAAAGCATACGATTGATATTATCGTTGATCGTGTGGTTGTGAAAGAAGGCATTGAAACACGCCTATCGGATTCACTCGAAGCTGCCTTGCGTCTTGCCGACGGTTATGCCGTTATCGATGTAGTTGATGGTGAAGAACTGCTCTTTAGTGAACATTACGCTTGTCCGTACTGTGGTTTTAATGTTGGTGAACTTGAGCCGCGTCTCTTTTCATTCAACGCCCCTTATGGCGCGTGTGAAACGTGTGATGGGTTAGGGCGCACCTTGAAAGCTGATGTCGAACTCGTCATACCAGACATGAATAAAAACTTGCGTGATGGCGCAATTGTAGCTTGGAATCCCATCAGCACAAAGTATTATCCGCAAATGTTAGCCAGTGCCTGTCGTGACTTTAACATTGATATGACTGTCCCTTTTGCTGAACTCGCGGAAGATGATAAAAAACTATTGTTGTGGGGATCGGGTGACCGCTTGTTCCACTTTCATTATACGAATGAATTCGGTAATACGAAAGATGTTGATATTGCGTTTGAAGGCGTCTTGAATAATATTGAACGCCGCTACAAAGAAACAAGCTCTGACTTTGTTCGTGACACGATGCTGACTTACATGGCTGAACAATCTTGTAAAGCATGTAAGGGTTACCGCCTCAATGAGAAAGCACGGTCAGTTAAAATTGCCGATCGTCACATTGGTGAAGTGTGTGAATTAGCAATTTCGGACTCGATTGACTGGATTAAAACGTTAGCATTGAGCGCACAAGATAGCCAAATAGCAGAACCAATCGTGAAAGAAGTGAGCAACCGGTTAGGTTTTTTAGACAATGTCGGCTTGGAATATTTGACGCTTGGCCGCACCGCCGGTACCTTGTCAGGTGGAGAAGCGCAACGAATTCGCTTAGCGACACAAATCGGTTCGAAATTGAGTGGGGTCCTTTATATTTTAGATGAACCATCGATTGGTTTGCATCAGCGTGACAATGATCGCCTCATCCAAACCTTAAAAGATATGCGTGACTTAGGCAACACGTTAATTGTCGTCGAACATGACGAAGATACGATGTTAGCAGCCGATTACTTAATCGATGTAGGTCCAGGCGCAGGTGAACATGGTGGTGAAATTGTTGCTGCGGGTACACCTGAAAAAGTGATGAAGAGTCGTAAATCATTGACCGGGAAATATTTAAGTGGCAAAGCCTTTATTCCGGTGCCGGCAACACGTCGCAGTGGCAATGGCAACTTCCTCACGGTCAAAGGGGCGACGGAGAATAATTTGAAAAATATCAATGTGAGTATTCCGCTTAATACATTCACAGTTGTAACCGGTGTATCAGGTTCGGGTAAGAGTACGCTTGTTAATGAAATTATCCGTAAGTCGCTTTCACGTCAAGTCAATCGGGCCAATGTGAAACCAGGGCAACATAAGAGTATCACTGGAATCGAACATATTGAAAAAGTGATTGATATTAACCAGTCACCAATCGGTCGAACACCGCGATCGAATCCAGCAACATACACCGGTGTATTTGATGATATCCGTGACTTGTTTTCGGTGACAAACGAGGCGAAGGTACGTGGCTATAAAAAAGGTCGCTTTAGTTTTAATGTTAAAGGTGGTCGTTGTGAAGCTTGTCGCGGCGATGGTATTTTGAAAATCGAAATGCATTTCTTGCCGGATGTGTATGTGCCGTGTGAGGTGTGCCATGGAAAACGTTATAATAGCGAAACGTTAGATGTGCATTATCGCGGTAAGAACATCAGTGATATATTATCGATGACGATAGAAGAGGGTGTTGAATTCTTCAAAAACGTCCCTAAAATCGAACGGAAGTTACAGACGCTCGTTGATGTCGGTTTAGGGTATGTACGACTAGGTCAACCAGCCACCACCTTATCAGGTGGTGAAGCGCAACGGGTTAAACTGGCATCTGAGTTACATAAACGTTCAAACGGCAAGTCATTCTATATTTTAGATGAACCGACAACCGGTTTGCATGCAGATGATATAAAACGACTGTTAACAGTGATGCAACGACTTGTTGATAATGGCGATTCAGTGCTCGTAATTGAGCATAATTTAGATGTGATTAAACAAGGCGATTATGTGATTGATTTAGGGCCAGAAGGCGGTGCCGGTGGCGGTCAAATTATCGCGACAGGTACGCCAGAAACAATCTGTGAGGTGAAGGCTTCTTATACAGGGAAATACTTGAAAGCGGTTATGAACCGTGATAAAGACCGTACGAAGGCTAAGGTGAAAACAGTTAAGTAAGTGTCTACAATCTGAGCTCAGTCATGTGACTGAGCTTTTTTTGAGTGAGTCCGAGGTTAAAATCAACCTTTAGACCTATGACAAACGCAGGGCTGTGCGACATAATAAAGGTATAGTAAATAAGGTAACAACACATAGGATTAATAAAGGAAGAGGAGTGACAAAGATGGAAAATGAACGTAAACGCATTTTAGAATTTGTAAAGCAGGGTGTCATTACAACGGAAGAAGCCTTGGTTTTATTAGAAAATATGGCGAAAAAAGAAGGGGTTACGACTGCTGAAGAGAAAATGAACAGCAGCCAGACTGCGAAGCAACAAACCGACAGCAATGAGACAAACACAAGCCAATCGTCACAATGGCAGCAACAAGATAAGACCGTTGAACAGCCAAGTTTGGGCGATCAAGTGGGGAGCTTTGTAACTGATGCGTTCAAACAAATTAAAGAAGCAGCAGTTCCCTTTTTAAAACCAGCACGGATGGAACGTGCGTTCGTGTATCAAAATCCGACTGCCTCAAATATTACCTTGGATGTCTTTAATGGCAATATTACTGTTCGTCAAAGTAAGGATGAGGACCTTCATCTATTTGTTAAAGTGCAAAACTATCAACCATTAAAACAAGAACATATTGAAACATATTTCTTTGAACAAACGAGTCTTGCTTATGATGCCGATAGTTTCACCTTTAAATCACCATCAAAAGGCTTGCGTGTCAGTGTTGAAATCGCCTTGCCGGTGACAACATATGACTTAATTTCATTGAAAACATTGAATGGGACGATTGATATCGCTACTTTACGTTGCAATGATTTATTGGCTAAAACAACCAATGGTAACGTGATCATTGAAGGGTTAGAAGCGACTGATGCTGATATCCAATCAATCAATGGTGAATTACGATTGCACGATGGTCAACTCCGTCAACTTGAAATGACCACGGTCAATGGTCCAATTAATTATACTGGCGAATGTAAGCAAGTCGGCTTGCAAACAAAAAACGGTTCAATTACTGCCCGACTTGAAGGGAACGGTACGGAAGATGCCAACATCAAAACAACTGCGGGTGCGATTAAAGTGAGCTTGCCAAATACAATTGGAATTGATGGTGATTTACGTTCTAATTTCGGTAAGATTCAATTGAATTTAGCCGACTTTGATTTATTGCTTGACGAAAAAGATAAGGTGAAGAAACATAAGTTATTTACGAAAATGCCGTTATCACCAGGGAATGTTACCTTAGTCTGTGATAGCTCGGCTGGAAATATCCAAATCGAAGAATATCGTTCATAAGGAGAGTGCTTACAATGAGAAAAAAATTAATGAAATCAAAAACAGATCGTAAGTTAGCCGGAGTTTGTGGAGGTTTAGCCACTTATTTTAATATTGATGCCACGATTGTGCGTTTGGTTTTCGCCCTTGGTGCGATTCTAGGTTTTGGCTCGCTATTTGTAATATATGTGGTATTATGGTTAGTACTACCTGAAGAAACACCGTCTGATTATTACCGTACAACCGCAAAACAAGCAGACGGGGAACAGGTGTCCAATAAAACATGGTAGATGAAAGGAGTGGGTGCAAAGATGAAATTTATTAGTGGCGTGCTTATTAATGCCGTCTTATTCATCGCCATTGCCGGATTCACTCAAAGTTTTCACGTGGCCTCTATTTGGGTCGCTCTCGGTGCGAGTTTTGTATTAGCCGTATTGAATGTGTTGCTGAAACCAATCTTATTGATTTTAACGTTGCCGATTAATTTTTTAACGTTAGGATTATTTACGTTTATTATCAATGCGTTTCTATTGCAGTTAACCTCGAAAATTATTGGTGGAGATGTCTTTGCCATTGCCTCATTTAGCGTAGCCATTCTAATTGCGATTGTGATGACGCTTGTTAATATGATTGTTGGTTCGGCCTTAAAAAAACAAGGATAATGTAAACAGGTGAAACAGCTAAACTGAACGTCTTTAAATGAAATCAAAGCCGAATGTAAGAACGCTTATATTAAATCTGGCGGACATACGACCTGTATGTCCGTTTTTATTGACGTGTCATTAGTCAGAAAGCGGTTAACATGGTAAACTAAAATAAAACTGTGAAAGAGGTGACAAGGTCACAACGATTTTGTTGGACCGTATACTATGATGGAACCAAGTGTAACTGTACAAGCCTTATTCGAGAATATGCATTTTAAATTAGTGACTGGTGAAAACGGCTTGAATCGCAAGATAGAAGTGAGTGATCTATCGCGTCCAGGTTTAGAATTGTCAGGTTTTATGAATTACTATCCCGAAGACCGGATTCAATTATTTGGTATGGCTGAAACCTCATACTTAGAAAGTCTCTCATCTGCAAAGAAACGCGCCCTGTTTGATAAACTTTGTACGCCGCGGACACCGGCATTTGTAATCGCCCGTAGTTTGCCAGCCCCGACTGAGTTGCTTGAAATTGCAACAGAACGAGGGATACCAGTACTCAGTTCGAAATTAAAAACAACACGTTTATCTGTCTATATTACTAACTTTTTAGAAACTGAATTAGCCCCAATTAAAACAATGCATGGTGTACTCGTTGATATATACGGTATCGGTGTCTTAATCCGTGGGAAGTCAGGCGTTGGTAAAAGTGAAACAGCTTTGGAGCTTGTGCAACGTGGCCATCGTCTGGTAGCAGATGACTCGGTAGAAATTCGTCAATTAGACGGGATTACTTTAATTGGTCGTTCACCTAAATTAATTGAGCATTTACTCGAAATTAGAGGACTTGGCATTGTCAATGTCATGGATCTTTTCGGTGCTGGTTCAGTTCGGCCAGATAAAAAGATTTCGTTAGTTATTGATTTAGAGTTATGGGATGCAGAAAAACAATACGATCGTGTCGGTTTAGAAGAATTGACAACGGCTATTTGTGACGTCCAGGTTCCTAAAATTACAGTGCCGGTTCGCCCAGGTCGTAACTTAGCGGTTATTATCGAAGTCGCATGTATGAACTTTCGTTTGAAACAATTAGGTAATAATGCGGCGCAAACATTTAATGAAAACTTGACCCGCGAAATAAAAAATAAAACGAACAACTAAGAGGTGGAATTATGACAGAAGCACTCAATCCGATTGCTTTTCAACTCGGTGGCTTGGCCATTCATTGGTATGGCATTATTATTGCGTCGGCTGTCGCTATTTCATTTGTCATCACGGTGCCAGAAGCAAAAAAACAAGCGTTTAACTTTGATTATTTTATTGATTTACTCATTTGGGCGATTCCATTAGCGATTGTCTCAGCTCGTATATATTACGTGGCCTTTGAATGGTCGTATTACGGTGCGCACCCAAGTGAAATCATTAAAATTTGGGAAGGTGGCATCGCCATCTATGGCGCCTTGATTGGTGCAATTGTGACGACGCTCATCTTCACACGATTGAAGCATATTTCTTTTTGGCAAGTGGTTGATATTGCCGCGCCAGCCTTGATTATTGCACAAGCAATTGGTCGCTGGGGCAATTTTATGAATCAAGAAGCATATGGCGAAGCGGTTAGTCGTTCCTTTTTAGAAGGTCTCCATTTACCCGCGTTTATCATTAATCAAATGAACATCGATGGTGTTTATCATCAGCCGACGTTTTTATATGAATCACTCTGGAACATTGTCGGTTTCATAGTCTTGCTCCTTATTCGTCGCAGACTGCCGTTGAAGCGTGGCGAAGTGTTCTTAAGCTATGTCATCTGGTATTCGTTCGGTCGCTTTTTTATCGAAGGTATGCGAACCGATAGCTTAATGTTGAGTTTAGTAGGAGTTAACATTCGTATTTCGCAACTATTGGCGCTTATTTTGGTGGTTGGCTGTATCGGTTTATGGGTGTATCGTCGCTTAACGACAAAGCATTTACCTTATTATCGCAATTAACTGGAACAGCCTGGTGGATTTTCATTGCCAGGCTGTTTCGTTTTTGAAACTGCCTATTTACGTTTGATGGACTGAAACGAAGGGTAAAATATGATATACTTACGTACGGAAAAACAATCGAAAGGAGTGCAGATATGCCTGATTCAAAATCAACGCAACTTTATTTTTTGCATCCCACACCAGAATTGTATTTTACAAAAGGGACAAAAGCATTTGAAGCAAATGATTTACCAGCAGCAATTAAATATTTGACGAGAGCAATGGGACTTGCACCTGAAAACACGTTGATCATTTGTCAGTTGGCAATCTGTTACACCGAACAAGCCGATTATGAACAATCAAACGAGTTATTAAATCGCGCCTTGAAGTTAGACTATAAACCATACTTTTATTATTTTATGGCGAATAACTATGCTACTTAGCTAATTTCAAACAAGCGATTTATTATTCGAGACGCTATTTACAAGCAAAGCCACGTGGTGAATATGCAGCTGTTGCACGTGAACTTTTACGGGTGTTGGAAGAACGGTTTGAGGCCGAAAAAGAAGTTGAAGCCGTTAAGCCGCTTGTGCGTGAGCGCACACCACTTGAACTAGCGCAACAACAGGTGATTGAAACGGTCGATGGCTATTTGCGTGATGGGTATGTCACTAAAGCTATCCGCTACTTAGAACAAGCGAGATTGACCGATGACCTTCCAATCTATGCAATCGAGTTAAGTGTCTTATACAATCGTCAAAATCGGAAAAATGATGCGAAACAGTTATTGAATCAAATTGAGTCACAGTATGAAGGTCATTATTTAGCACGTTGTCAGCGGGCGGTTTCGGCATACTACGAAGGTCAGTGGGACTTATTTAAGACGTATGCAACCGAGTTAGCGACAGTCTATCCGTTCACCAGTCATGAACAGCTTGAAGGTGCGATTGTTAAAACGTTGGCACGCGACTATGCGGGTGCTTTAGCGATGTTTACAAAATTAAATGAAGCGACCGGCTCACATCGGAAATTTTACTTTTATGCATCCAAGGCCGCCTATTATCAAGGGAACGAACCATTATCGAACTATTATTGGCAACAGTTTGGTAACTATGATTATGAAGAACCTTATGCCAATATTTGGTTAACACATTCCCAAAATGAGGCAGTTCATGCCGATGAAGAACAAATGTTGCTTGGCCTGCAAAGTGACAATCAAGTTGAACGTCTATGTGGCTTACTACAGTTAACGCAATCGACCAATAAGATCGAATATATGCATTTTTCACTGCATTTTAGTCCGAATCAATTCAATGATTTGGAAAGAGGTTTTTGTACAACACCAACGACTGCTAAAGGAGAACAACCGTCGTTAGCCGTTGCTAACGGTCAGTTTTCTTTGGCGACTGCGTCTGAACTGATACGAATCGGTTATAACGTTACACGTGAAACATTACCGTTGTATCGACGACTCTTTGCTTATGTTAATGATCAAACCGTACATAAAAGTCATTGTGATACAGTGGAACAACCGCTCTTACTAGCGGCGTTGCTTTATCAGTATAATCAAGCAACAGCTCAGAAAGTAACGAAGCGAGCATTAATGCAACAGTTCGGGGTCTCGCAAAGCCAATTGAATAAATTTATTAAGAAAACACAAGCATATTGTTAGACGGCAATAGCTGAAGTATTTAGTATAGAGATATGAATACCAAGAGGAGGATGACAATGTCAACCGAAGAGAAGATTTATGACGTTATTATAATAGGAGCGGGTCCTGCCGGAATGGCAGCTGCACTTTATGCATCGCGCTCAGAATTGAGCACATTAATGATTGAACGCGGCGTGCCTGGTGGGCAAATGGTCAATACAGCCGAAGTTGAAAACTACCCAGGCTTTGATAATATTACGGGACCTGATTTATCAGTTAAGATGATGGAAGGCGCGAAACAATTTGGCGCTGAATATGCTTATGGTGATATTAAAGGGATTGAAGATCATGATACGTATAAAATTGTCACTGCTGGTAAAAAAAAGTTACACTGCGCGAGCGGTTGTGATTGCCACAGGAGCGGAGCATCGTAAAGTTGCTGTTGAGGGCGAAGACGCGTATAGCGGTCGCGGTGTTTCATATTGCGCAGTCTGTGATGGTGCCTTCTTTAAAAACCAAGAATTGATTGTCATTGGTGGGGGCGACTCAGCTGTTGAAGAAGGGACTTACTTAACACGTTTTGCCGATAAAGTAACGATTGTTCATCGTCGTGATAAGTTACGTGCAACACCGTTAATTCAAAAGCGTGCATTTGATAATGAAAAAGTCGATTTCATTTGGAATCATACGATTAAAGCAATCAAAGGCGATGACAAAAAAGTCGGGTCAGTCGTGTTAGAAAATACGGTTGATGGTTCAACCCAAGAAATAGCGGCATCGGGTGTGTTTGTTTATGTCGGTATTATTCCGCTGACAGAACCATTTAAAGATCTCGGCATTTTAAATGAAGAAGGCTATATTAAAACAAACCGTAACATGGAAACAAGTATTCCGGGTATCTTTGCTGCTGGCGATGTGCGCGACACAAACTTACGTCAAATTGTAACAGCTGCAGCAGATGGTGGGATTGCTGGTCAATTTGTACTGAAATATTTAGAAGACTTAGAAGAACGTGAAGCGGCTGAAACTAAATAAGTGCTTACAAAAAACAGGTCATCGTCCATCAACAGACGATGACCTGTTTTTTTGACCATTTTTACTTACAGTTAGCTCTTTATGTGGTATGATATTAAACGGAGCCGGGTGTGTCATTTTACAATAAAAAGATGAGAGCATGGTGCGTATAAATGAGAAAAAGACGAATTGTTATTATTGGTGGCGGGACAGGATTGCCAGTTATTTTAAGAGGGTTACGCCAACATTATTTAGATATTACAGCCGTTATTACTGTCGGTGATGATGGTGGTAGCTCAGGTAAAATTAGAAAGCAAATTGATGTTATTCCGCCTGGCGATATTCGTAACGCCTTGTCTGCTTTATCAGAAAGTGAGAGCAGTATTGCCCGTGTCTTTCAATATCGTTTCCAAAATGATGGTGAGCTAAAAGGACATGTGGTAGGGAACTTACTATTAGCAGCGTTAACCGATATGCATGGGGATGCGCTCGAGGCGATTGCTGATTTGAGCAATATTTTAAACGTAAAAGGGGTTGTGTTACCAGCAACGACGATTCCATTACAATTGCAAGCAGAAATGGCCGATGGCTCAATTGTCTTAGGTGAGTCCAATATTCCAAAAGTGCGGTTACCGATTAAAAAATTGGAGATTGTGCCTGACGACGCCCGGGCATCACAACGGGTAGTAGCTGCGATTAAAGAAGCGGATCTAATTGCTTTTGGTCCAGGTAGTCTGTATACGAGTATTTTACCGAATTTACTGGTGCATGATATAGCAGAGGCAGTTGTTGCGTCGCGAGCAAAAAAAGTATATGTTTGTAACATTTTGACTCAGTTAGGCGAAACCGAAGGGTTTAGCGATGCGGATCACGTACGGGTTTTACACGAGCATGTCGGAGCGAAATTTATCGATCGTATGTTAGTGAATGAAAAGAAAGTGGCACCTGCCTTATTCATCCTGACGGAGTAAACCAGGTTATGACAGATTTAAAAGGGATGCAAGAGCAAGAAGTTGAACCGTTGTACGATAATTATCTTGACACATCGGATGGTTTTGTCCGACATGACGCCAGTTTAGTGGTTGAAAAATTAATTGCTCTGATTGATAAAAGCCGTCATTCATAAGGAGGGAAAGAACGATGTCTTTTGCATCAGATACAAAAAAAGAAATCACCCAGTTGAGCGTTTCTAATGAAGAAGCGCGAGCGGAGTTGTCTGCGATTATTCGAATGAATGGGACGTTGGCGATTGCAAATGGCATGAGTGTCGTGAATGTGCAGACACAAAATGCGGCGATTGCACGACGGATCTATTCGTTGCTTAAACAAGTCTACAATTTACCGATTGAATTATTAGTCCGTAAAAAAATGCAATTGAAGAAAAACAATGTGTACTTAGTCCGTTTGAAAGTTAATGCAGCGAAAGTATTGGAAGACCTTGAAATTACGAAAGGTAGTTTTATGTTCTCCGATGAGTTGCCACACTTTTTAAACGGTAATTCGTTATATGAGCGGTCTTATTTACGTGGTGCTTTTTTGGCAAGTGGGTCGGTTAATAATCCCGATAAGACCTCGTATCATATGGAAATCATGACCTTGTATAAAGAGCATGGTGAAGCTTTACGAGACTTATTGAATCATTTTGATGTCAACGCCCGTATTTTAAGCCGTAAAAAGGGCTACATCGTTTATTTGAAAGAGGCCGAAAAAATTACGGACTTCCTCAATTTAATTGGAGCCCATGTGGCGCTAATGCGGTTTGAAGATGTCCGCATTTTACGAGATATGCGCAACTCAGTCAATCGTTTAGTCAACTGTGAAACAGCCAATCTAAATAAAACGATTAGTGCGGCTGTTCGACAAATAGATAATATTAAATACATTGCCAACACGGTAACGGTGGAAGCTCTGCCAGATAAATTACGAGAAATTGCCTTACTCCGTGTCAAATATCCGGATGTATCATTGGCGGAATTAGGTGACATGTTATCAACGGGTCCAATTAGTAAGTCGGGCATTAATCACCGCCTACGAAAACTTGATCAAATTGCAAATCGTCTGAAAGCGGGCGAAGAATTAAAAGATATTGTATTCAAGTAAAACGGAGGTGCCAGATGTTTAACAATCAGAAGATATTACCAGCGGTGAGAACGATGAAAGAATTTGATCGGATGCTCAAAACATCATTTGAGTACGGCGTTATTTTAAATGTTCATATTAACATGCTCGCAAGTCTGGTTGACTATGCGAATCGTTCAGGCAAAAAGATGTTTTTACATGCTGACTTAGTGAGCGGTCTTAAAACCGATGAGGCAGGAACAGAATTTCTCTGTCAAACGATTAAACCGTATGGTATTATTTCAACAAAAGGCAGTGTTGTTACTACCGCAAAACAAAAAAGGGGTGGTCGCAACCCAACGCGCGTTCATTCTCGACTCAAGTGCCTTGGAACGAAGCATTAATATTATAAGCAAGACGAACCCTGATTATGTTGAAGTGCTCCCTGGTGTGATTCCGAAGGTAATTCGAACTGTAGTCGAACAAACGGGTAAACCTGTTTTTGCAGGAGGGCTGATTGATACAGCCGAAGAAGTTGAGGCAGCATTAGCCGCGGGAGCATCGGCTATTACAACTTCTAATTATAAATTATGGGATTTATATGATAAAAAGTAACTATTTATAAAAAAATCCGCTTTTGTGACAGAAATTTGTCAGAAACGATTGACAACGCTTACATGCTGTTTTATACTAAGGTTAAGTTAATGGAAACGTGATGAGACGATGAGATCTGCGGGAAAAACCTAATCTATTAGGTTGTTTTACTGCGGATTTTTTTGCGGGTGTTTTGGCGGAATTGCTATTATAACTACATAGAACCCAGTCGCGTAGCTTATCAAAACGATAAGTTCTAAATCCCATTACATACACGAGGAGGTATCATTATGGATACGAGTATAGGATTACAGTTTTTAGGCGAAATTTTAGGAACGTTTATCTTGATTTTATTTGGTGGCGGCGTTGTAGCAGGTGTCGTACTAGATAAAACAAAAGCAACTGGTGCAGGCTGGGTCGTCATTACAATTGCTTGGGGTCTTGCAGTTGCGATGGGGGCATATGTATCGGGTTACTTAAGCTTAGCACATTTAAATCCAGCGTTAACAATTGGGTTGGCAGCAGCTGGAAACTTCCCTTGGGCTGATGTGCCTGCTTACGTTGGTGGTCAATTTATCGGTGCCTTTTTAGGCGCAACAGTCGTGTGGTTACATTACTACCCACACTGGAAAGCAACAAAAGATCAAGGTGCTAAATTAGGTGTCTTTGCAACTGGTCCTGCTATTCGTCACTATACATCAAACGTTTTTGGTGAAGTTGTTGGTACATTCGCACTTGTATTCGGTATTTTATCTTTCGGTGCTAATGTCAATATTGGTGCAGGTTATAACCCATTAATCGTTGGGGCGTTAATCGTTGTTATCGGTATGTCACTTGGTGGTACTACTGGTTATGCACTTAACCCTGCTCGTGACTTAGGACCTCGTATTATGCATGCGCTTTTACCGATTTCAGGTAAAGGTGGATCTGATTGGGCGTACGCTTGGGTACCTGTGATTGGACCTTTATTAGGAGCAACAATCGCAGCGACAGCGTACAAAGCGATTATTAACCATGAAGTAAGTGCTTGGTTATTCGTTAGTATCATTGTTTTAGTTATCGTTGAATTCATCGCAATGTCAGCTGATAAAAAAGCAGGAAACAACTAAATCGTTATTAAAGGAGAGAGAAAATGATGGAAAAAAAATATATCTTAGCAATTGACCAAGGAACAACAAGTACACGGGCAATGCTTTTAAACAAACAAGGTAAAATTTTAGGAACAGAGCAACGCGAATTCACACAACATTTCCCTGAATCAGGTTGGGTAGAACACGATGCCAATGAAATTTGGAGTAGTGTGTTAGCAACAATGTCAGGTGTATTAGTTAAAACAGGCGTTAACGCACAAGAAATTGCTGGTATTGGGATTACAAACCAACGTGAAACAGCGGTTGTTTGGGATAAAGCGACAAGCAAGCCAATCTATCATGCGATTGTATGGCAATCACGTCAAACTGTCGATATTTGTACAGACTTAAAAGCCAAAGGTTACGAAAAAATGGTAACTGACAAAACAGGTTTGTTACTTGACCCTTATTTTGCAGGAACAAAAGTACGTTGGATTTTAGATCATGTCGATGGTGCGCAAGAACGTGCTGAAAAAGGTGAGTTAGCCTTCGGTACAATTGACACATGGTTGATTTGGAAATTAAGTGGCGGTAAAGTACACGTTACCGATTACTCAAATGCAAGCCGTACGTTAATGTACAATATTTACGACCTTAAATGGGATGAAGAATTGTTAGAAATGTTAAATGTACCAGCTGCAATGTTACCTGAAGTACATGATTCTTCACATGTATACGGACACACTGTGGGTTACCACTTCTTCGGTCTCGAAACACCAATCGCTGGTGTGGCAGGGGATCAACAAGCGGCGTTATTCGGCCAAGGTTGTTTCGAAAAAGGTATGGGTAAAAACACTTATGGTACCGGTGGTTTCTTATTAATGAACACTGGCGACAAAGCAATTAAATCACAAAATGGTTTGTTAACAACACTTGCATGGGGCATCAACGGTAAAGTAAGTTATGCACTTGAAGGTAGTATCTTTGTGGCTGGTTCAGCCTTACAATGGCTACGTGATGGTTTACGTATGGTTAAGACAGCGCCTGAAACAGAAGAATATGCGACGCGTGTCGATTCAACTGAAGGTGTGTACGTTGTACCGGCCTTTGTAGGTCTTGGTGCACCTTACTGGGATGCTGAAGCGCGTGGAGCAGTCTTTGGTTTAACACGTGGAACAACAAAAGAACACTTTATCCGTGCGACGTTAGAATCATTAGCATACCAAACACGCGATGTTATCGACAGCATGGAAAAAGATTCAGGTATTAAACTTGAAACACTACGTGTCGATGGTGGTGCAAGTGCGAATAACTTCTTAATGCAATTCCAAAGTGATTTATTACAAGTTCCAGTTGAACGCCCAGAAAACAAAGAGACAACTGTTTTAGGAGCAGCCTTCTTAGCTGGTTTAGCTGTTGGTTTCTGGAAAGATAAAGAAGAAATCAACCAATACTGGAGCTTAGAACATAAATTTGAACCAGTTGCTGGAACTGAAAAAGAAGAGTTGTTATATGAAGGCTGGCAAAAAGCGGTTAAAGCAACACAAGTCTTTAAATAATCACAAGTTGTACAATGATTTAACACTTTACGAACATTTTCGCTTAATTGATGAGAATACTTGTTAAAAATGCTGAATTATGATACACTTGTGTCAAGTTAATAAATTGGTCGGAGATTCCGAGAGACTGCACAAGTTTAGTTCAATACTAAGCATTCGTGCAGTCTCTTTCTTTTTATGAAATCTGTGGCTAAATTAAGATAGAGGGAGTCGATAAGCATGTCTGTTAAATTTTCAGGATTAGATCGTCAAAGTAAATTAGATAAACTTACGTCAGAAGAATTTGATATTTTAGTAATCGGTGGAGGAATTACTGGTGCTGGTATCGCTTTAGATGCTGCCACTCGTGGGATGAAGGTAGCGGTAGTCGAAATGCAAGATTTCGCTGGTGGAACATCAAGTCGTTCAACTAAATTAGTGCACGGTGGTTTACGTTACTTAAAACAATTACAAATTGGTGTCGTAGCTGAAGTTGGTCGCGAACGTGCGATTGTATATGAAAATGGTCCTCATGTAACAACACCTGAATGGATGTTATTACCGTTTCATAAAGGCGGTACTTTCGGTTCATTTACAACATCAATCGGCTTGCGTGTGTATGATTTCTTAGCACAGGTGAAAAAAAGGCGAACGTCGTATTATGTTATCACCTTCTGAAACATTAAAAAAAGAACCACTTGTTAAAAAACAAAAGATCTTAAAGGTGGCGGTTACTATGTTGAGTACCGTACGGATGATGCGCGTTTAACAATTGAAGTTATGAAAGCTGCCATCGCTAAAGGCGCTTGGCAATCAACTATGTAAAATCAAATAACTTTATTTATGACGATAATCGTCAAATTATCGGTGCTGATATTACGGATGTTGAAACAGGTACTGCTTACAAAGTAAGTGCAAAACAAGTAATCAATGCTGCAGGTCCATGGGTTGATGAAGTTCGTGGTAAAGACTACGCTAAAAACAATAAACAACTTCGTTTAACGAAAGGTGTTCATATTGTCTTTGATCAATCAGCTTTCCCGTTACATCAAGCAGTTTACTTCGATACACCGGATAAACGGATGGTGTTTGCGATTCCGCGTGATGGTAAAACATATGTCGGTACAACAGACACAGTATATGAAGCAGATAAATTACATCCAAAAGTAAACAAAGCAGATCGTGATTACATAATTGAAGCGATTCATTACATGTTCCCTAAAGTTAACATCACAAAAGATGATGTTGAATCAAGTTGGTCAGGTGTACGTCCACTGATTTTTGAAAAAGGGAAAGATCCTTCAGAAATTTCACGTAAAGATGAAATTTGGGAAGCTGAAAGTGGCCTCTTAACAATTGCTGGTGGTAAATTAACGGGTTACCGTAAAATGGCAGAAAACATTGTCAATGTCGCTGTTAAACGTATGCCAAACCGTGGATTTAGTGAAAAAACACAAACAGAACATTTACCGATTTCTGGTGGTGATGTTGGTGGTTCGAAAGCGTTTGCTGGTTTCGTGGCTAAAAAAGCGAAAGAAGCTGTTAACTTCAACTTAACTGAAGAAGAAGGCCGTTACTTAGCAGATAAATATGGTACAAACGTTGATACACTCTTTGCTTATGCAAAAGCATCTAACGAAGCAGATATTGCACCAGTTGTTGATGCGCAATTAATGTATGCGATTGAACATGAAAGTGTTGTACGTCCAGTCGATTTCTTCGTTCGTCGTACAGGTTCAGTATTCTTTAACGTTAAATGGGCACAAAAATGGGAAGCTGCCGTTGTTGCTAAAATGACGCGTATCTTCGGTTGGACACCTGCGCAAGTTGAAGAATATACACATGATTTAGACGTTGAAATTAAAGACTCGATCAAACCGGTTGATGAAGATTAATCGTTTGTAATAAATTATATTTGTTGTTCACTTTTCCGAGATGACAACCTAAAGCCCGCTAAACAATTGTTTAGCGGGCTTTTATGATGCTTGGAGCGGTGAAGAAGCTGCGTTCATCTGTCAGACAAATGCTTGCAACGGGAAATAGTTGCAGACCTTTTATCTTCCAATATCTTCGAAGTTGAACGAGCTGCTGTCACTTTTGTTCTTCCAGTTCCATCAGCTAACTTCTGGGATATTTCAGCTAAAAGGCAGCGACCGGAAATAGTCGCAGACCTTTTATCTTCCAATATCTTCGAAGTTGAACGAGCTGCTGTCACTTTTGTTCTTCCAGTTCCATCAGCTATAGGCTGTCTAAATTTCGCCTTTTCGTTTCGACACAGATAGCCGAATACTCAAAGCCTCCAATTTAGTTGCCTATGACGAGCTGCTGTCACTTTTGTTTATTTCCCTCTTTGGAATTTTGAAAAGACTAATGTTAAGACAAAGGGAATTACAATTGCGAGTAACATTCCTAAGGCGAAGATTGCCCAACCGGGTTTCATAATCGAAACAATGCCTGGTAAACCACCGACACCGATGCTAAAGGCTTTTACCTTTGCGATGGTGATGATACAACCCGCGAGACCCGCTCCGATAATGGCAGCGTAGAACGGATAGCGATAGCGTAAGTTAACACCGAAGAGGGCAGGTTCAGTCACTCCGAGAGAGGCAGTTAAGGCTGCTGTTCCGGCTAATGATTTGTCTTTTTGGCGTTTGAACACAAAGACCATCGCAAGGGTTGCGGCGCCTTGTGCTAAGTTTGACATGACAAGGATTGGCCATAAGAAAGTACTGCCTGTTGAGCCAATCAATTGTAAGTCGACGGCGAGGAAGAGATGGTGCATGCCGGTAATAACGAGGGGAGCGTATAAGAGGCCATAGATGAAGCCGCCTAGTCCAGGGGCAACGTTGAAAATGTTGACGATGCCATCTGTAATGAGGCCCGCGATAAACATTGTCACCGGTCCGATAATGATGAATGAGAGGATGCCTGTGACCAATAACGCGATAGGTGCCACCAATAATAAGTGGAAGGCTTCTTTGATGTGTTTCTTTAAGAAAAGTTCAATCTTAACGAGAACGTAAGTAGCCGCTAAAATCGGGAGCACCTGTGCTTGGTAACCGACTTTCTCAATTTCCCAACCAAAGAGATTCCAATGAGGAACTTCCCCCGCTAAACGCGCATCAGCAAGGCCATAGGCATTGAGGAGCGACGGGTTGACGAGCACTAATCCAAGTACGATTCCGAGCAGAGGATTTCCACCGAATTTTTTACTGGCAGACCAACCGACTAAGACGGGGAGAAAAGCAAAGGCAGTACTGGCGATGATGTTAATCATGTCAGCAACTCCGGCCCATTGTGGATAAGCCTCGATTATAGGCTGCTTCATAAAGATATCAGGGCCAGTAAGAAGGTTATTAATGCCGAGTAGTAAGCCGGCAGTGATGATGGCAGGGAGGATAGGGACAAAAATATCAGCCAAGCCTAAGAGGGCTCGTTGTAGCCAATTTTGTTTTTTTGCAGAGGCATGCTTAACGTCAGCTTTAGTTGTTTCTTTATCGACGCCTGTTAACTCAGCAAAGGTTGCGAATACTTTTTCGACAGTACCGGTACCGATAATGACTTGAAACTGGCCGTTAGCAGAGAACGAACCTTTCACGACATCAATCTCATCGAGCGCAGCTTCGTCGACGAGGGTGTCGTCCTTTAAAACTAAACGTAAACGTGTGACGCAGTGACTAGCGGTTTGAACGTTTTCTTTACCGCCGACCGCTGCAATGATTTTTTGTACTTCTTCTGGAGTATATGACATGTTCTTTCACCTCAATCTTTAGATTTTTGTAAGCGAATACATCTTTCTGAAAGGTTGTTGCGTTAATTAACAAAATCATCGTAACATGTATATACAAGTTAGTCAAATGGCAAAAAAAAAACCGAACGTCTAGTTCGGTTTTTTGGAAAATAGCTAAAAGATGTCTATGTGTTTATTTAAGAGCTTTACTGCTTACGATAATATCGTCAATTAAACCATAGGCTTTAGCTTCTTCAGCAGTCATGAAATTGTCGCGATCAGTATCTTGTTCGATCTTTTCAAGCGGTTGACCGGTGCGTTCTGCGATGATTTTATTTAATTTAGCACGTGTTGCTAAAATATGACGAGCAGCAATTTCAATTTCAGTCGCTTGCCCTTGTGCACCACCTAATGGTTGGTGAATCATGATTTCTGCATTCGGCAAAGCAAAGCGTTTGCCAGGTGCGCCTGCAGTTAATAAGAACGAACCCATCGATGCAGCCATTCCCATTGCCATCGTTTGAACATCGGCTTTGATAAACTGCATCGTATCATAAATAGCCATCCCTGCAGTGACGCTTCCGCCAGGTGAGTTAATGTAAAGGTAAATATCTTTATCAGGATCTTGTGCATCTAAAAAGAGTAATTGTGCAATAATGGAATTGGCAACGTCATCGTTGACCTGGCTTCCGAGCATAATGATGCGGTCTTTAAGTAGGCGTGAGTAAATATCGTAAGAACGTTCGCCACGCGATGTTTGTTCGATCACTGTTGGAATTAAGTTCATAAAAAAGCCCTCCTCTAATTTAACAATCTAATAATTATACTACACGTTAGGTCAATCAAGGTCAATTGAAGTGATTCAATTAAATAATGACGAGAAACACCTAGGAAGCAGCTGTCAGAAAAACAGAGTTCAATCCCTTAATTGCCACGTATGATAGCCTTATTTTACCATATTTTTCAAAAGAGATGTGATAACTCTGTTTGACAAACTTGTATATACAAGTTATTATTGGAGAGAAAGAAAGGTGGGGCTAAAGATGACAATTGAAGAATGGCAATCATATAGCGTGTATCAAATTTATCCAAAGAGTTTTAATGATGCTAACGGTGATGGATTTGGTGATATTGAAGGGATTCGCGAAAAAATCCCTTATTTAAAAAAACTTGGAATTGATATGATTTGGATTACACCGATCCAACCCTCACCACAAAAAGACAACGGCTACGATATATCGGAGTACTGTGCCATTAATCCACAGTACGGCACGCTGTTAGAATTCAAGCAGTTGTTAAACGATCTCCATGAAGTCGGGATTAAACTGATGATGGATATGGTGCTCAACCATACGTCAACCGAACATCAATGGTTTCAAGCGGCTAAGCAATCACGAAGTCATCCGTACCATGATTATTACATATGGCAAGAAGGCACACCTGCGCAACCGCCAACGAATTGGCAGTCTAAATTCGGCGGCAGTAGTTGGGGTTATAATGAAGCGACAGCGGAATATTATTTGCATTTATTTGATACGACCCAGGCCGATTTGAATTGGCGAAATCCAAGTGTTCGCGCAGAAATAAAAAAAAATACTGCGTTTTTGGGCCGAACTTGGCGTTGATGGATTTCGATTAGATGTTATTAATTTGATTTCTAAGCCGACGCTCTTTCTTAATGATGATGAAGGTGATGGTCGTCGTTTTTATACAGATGGTAAACAAGTAGAGTCCTATTTAAAAGAATTAAATGAAGAAATTTTCAGTCCTTATGGTATCCTTACGGTTGGTGAAATGTCATCGACCTCAATGGCCGCTTGTATTGAATACACTAAACCAGCTAATAACGAGTTAAGTATGACCTTTAATTTCCACCATTTAAAGGTCGATTATCGAGATGGTGATAAATGGCAGCTGATGCCAATGAATATAAGTGCGTTGAAAGCGTTGTTGAGTGATTGGCAAAGAGGGATGCAAGCAAAGGGTGGCTGGAACGCATTGTTTTGGTGCAACCATGATCAACCACGGATAGTGTCACGTTATGGTAATGACTCAGATGAATACAGGGAACTATCTGCTAAAATGTTAGCGCTTGTTTTGCATGGACTACAAGGGACACCTTATATATATCAAGGTGAAGAAATCGGAATGACGAATCCAGATTGGCACGCAATTGATGAGTTTGAAGACGTAGAAACGTTGAATCAATTTGAGCTAATTCAACAAAAAGGACAGACAGCAGACGAAGCCTTTGCAGCCGTCAGCGCTCGCTCGCGTGATAATGGTCGCACGCCAGTACAATGGGACGCCAGTCAACAGGCTGGATTCACAACAGGTAAACCATGGTTGAAAATTGCGAGTAATTATACTAAGATAAACGTAGCAGAATGCTTAAGTCGAGCGGATTCAATCTTTTACTTTTATCAAAAATTAATTGCGTTACGAAAGGTAGAAGCAACGCTCATTACAGGGCAATTCAGGCGGTATGATCGTCCCGAAGAAGGTGTGTTTGCGTACGATCGTATTGCTGGGGATGAGGTTATTCGTGTCGTAGCGAATTTCACTGATCAACCCGTTGTGTTTGAATGGGCGACACCTATCCATTTGGCTGAAACATTACTGACAAACTATGAAGGAGACGCTACAAACGATCAAACGAAACTAACCTTAAGACCATATGAAAGCATCATGTGGAAAGGAACTGTAGTTGTCTAAGTGGGGAAACGAATGGCGAGTCAAAATAAGTTTATGAAAATTTACGAAGAACTAGCACAAGCGATTGATGAAAAAAAATATCGTGTTGGTGAACCACTCCGTAGTGAAAATGATTTAGCTGAGCAATATAACGTTTCGCGTGAAACAGTACGTAAGGCGCTTCGACGTTTGCGAGAAACCGGTTATATTCAAAAACAACAGGGTAAAGGGTCGATTGTATTAGATCAAACGCGGTTTGATTTTCCTGTATCGGGCTTGACGAGTTTTAAAGAATTGATGACAGTGAAAGCAAAAGCGACCACAACGAAGGTCATCCGCAATGAAGAACAAGTATTGCCACTCGAAATTTCGAAGCGACTAGGTATGCGCTCTGATACACCGGTCATTCACTTGACACGTGTGCGGTTTATCGATGATGAAGCTGTTATTATCGATGATGATTATTTAGCAAAAGAATTTGTAGCTGAGATGCCAACAAAACGGGCCGAAGATTCGATCTATGATTATATGGAAAAGGACCTCGGTTTGACGATTGATTTTGCCCATAAACAATACACAGTCGAACCAGTGACGCTCGAAGATCAACAGTTATTAGATCTTCATGGTGATACACATGTTGTTGTTGTAAGAAGTGATGTTCATCTTGAAAACACCGCTTTTATTCAATATACGATTTCACGACATCGTTTGGATAAGTTCCGCTTTGTCGATTTTGCCCGCCGTCAAAATAAATAAGGTTGACAATAACGTCTGTGATAGCTACAATTACAAGTGTGTTCGTTTTAGAACAGACTTGTTTTTTGCCCTTGTAGTATAATGGATAGAACATAAGATTCCGGTTCTTAAGATGGGGGTTCGATTCCCCCCGAGGGCATCTAATACAAAAAAAGGTGACCTATGCGATTGTTAGTTGCGTAGGTCACCTTTTTTGTATGCTATTAGCGTTTCTTTTTGTTAGTGCTCTCCTGTGCGATGGTGCTCGTTTGTTGCTCGGCTTCTTTTTTACGTTTTTCTTGCAAAATACGATACTTGCTAATATCCATTAAAATCATCAACAACAACACACCAGCGACAATCATCACTAAACTTTTGTCTATTTTTTGATCGCTCATTAAGCTTAAGATGAGCGCGAGTATTGGTAGAATGTAATACCACCCTTTTTTTAACCAATTCATGAAACAACCTCCTTGTACGAATTCATTACTTCTATAGTAACACGCGTTAAAAAGGATGTCATATTTTAGCGTGCTATCTATCGAACTAGGCTATCAAATAAATAGGAGAAGAGTAAGGTTTTTAAATATGAGTTTATTTAAACAATATAGTTGAAAAAGAAACGGAAATCTGTTACTATAAGAGTGTAAGTTAGTATTGCTTAGACAGTACGAAATATTTTTTTTTTGAGTTAGCGGGACAAAAAAATGACCGCTGGGTCAAAAAACGTCCAGACAGTGAGGGATGTCAGATTATGCAAGAATTGTTGAAAGTTCAAAAACGATTAGTACCCGACATTTTCATTGTTATGCAAAAACGGTATCGGATTTTACGTTCGATTTATTTTGCACAACCGATCGGTCGGCGTGCCTTAGCGGAAATGCTAGGAATGTCAGAACGAGTATTGCGTACTGAGGTAGCTTTTTTGAAAGACCGACAATTAATCACAATGACTTCCGCTGGAATGTCGATAACAGAAATTGGTAAAACTGTGTATCATGAGTTGATTACAGTTATCGATGAAACATCTGAAATTAGACAGTTGGAAGATGCATTAGCGCAAAAGCTAAGCATCGCTCACGTGGTTATTGTACAAGGAGATAGTGATGTTGCCGCTTGGGTGAAACAAGATCTCTGTCGTGCGATGATTACAGCCCTGGACAAAGTGCTGATTGATGGCGACGTAATTGCCGTTAACGGTGGTACAACAATGGCTGAAATTGCCGGCATTGCGCCAGCTAATTTCGCCAACGGGCGTGATTTATTATTTGTGCCTGCCCGTGGAGGCTTAGGTGAAGAGTTAAGTAACCAAGCCAATACAATCTGCTCACGCTTGGCAGAAAAAACCGGTACACGTCACCGTGCACTCTATGTGCCCGAACAAGTGACGGAATCAACTTATCGCTCTTTACTTGCAGAACCAACTGTACGTGACACACTTAATTTGCTACAATCGGCAAACGCAGTGTTGCATGGAATTGGCGATGCAGTGACAATGACGCAAAGACGGCATACCGATACAAACACCCTCGAAATTATCAAAGAAAAGCAAGCCGTAGGTGAAGCTTTTGGTTATTATTTTGATGAAAACGGGAATGTAGTGTATCAGGTGCCAACAATCGGTTTACAGCTTGGAGAGCTCGCAAATATCCCTCACGTCTTTATTGGTGCAGGTGGTAAGTCCAAAGCTAAGGCGATTGCATCATTCGTCAAACATGCCCCTCATCATGCGATATTATTCACAGATGAGGGTGCAGCACATAAGCTTTTAGAAGGCTAACCCTTTTAAAATATAGAACTTTCAATTATTGAAGGAGGAATTTACTCATGACAGTAAAAGTAGGTATTAATGGATTCGGACGTATTGGTCGTTTAGCGTTCCGTCGTATGCAAAACGTAGAAGGTTTGGAAGTTGTAGCAATCAACGACTTAACTGATGCTTCACAATTAGCACATTTATTAAAATATGATACAACACAAGGTCGTTTCGACGGCGAAGTTGAAGTACACGAAGGTTTCTTCAACGTTAACGGTAAAAAATTAGTTGTTTCTGCTCAACCAGACCCAGCTAAAATCCCTTGGGGCGAATTAGGCGTAGACATCGTTCTTGAATGTACTGGTTTCTTCACTACTCAAGAAAAAGCTGAATTACACTTACAAGGTGGCGCTAAAAAAGTTGTTATCTCTGCACCTGCATCAGGTAACATGAAAACAATCGTTTACAACGTTAACCATAACGAATTAGACGGTTCTGAAACAGTTATCTCTGGTGCTTCATGTACTACTAACTGTTTAGCTCCTATGGCTAAAGCGTTACAAGATAACTTTGGTATCACTTCTGGTTTAATGACAACTATCCACGCTTACACAGGTGACCAAAACACATTAGATGCTCCAAACCGTAACGGTGACTTACGTCGTGCACGTGCTGCTGCAGCTAACATTGTTCCAAACACTACTGGTGCTGCTAAAGCTATCGGCCTTGTATTACCAGAATTAGTTGGTAAATTAGACGGTGCTGCTCAACGTGTTCCAGTTCCAACTGGTTCATTAACTGAATTAGTAACTGTTTTAGACAAAAAAGTTTCTGTTGAAGAAGTTAACGCTGCAATGAAAGCTTACTCTGATTCAATTCCTGAAACTTTCGGTTACACAAATGACCCAATCGTTTCTTCTGATATCGTAGGTATTAACTATGGTTCATTATTTGATGAAACTCAAACTAAAGTTATGACTGTTGGCGATACTCAATTAGTTAAAACTGTAGCTTGGTACGATAACGAAATGTCTTACACTTCTCAATTAGTTCGTACATTAGCTTACTTTGCTAAATTAGCTAAATAATAAACTGTTGTAAAACAGCGACATTTTCATAAGAAATGAATAATAGCGGAAACGAGAGTTTCCGCTATTGTTCAATAATCGTTTAAACGATTAACTAATTATTCTGGAGGCTATGACATATGAACAAAAAATCAATTCGTGATATCGATGTTAAAGGCAAAGTTGTCTTTACTCGTGTCGACTTTAACGTGCCACTTAAAGATGGCGTCATTACTGACGATACTCGTATTCGTGCAGCATTACCAACAATCAAATTTTTAGCAGAAAATGGTGCTAAAGTTTTATTAGCAAGTCACTTAGGTCGTCCTAACGGCGAAGTTGTTGAAGAATTACGCTTAAACGCACCCGCAAAACGTTTAGCTGATTTATTAGGCAAAGAAGTGAAAAAAGTAGATGAAGCTTATGGTGCTAATGTTAAAGCTGAAATCGATGCGATGACTGATGGCGATATTTTAGTTCTTGAAAACGTTCGTTTCTATCCAGGTGAAACTAAAAACGATCCAGAATTAGCAAAAGAATTTGCTGCTTTAGCAGATATCTTTGTTAATGATGCATTTGGTGCTGCTCACCGTGCGCATGCTTCAACAACAGGTATTGCACATGAAATCCCAGCTGTTGCCGGCTTCTTAATGGAAAAAGAATTAGAAGTATTAGGTAAAGCAATGGAAAACCCAGAACGCCCATTCACAGCTATTATCGGTGGTGCAAAAGTTAAAGATAAAATCGGCGTAATTGAAAACTTACTCGACAAAGTCGATAACTTAATCATCGGTGGTGGTTTAGCATACACATTTGCTAAAGCACGTGGCCTTGAAATTGGTAAATCATTACTTGAAGCAGACAAACAAGAACTTGCACTGTCTTTCCTTAAGAAAGCAGAAGAAAAAGGTGTTAACTTCTTACAACCAGTTGATGCTGTTGTCGCAGATGGTTTTGGCGAAGACGTACCGCGTAAAGTGGTACCAATTACTGAAATTCCGTCTGACTGGGAAGCACTTGATATTGGACCAAAAACAGTTGAATTATACAGCAAAGTAATTGCTGAATCTAAACTTGTTATTTGGAACGGACCAATGGGTGTGTTTGAATTAAACGCATTCGCTAACGGTACTAAAGGTGTGGCCCAAGCATTAGCTGATTCTGATGCTTACTCAATTATCGGTGGTGGGGATTCTGCAGCAGCAGCTGAAAAATTCAACCTTGCTGATCAAATGAGCCACATTTCAACTGGTGGTGGTGCTTCACTTGAGTTTATCGAAGGCAAAGTATTACCAGGCGTTGAAGCGTTAGATAACAAATAATAAAAATTAGTTTCGTTGAAAGGGAGTTTTATTAATGCGTAAACCAATTATTGCAGGAAACTGGAAAATGAACAAAACAGCTGCTACAGCTGCTGAGTTTATCGAAAGTGTAAAAAACAAAGTACCATCACATACTGAAATTGATTCAGTTGTTGCTGCACCAGCACTATTCTTACAAGAAGTTAGTCGTTTAGTTGAAGGTACAGAATTACGTATCTCTGCTCAAAACTGCTACTCTGAAGATACTGGCGCATTCACAGGTGAAAACAGCCCATTTGCTATCGCTGATTTAGGTGTTAACTATGTTGTTATCGGTCACTCTGAACGTCGTGAGTACTTCAACGAAACAGACGAAGATATCAATAAAAAAGCACACGCGATTTTCAAACATGGCATGACACCAATCATCTGCTGTGGTGAAACATTAGAACAACGCGAAGCTGGTATTACTAACGAATTCGTTGGTGGCCAAATTAAAGCAGCTTTAACTGGTCTTTCTGAAGAACAAGTTAAACAAGCTGTTCTTGCTTACGAACCAATCTGGGCAATCGGAACTGGTAAATCATCAACTGCTGAATTAGCAAACGAAACATGTGCTGCTATTCGTGAAGTTGTTGCATCTGCTGTTTCTGCAGAAGCTGCAGAAGCTGTTCGTATTCAATACGGTGGTTCTGTTAAACCAGAAAACATTGCATCATACATGGCTCAAAGCGACATTGATGGCGCTTTAGTTGGTGGAGCGAGCTTAGAAGCTGAATCATTCTTAGCCTTATTAGAAGGTGCAAAATAATGACTAAAGCCCCTGTTGCAATTATCATTTTAGATGGCCTCGGTTTACGCGATGAAACTGTCGGAAACGCAGTTGCCTTAGCGAAAAAACCAAACCTCGATCGTTATATGGCTGAGTTTCCACATGGTCAACTGAAAGCTGCTGGCTTAGATGTTGGTCTGCCTGAAGGTCAAATGGGGAATTCTGAAGTTGGTCATACAAACATCGGTGCAGGTCGTATTGTGTATCAATCGTTAACACGTATCGACAAAGCAATCACTGATGGCGAGTTCCAAACGAACCCGGTCTTAAATGGTGCTTATACACATACGAAAGACAACGATTCAAATTTACATTTGTTTGGTCTCTTGTCTGATGGTGGTGTGCATAGTCACATTAACCACCTGCTTTCACTGTTAGAAACAGCGAAAGAACAAGGCGTTAAACACACGTATCTCCACCTGTTTACAGATGGACGTGACGTCGCACCTCGTTCAGCCTTAGGTTACATTGACACAGTTAATGCTAAGATTGCTGAACTTGGATACGGCGAAATTGCTACAATTTCTGGTCGCTTCTACGCTATGGACCGTGATAAACGTTGGGAACGTGTTGAAAAAGCATACAACGCTATCACAAATGGGACTGGCGCAACAGCAGCATCCGCAAAAGAAGCAGTTGAAGCTTCTTATGCTGCTGGGAAGAATGATGAATTTGTCGTGCCAACTGTCATCACTAAAGATGGTCAACCAGTTGCAACCGTTAACGATAACGACGCTGTTATTTTCTTTAACTTCCGTCCTGATCGTGCCATCCAATTATCAAATGCGTTCACTGATAAAGAATGGGAATTCTTTGACCGTGACAACCATGTTGAGAACTTGAAATACGTAACAATGACACTTTATAACCCAAGTATTGATGCAGAAGTTGCTTTTGCACCAATGCCAATGACAAATGTGATTGGTGAAGTGTTATCCAATGAGGGGTTAGCTCAGTTACGTATTGCAGAAACAGAGAAATACCCACACGTTACCTTCTTTATGAACGGTGGACGTAATGAAGAGTTTCCGGGCGAAAGTCGTATTTTAATCAACTCGCCAAAAGTTGAAACATACGATTTACAACCAGAAATGAGTGCTTATGAAGTGGCTGATGCGCTCGTAGCAGACATCGAAGCAGATAAGCATGATGCAATCATCTTGAACTTTGCCAATCCAGATATGGTTGGACATTCAGGTATGGTAGAACCAACAATTAAAGCAATTGAAGCTGTTGATGAAAACTTAGGTCGTGTCGTTGATGCAATTCTTGCTAAAGGTGGAGCTGCAATTATCTTCGCTGATCACGGGAATTCAGAAACAATGACGACACCAGAGGGCGAACCGCATACCGCTCATACAACAGTGCCAGTGCCAGTAATTGTAACTAAAAAAGGTGTAACATTACGTGAAGGCGGTCGCTTAGCGGATGTCGCTCCAACAATGTTAGATTTACTAAACATTAAAAAACCAGTTGAAATGACTGGTGAATCATTAATTATTAAATAAAAACTCGTCACTTTACTTTGTTTTTTCCGAAAAACAGGGTAAAATAAGTGATGGAAATAACTTAACTTAAAAGGAGAGAATTATAATATGTCAGCAATTATCGATGTATACGCACGCGAAGTCTTAGACTCACGTGGTAACCCAACAGTAGAAGTAGAAGTATTTACAGAAGATGGTGGCTTTGGTCGCGGAATCGTTCCTTCAGGAGCATCAACTGGTGAATACGAAGCAGTAGAATTACGCGATGGCGATAAAGCACGTTACTTAGGTAAAGGTGTTCTTAAAGCAGTAGCAAACGTTAACACAATCATCTCTGAAAAAGTTATCGGTATGGAAGTAACTGATCAACCAGCAATCGATAAATTAATGATCGATTTAGATGGTACTAAAAACAAAGGTAACCTTGGAGCAAACGCTATTTTAGGTGTTTCTATCGCAGCAGCTCGTGCAGCAGCAGACGAATTAGGCGTACCACTTTACAAATACTTCGGCGGAACAAACGGTAAAGTATTACCAGTTCCAATGATGAACATCATCAATGGTGGTTCACATGCTGATAACAGCATCGACTTCCAAGAATTCATGATTATGCCAGTTGGCGCTCCTTCTTTCAAAGAAGGTCTACGTATGGGTGCAGAAGTATTCCACGCGTTAGCTAAAATCTTGAAAGCTAAAGGCTTAGCTACTTCTGTAGGTGACGAAGGTGGTTTCGCTCCTAACCTTGGTTCAAACGAAGAAGGATTTGAAGTTATCATTGAAGCAATCGAAGCTGCTGGTTACAAACCAGGCGAAGATGTTTTACTTGCAATGGATGCTGCTTCTTCTGAATTCTACGATAAAGAAAAAGGTGTTTACGTATTAGCTGATTCTGGTGAAGGCGAAAAAACAACTGCAGAAATGATCGAGCTTTACAAAAACTTATGTGCTAAATACCCAATCGTATCTATCGAAGATGGTCTTGACGAAAATGACTGGGCTGGATTTAAAGAATTAACTGTTGCTTTAGGTGATACAGTTCAATTAGTTGGTGATGATTTATTCGTTACTAACACTGAAAAATTAGCTGAAGGTATTGAAAAAGGCATCGCTAACTCAATCCTTATCAAAGTTAACCAAATCGGTACTTTAACAGAAACATTTGACGCGATTGAAATGGCTAAACGCGCTGGTTACACTGCTGTTATCTCTCACCGTTCTGGTGAAACAGAAGATGCAACAATCGCTGATATCGCTGTTGCATTAAACGCTGGTCAAATCAAAACTGGTTCATTATCACGTACTGACCGTATTGCAAAATACAACCAATTATTACGTATCGAAGATGAATTAGATGAATTAGCTGAATACCACGGTAAAGCTACATTCTACAACATCAAAGCTAAATAATTTTTGAAAATGAGAACTGCTACTCCCGCAAGGGTAGCAGTTTTTTTTGTTTTTAAAGAGAAGGATGTCTCAATTTTTTGATAGCAATCATCATAAAATGAAACGTGGGCAACAATAGTCAATTATGATTGTTTTTATGTTAGGAAAAGGCTATTCTAGCCTGCCTAGCGCCATCGCGAAGTTGATTAACTTAATTCCGAGTGTTTGAGTAAGAAATATTGTTGGACATCTAGACAAGTAGTCGATAAGGAGGTATAATTAGGTCTAAGAGATACTTGAATTCATATAAAATCAAAGCCAGAACTATAAAATGTTTAATTTTTCCATATATCGGGAAATAAATATAAAGTCTTGGTTGTATCTCAAAGCCTTTTAAAATCGAAAGGGGTCCTGGAATATGGTAACAATCTATACTACTCCGAGTTGTACATCTTGTCGTAAAGCAGTTGCTTGGTTGAAAGAGCATAATATTCCATTTAAAGAACAAAACTTATTTAAACAAAAATTAACACGTGATCAATTAAAAGAAATTTTGAGCCTGTCTGAAAATGGAACAGATGATGTGATTTCGCAAAAATCTAAAGCCTTTCAACATGTAAAAAAAGATATTGATAACTATACATTGGATGAGCTATTCACTTTGATGATTGAAAATCCAACCATTATGAAACGTCCTATTTTAATCGATGAAAAACGATTAGAAGTAGGCTTTAACCAAGAAGATATCCGTAGTTTCTTACCACGTAAAGTGAGAAATTATGAATTATCTGCATTACAAGCTAAACTTAATCTTGAAGAAGCAATTTAATAGGTGGAAACTTGTAATCAAACAGACGTTGCCTATGTGCGACGTCTGTTTATTTATAAGGGGGAGAACAACGTGAGCTACATTGCAGAAGGTGTGAATCTGTTTGTAAGGGATCATACTTTGTATTTCAATAAAGATGAAAAACTATATCGTAAAACTCGACTAACCGCAGTCGAGGAAATAGCTGAGGAGGCCTACATTACGGCTAAATTTGGTGAAGCTTGGATGAGTGTGTTAGAACTGATTGAAAAGCATCAAGAAAATTGGCTCGATGTGCCGGCATTGCTTTTTAATGAAACTTTGTTAATCACGCTCCCTTTTCCGACAAGTGTGATTTATCATTTTAGTAGGGCTGGTGTGTTAATAAAGACACACCATTTATCAGCAGCTATCTCTGCCTTTGATTTAGATAAAGTCTCACATGAATTGATTACATTAAGTGACGATGGCAGTCTCCTCCGCAAGTATTTATATCGTGACGACCAACTTATGCTAAACGACGAGCAACAATTGAATAAGCAGTATACTCAGATGTGTTGCTCTGACAAAGGGATTTTATTAGTTGATACATCAGAACAAAAAACGATTTGTTTTGAAGATGGGTGTGAACGGGAGTGGCTGCATTTTTCAACGAAGGTATTTGATGTTGTGAATGTTAGTTCGAACGAATATGTTGGGTTGATGATGGATGGACTTTATTTATTAGACATAGAAAAAACGAACCGTTAGGCGGTTCGTTTTTTCATTTTGATTCCTGTTCAATTAGGTTAGCAAAGGTCGCGTTAGTGGCATCTTTAAGATCAGTACCCGCTAAAATGATTTGCATGCCACGTTTACCCGCGGATATCGCTAATTCACTCAATTCAAGACCTTGTTCATGGAGATAAGTTGGATAGTGTTTTTTCATCGCCAATGGTGAGCAGCCACCGCGGATGTATCCGGTAGCAGGTAGTAATTCTTTGATGTCTAACATATCCACACGTTTGTTTTGACTAATACGAGCGAGTTTTTTTTAAATCGATTTTTTCTTTAGCGGGAATACAGGCAACTAATAGACCAGTTTTATCACCTTTTAAGACGAGTGTTTTATAAACAGTGGAAGCATTCATTCCGATTGACTCGCTTGCATGAGAGGCATCAAGGTGTTCAGGATCCCAAGCATAGGTTGTTATATCATAAGCGATGTTTAATTTATCGAGTTCTCGCATCGCATTTGTTTTTTTTATTTTTGCCATCTTTCAGCCGTCCTTTACTCTGCTTTTTCAAGATAATCTTCATCATATAAATAGGTGTAAATATTATGAATCAATTCATCCGGCGTATTGCCACGAATCACTTCACCTTCAACTAAGGCATAAGGTGAGGTCGCACAAGTGTCACAATAGGTTAGGCAGTCATAGCTAACGACGTCAAGACGGTCGTCATTTTCCAGCTCTTTAAGTGCTTGTTCTGAGCCAGATAGTAAGTTGTTGACACAGAATTCAATCAATGGGTTCATTTTAAATCACTTTCTCTTTCTTTTGAGAGACAGGTATATAGCCTAGCGTTTCTAAATAGGAGTAGACTTTTTTTTAATCGTGGTTGTCCTTCTGCTAAGATGATTTGATTTGCGACGACAACCGGATAAAATAGTTCATCTTCAATAATTTGATGCACCATAGCGAGATGTTGTTCATCTTCTGGAGGGGAAAAAATATCGATGTAGGTCACTGTGCAAGCTTGATTTGGAAAATGACGTGATAAGGCAGCACGCAACCATTCTTCGGTATCCTTCGAGGAAGGCATATTCACACAGCTAGGACACAAAATCTCAGCACCATAAATAAAAAGTTCGACTGTTTTTTTCATACAACTGTCTCCTTTATTAGGATTTACCCTTATTTTAAGTCATAAAAATGAAATTTACCATTATTAGGCTTGAATCATCTAGTTTCAAATCTCGCTTTTTGATGTTAAAAACTTTATAATGAAAAGAGTAAAGTATGTTGCGTAGTGACATCATGAAACTTAATGATAGTGATTTGTGATAATAAAAGGCGAAAGGTAGGTGGGCAAAGTGAATCAAGATGAGCAACGCGAAATTGAACGAACGCTCGATAAATTGCGCCCTTATTTGCTCAAAGACGGTGGAAACTGCGAACTTGTAGGATATACAGACGGTATTGTAGAAATACGATTGTTAGGCGCTTGCGCAACCTGTCCGAGTTCAGATTTCACATTGACTGCGAGTATTGAACAACGGTTATTGGACACATTACCTTACATTAAAGGTGTAAAACAAGTTTTTTAAGATTATGAGGAGGTTGGATGATGACAGAACGAATGGTTAACTTTACGGAAAAAGCACAGGCTGAAATTAAAGAGGCGATGCAAAAAAACGAGTTAGAAGGATATGCTTTTAATTTATATTTAGAGCGTAATGAATACGGTGGTATGAATTATGGGATGCAATTAACGGAAGAAAAACAGGCAGATGATATTGAAGAATTTTTTGATGGATTTACCTCGTTGATTCGTAAAGAAGATGTACCATTACTGACTGGAACAACTGTCGATTATGGCATCCAACATGGCAATGAAGGGTTTATCATCGATAATCCTAATGTGCAACAACAATCAGGTTGTGGATGTGGTGGACATGGACATAAACATGAGCACACAGACGAAGCAGGTTGTGGATGTGGCGGACATGGACATAAACATGAGCACACAGACGAAGCAGGTTGTGGTTGTGGCGGACAAAAACATAAACATGAGCACCAACATGATTCATCAGAACAGGGAACAGTGAAAACCTGTAAATGTGGTCGTAAAGATGGTTCTCATCCGGATGCAGAGTGTCAATGTCAAAAAGCATAAATAAAAAAGGGTTTCTCCTAGTTTGAGGAGAAACCCTTTCAGATTGTAGACAAAGTCTAAAGAGACTTCATTTTCTTTCGAATGCTATTACAGTGACTTTGTTTACGAGATGATAAGACTGAATAGAAATGTTGTTATAGTAGGAAACACGAGCCTTTGAGGTGAGTGTACAGATGGTACTCGACTCCGCTAAGGAGAGGCATTGACGACCTAGAACAGCGTTTATCTTCTGTCTGAAAGGGTTTCTCCTAGTTTGAGGAGAAACCCTTTTTCGATACAACGAGTAATCGAACCTGCTATAAAATACGTTTAAGTGCCCATACTTTTGAGCGCCAGCGATAGGCCATTAAGCCACCACGAATACCTTCGTCAATAATATAAGCAATCCAAATGCCAGCTAAGCCGATTTGCAACGGTACACTTAAGACATAAGCAAAAGGGAGGCTGACGAGCCACATAATAATTAAGCCGACGATGAAAGGAAAGCGTACATCGCCTGTCGCATTTAAAGAGTTAATTAAAATAATATTGGTTGCGCGAATCGTTTCTAAGACTAACCCAAGTAAAAAGAGGTTCTTCGAGAGGGCAATCACCTCAGGGTCTGAGGTGAAGAAACTCATTAATGGTGCTGAGAAGACGTATAAAAGAAAACTACCAAACAATGAGAGACCTGTACCGATGAGCCAGCCGTGCCAACCTTGACGATACGCTTGGTCAGGGTTGCGTGCTCCGACTTGATGACCGATTAAAATTTGAGTGGCTTGGCCGATTGAAATCGGCAATAAGATGACGAATTGGGTGATGCTTGAAACATATACTTTCGTAGTTAGAGCTGTTGAACCAAGCACCGCGATAATTGAGGTGATGATAATTTGTGATCCGCTGTATGAAATCGATTCACCAGACGAAGGCAAGCCTAAACGTAAAATGGCGTAACTAAGCTTGTAGGTGAGCGCACGCGCCTTTTTTAGTGTGAAACGGTAACCAACATGACGATTGAGTAAATAGAGCGCTAAGAGCAAACCAATGAAGTTTGCGAGTGCGGTCGCAATGCCGACCCCAGCCATTCCTAAAACAGGAATACCAAAGGGACCAAAGAGAAAGAGGTAATTCCCGATGACATTGAGAATACTTGTGACAACGGGAACGTACATCGCTTGCTTGACAAAACCATGACTTCGTAAAATTGGCAAAATAGCCGATTGGACTGCGATGACAATTGAAGCACCACCCGTCCATTGTAGGAATGGTGTGCCGAGGGCGATTAAATGATCGCTTAAGCCTAGCCAACTTAAAAAATGAGCCGAGAAGAATAAAAACACCAACGTTAAAATAATACCAAGTAGTGCAGCTAAGATTAACCCCGTTGTAATGACATCCGTGATTTCTTTATGACGACGGGCGCCGAGCAGCTGTGAAATTAAAATTTGTAAGCCGACAGAAACAAAGCCGTATATGTAAATCGTTAAGACAATGATTTGATTCGCGACCCCAGCGGCTGTGGCAGCATCATCAGAATAAAAACTCAGTTGAAAAATGTCAATGTTGGTAATGAGCACACGTAAAAATTGTTCAGTGAAGATTGGCCAAGCAAACATAAGCAAGGCGATGGTCATTAATTTATATGAGAGATGACCAGTGAAATCGATTTTTTTTGGCATAAGACCCTCCTTAGGGGTATCGAAAATGATATTTAAAAGCTATTTTTTTATTAGCGGATATCAGTTTGTAATTTTGAGGACGTCTTGTCTTATTATAAACGTCTGGAGGAGAGTTGCAAGTGCTGCTATAGTTAGGATAGAATCTTGTTTTTTTGTTATAATGGTGCTATTACATTGATTAAGGAGGAGAAGGTGTGTTTAAAAATTCAAAATTATTTTTTTGGACAGTTGAAATTTTAGCGCTTGCGCTACTTGTCTTTTTATTTACGCAAATGTCCTTTTTATTCGGTCCGATACGAACGTTTATCTCAACAATTTTCATGCCGATGTTATTAGCCGGTTTTATCTTTTACATGTTGAATCCCGTGATTGGACTGTTAGAAAAAATCAAGGTGAAGCGTCTATGGGCAACCTTAATAGTGTTTCTACTATTAATTGCCATCATCATTGTTTTTTCATACATTATCTTTCCGCCACTTGTAAACCAACTGGTGGAACTAGGAAAGGCAATGCCAGGATATTGGACAAAGGCAAACAGTTATTTTGAGCAGGTGCTTGCGAATCCGCGGATTCAACAGTTGGATATTGAAGGCATGTTAAAAGAAGCCAATGTAAACGTGTCTAATGTTGTCAATTCAGTCATTGCAAACATTACGAGTAGTATTTCAGGTATTATTGGAGTGGTAGCAAGTATTACGATTACGATTATTACCGTTCCCTTTATTGTTTTCTTCATGTTTAAAGACGGTCATAAATTCAATGGCAAGGCGGTTAAATTTTTCCCTCGTCGCATACAAGATGAGGTCGGTACGATTTTATCACAGATGAGCCAAACGATTTCGGCCTATATTAGTGGTCAAACGTTGGATTGTTTATGTGTCGGAATCCTCACCTTTGTAGGCTACTTAATTATTGGTCAGCCTTATGCGTTACTATTAGGAATGATTGCCGGTTGTACGAATATTATTCCGTACTTAGGCCCATGGATTGGTTTATTACCCGCCGTTATTGTTGGGATTTTCATTTCACCATGGCAGGCATTAGCCGTTATCATTGTCGTTCTGATTGTGCAACAATTAGACTCAAACGTGATGAATCCACTGATTGTTGGCCGTTCATTAAATGTTCATCCGCTGACGATTATTATTGTCTTGCTTGTTGCGGGCAATCTAGCCGGTTTGATGGGGATGCTTCTAGCAGTCCCGACTTATGCCGTTGCTAAGACAATAGTTGTTAATATTAATAAAATGTGGCGACTCAATCAGGAGGCAAAAATAAAGGCTGAATGATAGAGATGTGTTTGCGATTTATTTATGATAAAATAAAAACGAAAACAGAACAGAAGGAGCCGATTAAAGATGAGTAAAACATTAGTTTTTGGGCATAAGAACCCTGATACAGATACAATTACAGCAGCGATTAGTTACGCTGCCTTGAAAAATGCTGTAGGTGTTGAAGCAGAAGCAGTACGCCTAGGCGCGATTAATCCCGAAACACAATTCGCGTTAGATTATTTTAAAGTACCAGCACCACGCTTAGTGGAAACAGTCGCTAACGAAACGGATCGTGTAATTTTAGTGGATCACAACGAAGCACAACAAAGTGTATCTGACCGTGATCAAGTAACTGTAACAGAAGTGATTGATCATCATCGTATTGCTAACTTTGAAACAGCGGATCCATTCGTTTGTCGGATTGAACCGGTTGGTTGTACAGCGACAATCCTAGTAAAACTGTATAAAGAAAACGGTGTGACACCTTCAAAAGAAAACGCTGGTTTAATGTTATCGGCGATTATTTCAGATACGTTATTATTCAAGTCGCCAACCTGTACACCAGCTGATATCGAAGCGGCGACTGAACTGGCAGCACTTGCCGGTGTTGACGCACAAGTATACGGCTTAGACTTATTAAAAGCAGGCGCTGACGTCAGCCAAAAAACGATTGCTGAGTTAATTACGTTAGATGCCAAAGAATTTGTGATGGGTACGAAAAAAGTTGAAATCGCACAAGTGAATGTGGTTGATCCAGCGGATGTGCTTGTTCGTCAAACTGATATCGAAGCGGCAATCAACGCTAAAATGGCTGACAAAGGTTTAGACATGTTCTTGTTTGCCATCACAAACATCTTAACGAACGATTCTGATGTTCTTGTATTAGGTACAGAGGCAGCCGTCGTTGAACGTGCCTACGATGTTACCTTAGTGAACAACCGTGCAACATTACCAGGTGTCGTGTCACGTAAGAAACAAATCGTGCCAATCTTAACACCATTATTTAACTAAATGTGAAATCATCTCGTAGAAAAAGTGACTGTAATAGCATTTAAAAGAAAATGAAGTTTATTTGGACTTTAGCTACAATCTGAATCCTTGATAGGACAACCTATCAAGGATTTTTACTTGTTATTTGTCGACAATCAGCATATACTTAAACGTAATGCTTACGTTTTAGGACGTTTGACGAGGAGTGAGTACAGTGGATTATATACAAGTGAAAGATATTATGTTTAAATACGACGATGAGCCGGTGTTATCCGATGTATCGTTTCATGTGAGTGAAGGTGAGTTTGTATCGTTAACCGGTGAAAACGGAGCGGCTAAATCAACCTTATTAAAAATCGTGCTCGGATTACTACAGCCAGCCAACGGTGAAGTGACACGAACATTGCTCAATGCGAAAGGTGAAAAATTTCAAATTGGCTATTTACCGCAGCAGGTTGCATCCTTCAATGCTGGTTTTCCGAGCACGGTCATTGAGCTCGTGCGTTCGGGACGTTTTCAACGCGGAAAATGGTTTAAACGCTTGTCAGCACTTGATCATGAGAAAGTCGAAGAAGCACTGCGTTCAGTTGACATGTGGAAGTATCGTGATACGCAAATTGGTGCCCTTTCTGGCGGACAAAAACAACGCATCTGTATGGCGCGCGTATTAGCGGCCGAGCCAGACTTATTTGTACTGGATGAGCCAACAACCGGGATGGATAAAGCGAACCGTAAAAACTTTTATAAACTGATGCGTCATTATGCTGATTCGCACAACCGTGCGATTTTGATGGTGACCCATGATGATGACGATCTCACGAGATATGTTGATCGTGAATTACGCTTAACACGAAAGGAAGATACCGAGTGGAGATGTTTTTGCATGAATTCATGCAGCGCGCATTCATCGCAGGCACATTAATTGCGATTCTTGCCCCGTTGTTTGGTTTGTTTGTTATTTTAAGACGGCAGTCACTAATTGCCGATACACTAGCCCATATTTCATTAGCAGGTGTGGCAGTAGGTTTCACTATCGGAGTTAATCCAACCTATACAACCATTATTGTCGTGGTCATTGGTGGTTTAATTATCGAAGTGATGCGAAGCTTTTTTAAGACGTATTCCGAGTTATCGATTGCGATTTTAATGTCAGGTGGATTAGCGCTAGCGCTCGTTTTAACGAGTGTGAATGGTGGGAATTCAACCGCGAGTATTTCACAGTTTTTATTCGGTTCGATTGTAACAATTAATAACGAGAGTGTTTATTTACTATTAGGTTTAGCAATTATCGCAGTGACACTTTACTTGTTATTCCGTCGCCATATGTATGTGTTGACCTTTGATGAAGATACGGCCTATACGAGTGGCTTAAATACGCGTTTAATCTCAATGGTATTCAGTGTCTTAACGGGTTTAGCCGTTGCGATTATGATGCCAATTGTTGGTGCCTTACTTGTGTCATCTTTGATGATTTTACCATCAGCGATAGCGATTAAATGGGTTAAGAGTTTTGACGTTGCAATTATTTTAAGTGTTGTGATGGGGTTGATTGGAGTCTACAGCGGATTAACGATGTCGTATGAAGTCGGGACACCACCGGGTGCCTCAATTACCCTCGTTTTAATTGGCATGTTTATTGTATCAGTCGTTGCCCGTACCGTTTGGTTACGTTTAAAGGGTAGAAAATATAAGTAAGAAGAGGAGACACTATGACAAATGTTATCTTAGTAGGGGTTGAATTACCGCGTGTGAATGATTTTGCTGAATCAATGGTTGAGTTAGAAGGCTTAGCAGAAGCGGCTGGTTTAACTGTCGGTCATGTCTTAACACAAAAACGCGAACGCGTGCATGCCGGTACGTATATTGGTAAAGGGAAGTTAGCTGAACTGGAAGGTTACTTAGCAGCAGCCCAGAGCGAAACGCTCGTGTTTAACGATGAGTTAACGCCGAGCCAAATTAAAAACTTAGAAGCGGCACTTGAGGTTGAAATCATTGACCGTACGATGCTGATTTTAGCAATTTTTGCTGATCGTGCTCAAACACGTGAGGCGAAGCTACAGGTTGAAGTCGCACGGTTACAATACTTAATGCCACGCCTAGCGGGTATGGGTATTTCAATGAGCCGTCAAGGTGGTGGCTCATCGGGTTTAGCGAACAGAGGTGCGGGTGAAACCAAACTTGAGCTCGATCGTCGAACAATCAGTGATAAAATCAATCAGTATCAGCGTGAATTAAAAATCGTTGCGAATGAACGGGACAATCAACGACGATCACGTCAGAAAAAAGGCTTGCGTGTGGCAGCACTTGTTGGGTATACGAATGCAGGGAAATCAAGTATTTTAAATACACTTGTCAGTGCTTACCATCCGCAAACAGACGAAAAACACGTGCTTGAAAAAGACATGTTGTTTGCAACGCTCGAAACATCAGTGCGTCGGATTCATCCGAAATATCATCAACCATTCTTATTAACAGATACGGTTGGTTTTGTTGATAAGTTACCGACACAACTAGTGAAGGCATTCCGTTCGACCTTAGAGGAAGTAATTCAAGCGGATGTACTCATTCATGTGATTGATGCGGCTAGTCCTGATGCTGATAAGCGCCAACGCGTTACCGAAGAAACGCTTAAAGCCATTGGTGTAGAAGATAAACCAATGATTCACGTGTGGAATAAGGCCGATTTAGTACCGGAAGTATCACAAATTATGCCGCCGAACCATGTATGGGTTTCAACACGTACCGGCTTAGGGTTACCAGCCTTAATGGCAGCCATCGAAGCCGAGCTCTTTGCGGATGAAGAAGAGCATAGCTGGCTTATTCCGTATGACCGTGGTGATGTTGTTGCACAAATGAACGAAGAAGCACGGATAATTAAGCTGGAGTATGTTGAAGATGGCACGCAAATTACCGCGATTACGCCACAGCATTTTATACGTACACACGGCGAATTTATTACGGAATAAAAATGAAGGCAACTATTTCCCGTTACTGCCATTTATCTTCCAAGCTGTTTGCTTCTAAGCGGTTGATGTCACTTTCGTTGTAGGAAACACAAGCCTTTGAGGAGAGTGTACAGATGGTACCGACTCCGAGAAGGTGAGGCATTGACGACCTAGAACAGCGTTGATCTTCAGTTTGGAGCGGAGGCAGTTGCCTCCGCTTTTTTGTGGCGTTAATCTATTCAAATAGAACGTAAACGTGTAAAATGAGAAGAAATAACAGATAGGGGCGTGTGAACGATGGGCGAGCAGTTAATGTTAGGTCAGGTCAGTATAAAGGAAGGAACACCGCGGCGTTGTGTTTCTTTAAGTGGGGCAACGACGGCAGCTATTGCCGCTGAATTAAAGCTGTTTAAGCAGAAAAAAGCCTTTGTTGATGTTCTAGAATGGCGGGTTGATTGTTTTGTTGAATGGTCAAATGAGCCGTTACGCCAAGAGGTTCTTACTATCATTAAAGCAGCAATCGGGACAACACCGCTTATTTTCACGTGTCGAACGCGTGCTGAAGGTGGTCAAGCAACGCTTTCGACGGTTACTTATGAGGAACTCTTGCAGTGGGCGAGTGCCACTGGTAGTTTTGCAGCAATCGATATTGAGTTAGCTCTTCTGCCACAACTAGCACCGGGGCTATGCTCCCGAATTCGCCAACAAGGGACGAAAGTGATTGTCTCTCATCATAATTTTGAACGGACACCACCGGTTCAAACAATGGTTAACCTGTTAGAAGCAGGAGCTGATGCAGAGGCTGATATTACTAAATTAGCAGTGATGCCCCATTCAAAATTAGACGTGCTACGTTTGATTGAAGCGAGTCAACGTTATGCGTGCCAACGCGTGCCTGTGATTACAATCTCAATGGGCGCGTTAGGACAAGTCAGTCGTTTAATTGGTTCGTTTAGTGGCTCAGTGATGACCTTTGGTGCCTTGGAAGCAACAAGCGCACCAGGACAGTTAGAAATCGAACAACTGGCACGCCAAATGTACTGAGGGGGAGAGACAGATGATTCGAATCGCTCAAGCGAAAGATGCAGCAGCAATAACGGCCATTTATAACGAGGCAATCTTAAAGACGACAGCGATTTACAAAAATGATCCTGTGACAGTGGCTGACCGGAGAGCCTGGATAGCGCGACAAGCACAGGAAGGCTGGCCCCTGTTTGTGTATGAAATCGATGAAACAGTTGTCGGTTATGCAACCTATGGCTCCTTTCGGGCGTATCCGGGCTATCGACAAACGATTGAACATTCCATCTATGTGAATCCGACCTCTGCGGGGAGAGGGATTGCGACTGCTTTAATGCAACACTTAATAGCAATCGCTAAACAAGAAGGCTATCATGTGATGCTTGCAGGGATTGATAGTGAGAATAGTGCAAGTATTCACCTCCATAAGAAGCTTGGTTTTACGTTTAGTGGCCGTATGAAAGAAGTCGGTTTTAAGTTTGACCGTTGGCTCGATGTTGATTTCTATCAAATGGTTCTTTAAAAAAAGCTCATGTGCTATCGCTAATCAACGATAGAGCATGAGCTTTTTTTGGATAGTATTTAAAAATAATCAGAAAAATAGGGAACATCTGCGGGAATAATACTTTCAAGCAATTGTACTTCAGCAGACGTTGCATTCAAGCGACCGATTTTCTTTAAATACGTCGGTCGTTTGTAGCCTAAAAACATCGTTGTCAACGTTTGGATTGTGACGGTCGTTGTCGGTTGTTTGGTGCTAACATATACAGTGACTGTACCGTTAAGCAAACTTAATTCATACGTTTGGCGATTCCACTCGGCCAGTGGGTCTTCTACTGCAAAGCACCAAGAGCCATTCACTTTTGACAACGTTTTAAATGGAAACTGCTGCAAGAACGGTAATAAATCGACAATTCGTCCCATGTAATAAGGTGTGATTGTCTCTTTAATCTCACTATCATCGAGCAAGAAGGCGAGTGCTTCATCGGTATAGGTTGAACCTTGTACCTCATTGACCATCGAAAAATGGGCTGAAATAAAGTTCCAAAGACCACTGCGGGCTTCTTCGTTTAAAAAGACCATTTCTTTCAAATAAAAGACCTCATCTGCCAAGCGATAAAACAAGAAACCAGTAGGTGTTCCCGTCGTATCGCGATAAACTGCGGCCATCATTTCATCTGACTCCCAGCGCCAGTATTCATCCCATGCAAGTTGGGTGCGAATCATGCTGCCGTGTTGTTGAGCGGCGAAATTATCGTAAATTGTAAAAATAAGGGGGTCATCACAGTCAGTGCGTTCAACCATGCCTAACACATCTTTTGTTTTTGGTAACTGTGTATCTTTGACCTTAAAGGTCATTTTATCACTAATGATTTCCCAGCCTTTACGACGGTAGAAGGGAATCGAATACGGATAGAGATACGAGATGAATTGTTTATTTTCACGCATTTTTTGTAGTGCACTAATCATTAAATCATGCATTAAGCCCATTCGAGCATACTCAGGATAAGTTCCCACACCGGTAATGCCACCCATGGCATACTGCTGCCCAAAAATGTTGACGGTGAACGGATAAATCGCAATTTGTGAGATGAGCTTCGTTTGATCATACCAGCCAATAACATCAGCTTGTTCAAGCACAGGGAGCTTCGCCTGCCGAATTTCTTCTTCTTCCCACCCAAAAGTGTGTAAATCGTCCGTTGTAACTTGGAATACATAACGTAATAATTCATTGAATTGTGTCACGTCCGTTTTTTCGACGAGCTTTAATTCAAAGTTGTGCTGTAGAGCTTTCGGCTCCATAATTTCGACCTCCAAATGTTTTATGAAAAGTAATTATGAATATAATATACCATAGTTGCTTGCTTTTAAAAAAGTGAAGGACTATAAAAGTCATGAATAAAGGGAGGGCTAAAGTGATAAAAGAAAAAAGCACTAGGTAATTACATTAAAAATGTAGTAATTTTCTGAAAAATGTATTAGACTTAATAAAAACTCAATGATGTAATCAATTAGGAGGAAATTAAGACATGGCAAGTGAAACAAAGCAAACAGAATTAAAACAAGGCCTAACGGGTAGACATGTCCAATTTATCGCCTTAGCGGGTATGATTGGTACGGGTATTTTTAAAGGTAGTGCTGAAACATTGCAACAAGCTGGCCCATCCGTTGTTTTTGCCTATTTAGCAGGGGGCTTATTACTTCTAATTGTAATGACGGCTTTAGCCGAAATGGCTTTAACACATCCCAAACATAACGTGCAAATGTTAATACATAAGGCAATGGGATCACGCTCGGCATTTGTAACCGGTTGGTTGTATTGGATTAATTGGGTTGTTGTAACAACCGTTGAAATTGTAGCAGCGGGCTCATTTTTACAATATTGGTTCGACCTGCCATTATGGATTTTATCGCTCATTTGTGGCGTGTTAATTATTGCGATTAACTTATCACAGGTAAAAAATTATGGTGAACTTGAATTTTGGTTTGCGGGCATTAAAATTACGACTCTGACATTATTTATTATTTTAGGCGCCTGTCTAATTTTCGGAATTATCCCGAGTTCAGCAGCCAACCCGGTCGAAAACTTAACGAGTAATGGTGGTTTTATGCCGTTTGGTTTAGGTGGGATTGCCTCAGCTTTCTTAGTGGTTGTATTCTCATACGGTGGAGCAGAATTAGTTGGTGTAGCTGTCACGGAGACGAAGGATGTTGAAAAAATCTTGCCACGCGTTATCCGAGGAACAGTTTTTCGTGTCATCACCTTTTACATTTTTCCAATTATTGTAATTTGTGCATTAATTCCTTGGAGCTCAGTAACAGGTGAGGTAAGCCCATTTGTACAAGTATTCGACATGTTAAATATTCCCGCAGCAGCAGACATTATGAACTTTGTTTTGTTAACAGCTGTTTTATCGGCAGCAAACTCAGGAATCTATGCCACAAGCCGTACCTTGCATGCAATGTCGTTAAGTGGTGAAGCACCACGTAAGTTTGGGGAATTATCGAAGAATGGTGTGCCCCGTCGTGCCATCCTCATCACAGCCGTCTTTATTTTCTTAGGCGTTTTAATCGCCTTTTTAACAGAGAGTCGTGCCTTGAACTTATTGATGCAAATTCCGGGATTCACGATTATGATTGTTTGGTTAGCTATCTGTGTCTCGCAAATCATTTTACGCAAACGTAGCAATTTAACGCCAAGTTTCAAAGTATGGTTATTCCCATATACAACCATCTTTGCGATTGTGTGTTTCAGTGTTATCTTCATTTCATCAGTCTTTAATAAGGCAAATATCGTCGGTTCAACAGTCTGTGTCACGATTATGGTTGTACTAATAATTGCCGCTCAAATTCATGATAAATACAAACAAAAATAAACGATTAGCAAGCGTGAAATAAAGGAGGAAGAACAATGACCTTACTCGTACAAGTGGCGATGATCTTTATGCTCGCCTTAGCTGTTATTCAGCTGTTTAAACGCAATGTCGATTGGGCAGTAATGTGGTTCCTTATCGGTGCAGGCTTTTTCGTACTCTGGAAATTTTATGCGTAACCATATAAAAAGAGGGTTGCTCGGGCCAAATTGGCTGTGAGCAATCCTCTTTTTTACTAGCACCTTTCGCCAGTCGCCTGCCTCCAAGCTGTACGACTTTAACGGCCTGTCGTGTGCTTTTATTGACCGAACATACTGGTTGAGTGCATCGGTTGTACGCGGGTTTTGGGGTTGATGTAGTTCATTGCATTGTTGACCGCGGTAGGTGCTTCGCCAAGTCCTGTTGCAATCAAGGCGACTTTACCAGGATAGGTACACACATCACCGGCGGCATAGATACCCGGGCGGTTTGTTTCCATTTTAGAGTTGACCACTAATGCGTTTTTTTGTAACTCGAGTTCCCACGTTTTAATGGGACCTAACGTTGAAATAAAACCATAGTTGACGATAAAGTGATCAATCGCTACGCTGCTTTCTTCAGCTGTTTTCATTTTCTTTAAACCAACGTGTGTTAAATTGCCGTCATCATCGGTCGTTAAAGTTACCGGGACATAAGGTGTCATCAAAGTTACCGATGAATCCTGTAATTGTTGCACGCTGCTCTCATGTGCACGGAAGGCGTCGCGACGATGAATCAGGCTAACTGATTTAGCAATCGGTTCGAGCATTAGAGCCCAATCGACGGCTGAATCGCCACCACCACAAATGGCGACGTTTTTATCGGCAAAATGATTCATGTCCTTAATGTAATAATGTACCTGTGAGCCTTCAAGTGCACTGGCATTAGTGATGTCGAGTCGACGAGGTTCAAAAGCACCGTTACCGGCTGTAATAATGACCGTTTTTGAGCGGTGTCGACCTTTGTTCGTTACAAGTTCGATGGTCTCATCAGCTTGTTGATTGAGCTCAAGTACTTCTTCTTCCAAACAAATCGTAGGGTTAAACGTAGCTGCTTGCTCAACGAGGCGGTCAACTAAATCTTGCGCTTTAATGTTTGGAAAACCGGCCACATCATAAATGCGTTTTTCAGGGTATAACATTGAAAGCTGTCCGCCTAAAGTCGGTAACGTTTCAATGATTTTCACCTTGGCACTGCGTAGGCCAGCATAAAAAGTAGCAAATAGACCTGTTGGTCCGCCACCGATGATTGTTATATCGTATAATTCTTCTGTATTAGTCACGTGATAAAGACCTCCATTAATTAAACTGTGATGCTAATCGGCATCACTTCCTTCATATAATACCATAAAAAAAAAGCTAGGATAACTTAATTGGTTTAGAAAGAAATTACGGGAATGAAAGAGAAAAGATAAAAATAACCAAAAGGCTTGAAAACAAATGTAAAAACCTTTAGAATTGTAAATGGAAAAGTGTTTTTTGTGTGAACGAATAGGACACAAATATAATAAAAATGAAATGAGTGATTTATGATGGCTAAGAAACAAATTGTCATTCTCGGTGCTGGTTACGGCGGTCTCCGTACATTACGTAACTTACAAAAAGCAAAACCAGATGCAGAAATTACAATCATTAACAAAAATGATTACCACTACGAAGCAACATGGTTACACGAAGTAGCTGCTGGAACAATTGAAGCAAACGATGCGTGTTTCCCAATTAAAGACCAAGTTAAGGGTGCAACTAAATTCATCCAAGACGCTGTTATTAAAGTAAACAAAGAGGATAAAACAGTTGAGTTAGAACAACATGGTTTAATCTCTTACGATTACTTAGTCTTTGCTTTAGGGTTTGAATCAGAATCATTCGGTACGCCGGGTGTTGATGAACACACATTACCAATTGCTGATATTCCTTCAACAAAACGTATTCGTGAGCACATCGAAACTAAATTTTCACAATGGAAAACAACACAAAATGACGAATTATTAACAATCGTTGTTGGTGGTGCAGGCTTTACTGGTTTTGAATTCTTAGGTGAATTAACTAACCGTATTCCTTACTTAGTGAAACAATACGATGTACCGCGTGAAAAAATCCGCATCATCTGTATTGAAGCAGCACCAAGTGTGTTACCAATGTTTACAAAAGACTTAGCAAACTATGCGATTTCTCGTCTTGAAGACCGTGGTGTTGAATTCAAAATTGGTCACCCAATTAAAGAAGCAACAGCTGACTCAGTTATTTATGCTGATGGTGAAGAACGTAAAGAAATCAAATGTGGCACATTTATTTGGGGTGCTGGTGTTCGTGGCTCAGGCGTTGTCGGCGCTTCTGGTTTCGAAGAACGTCGTGGCCGTGTAATGGTTAACGCAAACCTAACTGTTCCTGGTAACGAAGACATCATCATGATTGGTGACTGTTCAGCTGTAATGGATACTGCTAACAACCGTCCATACCCAACAACAGCACAAATTGCTATTCAACAAGCAGATTATGCAGCAGCTAACATTATTGCGTTATTAAACGACCAACCATTAAAAGACTTCGTTTACAAACCTAAAGGAACTGTCTGTTCATTGGGTGATAACGATGCAATGGGTCTTGTTGGCGATAAAGCACTTAAAGGTTACCGTGCATCAGTTCTTAAAAAAGTAATTGATGACCGTTCAATCGCAATGCTTGGTGGCGTTTCAACAATGCTTAAAAAAGGTAAATTCCAATTTTATAAATAAGTAACACAAAAAAAAGCGGTCGGGAGTAATCCTGACCGCTTTTTTAATACTTATAAATGATAGAGATATTCAACCAAAAAGCCAATTGCAATCCCGGTTAAAATACCGAAAAAGACTTCAGTCGGTTTATGACCTAAGACTTCTTTCAAACGCTTAAGACCCTCATCAGGGTCTTTTTCGGTTGAATTTTTTCCGATGTTGGTAATCGCTTGAAAATCGGCAATGAGCTTATTAATCGTAATGGCTTGTTCGCCACTTTGACGACGAACGCCCATTGCATCATACATCACGATGACGCCGAAAATGGCAGCAACTGCAAAATACGGTGAATTCATACCATGTTCAATCGCTAGCGTTGTCATTAAGGCGCAGACGGCAGCCGAATGAGAACTTGGCATACCGCCAGTTGCTGTTAGCAAAGACCAATTCGTTGTACGACTCATTAAAGCTTGGATGGGAACTTTAATCACTTGGGCGAACCCAATTGCAATTAAAGCCGCCATCAGCGGAATGTTGTTCCAAAAATCCATTGAAAAGGCCTCCTTTTAATTAAGTAGTTGTTTCATCATCGTTTAGTTCTTCAGTTGGTCGAAGTGGCGCCTTAAGTTCTGTTTGGAAGGCAGCTTCTTCTTCTTGCTCATGTTGTTCTAAGCGACGATCGCGCATGTAGTCGGCAAAATGGACCTGTTTCATCGCCTTCAAATAATCTTCTTGTTCGCGAACCTCCCGTTGTAACCGTTCAGCACGGAGCGCTTGCATCTCTTCTTTTTTAACCGGATATAACTCATCAATTAGATGGTTCTTAGTTAAAGGAACACCGATATGATAGGCCGACCGAGTAATTAAATGGTTCGCAATCGGTGCCGTTAAGAAGATGAAGAGGAGTGCTAAAATAATGCGCGGTAACATGTTTACTTCTGAAAAATAGGAGAAGTAAATAATCAGCGCGACCATCATCACGGTGATACCAAGCGTGTTACCAATACCGGCTGCATGCGCACGCGTATACGTATCAGGCAGGCGAATCAGTCCTAGGGCTGCGATTAAACTTAAAATCGAAGACGTGATGATGAGGAGTGAAATTAAAATTTCAAGACTTAGTGCGATCACGGACAATCACCTGACCTTTCTCTTCGAAGCGGGCGTATGAGACGGTACCGATGAAGGCGAGTAAGCCGATGATGAGTAACACATCAACAAAAACTGGCGTGTTTTGCATCATTGAAATTAGCGCAGCAATCGATACGAGTGCAATGCCGATACAATCAAGTGCGAGTACGCGATCAGCTAAGAAAAAGCCTTTGATGACACGGTATAAGAAAAGGATAATTGAAATGCCGAATAAGACTAATGAGATATAAATCGATACGTGTAAAATCATTTACGGAACACCTCCACGATGTGACGTTCAAAGCCATTGCGAATTTTACTGCGTTCTTCTTCAGGGTCGGTTAAGTCGATACAATGAATGTAAAAGGTGTGTGAATCTTCATCAACTTCGATACAGGTTGTTCCGGGTGTGAGTGAGATGAGCGACGTGAGTAGCATGACCTCCCAATCCGATTCAAGCACCGTGCGGTACTTGAAAATACCAGGCGTGATATCGATTTCATTTGATAAAATGACCTTCGACATGGTGATGGAACTCGTCACGACATCTCCTAAGAACATCATAATCAGTCGAATGACCGACCAGACCCGTTCTAAGTAAAAGCGACCATTGAAAAAGCGACGCATGGTGAAAAGCATAATAATACCGATTAAATAACCGATTAAAAAAGTGCTGAAATTGAATTCAGCTTGGAGAAACTGCCAAAGTAAGGCAATTAATGTATTGAGAAAGATTTGAAAAACCATTTAATTGCCTCCTAACACAGCAGTAATATAAACGAGTGGATCGATTAACGAATCAGATGCCTCGAGGACATAAGGGGTGACGAATTGAATCCCGACGCCAAATATGGCGGTAATTGCCACAAGTATCACCGTTGGTAGCATCATTTGTCGGTAGCCAAAGACGTAATGACGGGGCCCCGTTCTTTGCCCCAAAAACCTAAGATGAAGATACGGAGTAGTGACAATAAAACGAAGAGACTCGAGACGAGGATGAGGATCCCGCCGACGCTATCGCCGCTTTCGAAGACACCTTTGACGATGTACAGTTTGCCGACAAAACCACTAAACGGTGGAATGCCTGCCAGTCCTAACATCGCGATGAAGAAGGTGATGGTCAGACCAGGGTAGCGGGCAATCAGTCCCGAAAAATCGCGAATATCAGGTGTGCCGGTAATAAAGAGGATCACACCAATAACCATGAACAACGCGACCTTGATTAACATATCGTGAATGAGGTAAAAGACGCTGCCAGTCATCCCTGATGTTGTTAAACTGGTAAAACCGACTAAGATGACCCCAATCGCGATTAAAATGTTGTAAATAATAATGTTTTTCATGTTCCGATAACTCATGGCACCAACGACACCGATAATAATTGTCAAGTAGGCCGACCAACGTAAGAAGTCCCATTCTATGCCGGGCGAACTGGAGAAAAACAAACTGAAGGTTCGTAAAATCGCGTAGACACCAACCTTAGTGAGAAGACCACCGAACAAAGCAAGAATCGGCATCGGTGCACTGACGTAGGAACTAGGTAACCAAACAAACAGTGGAAAAATACCGGCTTTGGAACCGAACACAAACAAAAAGAAAATCGCAATCACACTAATGAGGCCGGCGTCTGCGTTGCCTTGAACTTGTGCCAGTTTGTTGGCGATATCGGCCATATTAAGTGTGCCAACAATGCCGTAGAGCATCGCGACAGAGACGATGAAAAAGGCAGAGGCAATGACATTGAACACAAGGTACTTTAAAATCCCTTGCAACTGTACTCGCGTGCCACCTAAAACTAAAATACCATAGGATGACATCAGCATAACCTCGAAGAAAACGAATAGATTGAAAATATCACCGGTTAAAAAACTCCCGTTAACACCTGTAATCATAAAAAAGACAAGTGGGTAATAGAGTCCTTCTTCCCGTTGAACGCTGATGGTGCGGATTGAATATAAAATAATTAGCGGTAAAATGAGCGTTGTCGTTACAACGAGTAGCATGGCCAACATATCGGCCACTATGCTAATACCAAATGGAACAGGCCAGTTCCCCATTGTGACAACAAGTGTTCCTTCAGTGATTACTTTATAAGCACTGAAAAGGGAAGCAGCTAACAAAATAAAACTAAAACTTAGGGCTGCGGGACGCTGATATTTGATTTTATGAGGCAAAATCAATAATAGAATCGCTGCAACGAAAGGGATTAGAATTGGCAGTAAAGCAAAATTAGTCATCATCATCATCATTTCCTCTCGTGCGGTTAACCATGTCGGTTCCATTTTCTTGATACGCGCGGTAGGCCACTACTAAAAAGAGGGCGGTAACCGCAAAGCCAATAACAATCGCTGTTAAAATTAAGGCTTGTGGGATCGGATCATTAAACAAAGTTAAGCCATCCAATAAGATGGGGGCGTTACCTCGTTTGATACCACCAATCGTCAGTAAGGTGAGGTTTGCACCATGACTGACAATGGCTGTTCCAATAATAATCCGCAGTACATTTTTTGATAAGATTAAGTAAACACCGGCAGTAAACATCAGCCCGATGAGTAGACTCATTAACAATTCCATTTAATCACTCTCCCCAATCGCAATAATGATAGTGAGGATGGCGCCGAGCACAACCATCAAGACACCGACATCGAATAAAGTGGACGTGTACAGCCCAGTGTGCCCAAAGAGCGGCAATTCGACGTAGACAGTCGTATGTGTCAAAAAGGCTTCACCTTTAAAGAGGCTGATGCTCGAACTAATTAAGATGACGAGTAAACCAGCCCCTGCTAAACGGAGGGGGTTGAACGGCAAAATCCGTTTGACTAAGTTCAGGTCATAGGCAATCGCGAGTAACACAAAGGCCGAGACGATGATAAGACCACCGATGAAGCCACCACCAGGCATGTTATGCCCAGAGAAAAACGAGTCAGCACCAAAAATCAAAATAATAAAGACAATGATTTGTGACGCCATTCGGAGTAAGACATCATTATTCTTCATGTTGTTTATCTCCTTTGTTCAGACGTAAGCGCACCAATGAATAAATACAGATGGCTGCAATCGTTAAAACCGCTGATTCGAAGAACGTATCAAACCCACGGAAATCAACCAAGGTGACATTGACGACGTTTTTACCGCCACCAAGAGTGTAGGCATTTTCAATGAAATACGGCGAAAGCACCGAATCAAAGAAGGTCGTATTGAAAGAGGAGAACACCACCATGAACATGACGAAACCAACACCTAAGCTAATCCATAACCGCCAAGAAAACGGGGTGATTTTTTCCTCATCCTTACCAATTTGTGGTAAGAAACGAAACGCCAGTAAATATAAAATGACTGAAATTGTTTCAACCACAAGTTGCGTCAACGCGATGTCGGGAGCACGAGCGACCATAAACATAATCGCGATTAAATAACCGAGTGCCCCGAGTAGGATGACCGAGGTTAAGCGAGCTTTAGATAACATAATGGCTAATAAGACAATCGCGGTTGCAATGAAAATTAATACATCCAGCACGTCGATTTTAGTCAGTTTTATCATTGAAAAATCAAGCGAGTCGGTTGTTAGAACACCGACAAGTGTCATTAAAATAAAGGTCATAAATAAAATGATTAAGTAGAACCGTAAATTACCGTTCATAACGGTCGTCATTGAGCGGTACGATAATTTTTCAAAGTAATAGTTCCCGCGGTTATACACATCGTTCCAAGCAAAGGTATGACGGTAGCGCTTTTGAATCGCAGGCTTCCATTTTAAATAAGTAACTGCTAGCACTGTCCCAACCGCAATGATGGCGATTGTGAGCCACAGCGCGGGTGTAAACCCATGCCAGAGTGCTAAATGTAACTCGTAGCTAGGGTTGAGTGTCGTCTTGACACTATGTATTGCCGGTGTAATTAAACGATTGGCAAATAAGTTCGGAAACAAGCCACTCACAATTACTAAGACGATGAGTACAAGCGGTGAAAAGGCCATGCCAAGTGGTGTGTGTGTTGCACGTTTTGGCTGCAGCCATGGTTTTTGTTTGCCTGTAAATGGTCTAAAGAACAAAATCATACTATAGACGAACGTAATAACACTGGCAATCCACGCGACAAATAAGAAGATGTAAGACAACGTACTCAGTGTTGGTGCGTCAATCGACGAGAGGTGCACGAACGATTCTAAAAACATCTCTTTACTGATAAAGCCGTTAAAAGGTGGAATGCCGGCCATCGCAAATGTTCCAACAAAGGCAAGCGTTGCCGCTAAGGGCATGACGTTCATTAAGCCACCGAGGCGGCGGATGTCACGCGTACCTGTTTCATGATCGATAATACCAACGACCATAAATAAGGCACCTTTAAACGTTGCATGATTAAAGAGATGCAATAAGGCGGCTGCGAGTGCGGCAACATAAAAACCGTTCGCCTCCCGTAAGGCGTTAGAGCCAAGCCCGAGTAATGACATAATTAGCCCGAGCTGACTGATGGTTGAATAGGCGAGAATCGCTTTTAAATCGACCTGCTTTAAGGCGTTAAATGCGCCCCAAAATAAGGTGACTAGCCCGACAATCATAATCGTAACCGACCACGATTGATGTGTGGGAGCAAAGACCGGTGTCATGCGAGCAATTAAATAGAGTCCGGCTTTAACCATGGTGGCTGAATGAAGGTAGGCACTAATTGGTGTTGGTGCTTCCATCGCGTCGGGTAGCCAAATATGGAAGGGGAACTGAGCCGATTTCGTAAAGGCCCCAAGCATGATAAAAATCATCGCCAAGATGAAATACGGCGAATCGCTGAAGGCAGCTGCGCGAGCAATGACGGTTTGAATGCTAAAACTACCTGCGAGATTTGATAAAATAGCCATCCCACCAAGCATCATCAATCCACCGAAGACAGTAATATAGAGCGCTTTTTTAGCGCCGTAGCGCGAACGCTCCCGCTTATGCCAATACCCAATCAGCAAGAATGAGCTAATCGAAGTCATTTCCCAAAAAAGATAGAGCACCATCATATTATCTGATAAGACCAAGCCTAACATCGCGGTCATGAAGATTGCGAGGTAGGCATAAAAATAATGCAATTGTTCTTTTTTCTTACTCAAATAAAAGATTGAGTAGAGGGTGACGAGGGTACCGATACCTGTAATAAGTAAAACAAACAGGAGGCTCAGTCCATCAAGACGTAAGACATAGTTAATTCCTAAGTCGGGAATCCACTTCATTGTGTATACAAGCGGATGAGTTGTGAGATTCTGTGAGACGAAGCTTAAAAAGTAACAGAACAACCTAATGGGAAGATGAGGACTAACCATCCAAGATGCCATTGTTGTAAGCGGCGATGAATAAACGGAATAAGGGCAGCTAAGCATAAGGGTAATAATACGGCAATGTGTAAAAAGTTCACTAAAATGAATCGCTCCTTTCGTATAAATGGTAGTAAACAATAAGATACTTACTTTAAGTATAACTAAAAAAATATAGCATAACAAATGATAGAAGGTATCTGCTCGATTTAATGAAAAAAAAACTCAACCTCGCACAGACGCTAATGTGGAGGTTGAGGCGCTTAATGCAGTTCGATTTTACGCTTGCGATCAGATCGCATACTCATCTGTAATAAGCAATAGGTGAGCAGGAACATGAACGCTGTAAAGATAAACACGAATGAAATACTAAAGAGACTTGCGAGTTCACCGCCAATGACAGGACCGATGACGTTGCCTAAAAAACGGGCACTTTGATTGTAACCAAGCACCTCGCCTTGGATTGAAATGGGTGAGGCGAGCCGAATGTATGCCGTTGTTAATGGGATTAAGCCACCGATGACAATCCCGAATAAAAAGCGTAAGAAAATAAATAAGGTCATCGAATTGATAAAGGCCATTGGAATAATGGCGATGGCGGAGCCAATTAACAGATAGCCGATAATTTTTTCGTATCCGTGATGGTCACCTAAAATACCCCAACGACGTGTCATAATCAAATTCCCAAAGCCGGTTGCTGAGAATGCTAGCCCTGATAACAGTGCGATGTTGTTCGTGTGCGGTACGAGCTCTTTAACATAGAGCGAGAGCAGTGGCTGTAAACTGAAGTTGGCAATTTGGACGAGACTGGTTGCAATCATCATCATCGTTAAAACACGAATATGTAAGATGTAAGCAATCGTATTTGGTACTTTTTCGTTTTTTTGTTGTATTGGTGGTGTGTGTAACAGTATCTTTTAAGACAAAGGTAACAAGGAGCGCTACGATGAATAAGGCGATACTTGAAAGGTAGAAGGTTTGTTTGAAACCAAAGACATCAGCTAAATAGCCGCCAATCAATGGACCAAACAGCATCCCCGTCACACTGCCGAGCTGTAAGGTTCCTAACACGCGACCGGACTCCTTTTTAGGTGTTTGCCGCGCGATAAAGGCATTGGAAACACCGACAAAACCAGTTACGATACCCATGAAAATTCGCAAGAAGAACAGATGAGATACGCTGCTGACCTCTCCCATTAAATAGAGCGAGAGCGCCATTCCGACTGAGGTGAAGATGAGAATTGGTTTAAAGCCATGGCGGTCACCGATTTTCCCCCATAAGGGTGAAACGAGAAAGGCTGCTAAAAAGGTAACGCCGAAAATATAACCTGACCATCGCTGGATATGATCTTGGGAATAGTTGCCAAAAGTGGCGATGTACAATGAAAGGAACGGCATAATCATTGTCATGCTGATGGAAACTAAAAAGTTGGCGGCCATTAAAAGATAGAGGTTTTTCTTTAGTTGAGACATAGAGACACGTCCTTTCGATTCAGTCTGTAGCGAAACAAAGTTGCATTTGAATTTTTAGTTTGGTTATCAGTAGATTCAATGTTAAAATAAGGTGAAATAAATTATAAAGGAGATTGAATTATGTCATTCCCACAATTAACCAAAGAAGTACAAGCAAATGAACGTCTTGTTGCGTTTGAAACAACAATGGGTACAATCGAAATCAAGTTATTCCCAGAGGAAGCACCTAAAACAGTTGAAAACTTTATTACACATGTTGAAAATGGCTACTACAATGGTCTATTCTTCCACCGTGTTATTAAAGATTTCATGTTACAAGGTGGCGATCCAACCGGTACTGGTATGGGTGGCGAAAGTATTTGGGGCAAATCATTTGCTGATGAATTTTCGCGCAACTTATTCAACTTCCGTGGTGCGTTATCGATGGCGAATGCTGGACCGAACACAAACGGCAGCCAATTCTTCATCGTGCAAGCAAGTGAAGTGCCAAAAAACATGACACGCCAAATGAAAGATGCTGACTTCCCAGAAGAAGTTGTCAATGCGTATAAAGAAAACGGTGGAACACCATGGTTGGATTACCGTCATACTGTATTCGGTCAAGTTGTTGAAGGCATGGATATCGTTGATGCGATTGCAGATGTGAAAAAAGGCGTGCAAGATCGTCCGGTTGAAGATGTTGTGATTAACAAAATTACGATTCTTAAATAAGCTATTAATAAAGTGTTACCCTCTAATAGATAGAGGGTAACACTTTTTTTATGTCATTAAGTTTGTAAAGGCGGCAACGATACGATTGATGCCTTCATTGACTAAGGTTTCAGTTGTTGCAACGTTGATACGAATGAAGCCGCGTCCTTCTTCGCCGTAGACTGATCCGAGTGTGATGCCGACACCTTGCTCGATTAGTTCGCTCATTAAGGTGTTTTCACTAATACCGGTTTGACGGTAATCAATCCAGAGCAAATAGGAGGCATCGATAGGTGTTACTTCTATTAAAGGTAATTGACTGAGTTGCTTATGAGCAGTATCAATGTTTTTTTTGAGTTGGACGAGTAATTCTGTCAACCAGTCTCCGCCTGTTTCATAGGCCGCTTGTAAGGCTGTAGCGCCGAAGATATTAAGGTCAGGATAGGCTCGTTCGGCCCGGATTGCTACGATACGCTCGCGTAACTGAGCATTATCACTAATTAAATAGGCCGCTTGTAAACCTGCGAGGTTAAATGTTTTAGAGGGTGCCATTAAGGTGACAATCGTCGCCTGTGTTGTGTTGAGGGCGGCGATTGGTACGTGTGATTCAAAGGCTAAATCGGAATGAATTTCATCAGAAATAATTGCGACATTGTATTGTGCGCATAACATAATAATCTGTGACAGTTCTGCTTGAGACCAGACACGACCAGATGGATTATGAGGTGAACAAAATAAGAAAGCAGTTGTCAAAGGATCAGCTAAACGCTGTTCAAATGTATCAAAGTCAAAATAATAGCGGTGATCTTGATAATGCAACGGCGCAAAGACGACGTTACGTCCTATCCGTGGAGGGACTTCGAAAAATGGGTTATAGACAGGAGGGCACATTAAGACATTTTCACCCGGCTGCGTTAAGGCTTCAAGCGCTACTGAAATACTCGCCACGACATTATGATTATAAATAATCATCTCAGGCTCAATCTGCCAATTATACTTGCGGTGCAACCAATTGCAAATGGCAGTATTAGCTACGTCTGGTACGAAATTATAGCCGTAAATATTATGGTTAACAACTTTTTGTAAAGCGAGTGTTACACCCGCTGGTGGATGGAAATCCATATCAGCAATCCACATCGGTAAAACCGCCTTGCCAAAGACGGTGGGTGCGTTATCCCATTTAAGACAGTTCGTTTGTTGGCGTCTGTTTACTTCGTTAAAGTTAGTTGTCATCGTGTCACCTCTCCGTATGTTAGTTTAACTACCGTTATTGTACCTCAATTTGAAGGGATATAAAAATGTTAACGAGCTTTCGCAAGTGAAATAAAGTCGCTAAAATGGACAGTTATGAGCTGATAAAGCGACAATAAAAATGCTATAATTAATAATTGAAGAGACAACGTTAGAAAGAAGGGTACGTATGGTCAAATATAAGATAGGTGATATTGTCGAAGGGACCGTCGATGGCATTCAAAAATATGGTGCTTTTATCAAACTTTCAGAAGAGACACAAGGCTTGATACATATATCTGAGGTGACCCATGGTTTCGTGAAAGATATTAATGATTACTTGCATGTCGGACAAACGCTTAAAGTTAAAATTGTAAGCGTTGACGAAGGAAAGAAGCGGATGAGCTTATCATTGCGTGCAATGGAAGATAGTGAAAATAGCGAAGTCGGTGAAGCGGGATTTGACCCGTTACGCAAACAAATGCCGATTTGGATTGAGACATTCAAAGGCACAGGTGAAATTAGTGATTAGAAAGCTCCTTTCTCTGGTTGTTGACTTCGAATGATTCAGTTGTGAACATTGTGGTGCGTTAGTTGTCCATTAAATGAAGTATTGCGTTATGTTTATATTGAAAAAACAGGTTGATTAGTATAAAGTTAGGGTGTTAATAAAAAATTACTGGGGGTTTCGAAATGACTCATATTAAATTTGATTATTCGAACGCGTTGGCATTTTTCGGTCAACATGAAATGGATTACTTACAAAGTGCTGTAACTGCAGCTCATAATGATTTGCACAACGGCACTGGTGTCGGAAACGACGCGTTAGGTTGGATCGATTTGCCAACAAATTATGATAAAGAAGAATACGCTCGTATTCAAGCCGCTAGTAAAAAAATTCAAGGCGATTCAGAAGTATTAATCGTTGTCGGTATCGGTGGTTCATACTTAGGCGCTCGTGCAGCAATCGAATTCATCAAGAGTTCATTTAATAACGTGGATAGCAAAGCTGTTCGTAAAGCACCACAAGTTTTCTTTGCTGGTAACAGTATTAGCTCAACTTACTTACATGATTTAGTGGAGTTTGTTAAAGACAAAGATTTCTCTGTTAACATTATTTCTAAATCAGGAACAACGACAGAACCTGCCTTAGCTTTCCGTATCTTAAAAGGTCTTTTGATCGAGAAATATGGTAAAGAAGAAGCTAAATCACGTATTTATGCAACAACCGATAAAGCTAAAGGTGCTTTGAAAACAGAAGCGGATAACGAAGGATACGAAACGTTTGTCGTACCAGATGACATCGGTGGACGTTTTTCAGTCTTAACTGCTGTCGGTCTATTACCAATTGCAGCGGCAGGTATCGATACAGACGCTATTATGGCGGGTGCTCGTCAAGCAAGCGAAGATTTACGTAGCCCGAACATCTCGGAAAACATCGCTTATCAATATGCTGTTGCGCGCAATGTGTTATACAGTAAAGGTAAAACAGTTGAGATGTTAATTAACTATGAACCAAGCTTGCAGTACTTTAACGAATGGTGGAAACAACTATTCGGTGAAAGTGAAGGTAAGGATCAAAAAGGAATTTATCCATCATCAGCGAACTACTCTACAGATTTACATTCATTAGGTCAATACGTTCAAGAAGGTCGTCGTATTCTAATGGAAACAGTTGTCAAAGTAGCGGAACCACGTTTTGATATTGATATTCCATCAGATGAAAAAAATCTTGATGGTTTGAACTTCCTTGCCGGTAAAACAGTTGATTATGTTAATGAAAAAGCATTCCAAGGAACGTTATTAGCGCATACTGATGGTGAAGTGCCCAACTTTGTTGTCGAAATCCCTAAATTAGATGAGTTTTCATTAGGTTACCTCATTTACTTCTTCGAAAAAGCGGTAGGCCTTTCAGGTTACTTGTTAGGTGTTAACCCATTCGATCAACCAGGGGTTGAAGCATACAAGAAAAACATGTTTGCTTTATTGGGTAAACCAGGTTTTGAAACAGAAAAAGCGGAATTAGAAGCACGTTTAGATAAATAAAAGCAGTACTAATAAAGGTGTGTAGCGCTTCAAAGCCTACCACCTTTATTTTTTTTTGAAAAAAAACTATTGCCAAATGATGGTGCTGTCATATATACTAAGTAAACAGTTTACAAACGAAAACAATAAGGTTTCGAGAGTGGAAAAAGTTTCTCGTAAGAAACAGTTTTTTTAAAAGGAAAATTGTTGACATATCATTTTGTAACTGTTATGATAATACATGTTGAGTGAGAGGCGCTGATATAAAGCGTTTTGATTAAAAAAACATTTTCAAAAAGATGTTGACAACAAACACAACACATGATAATATTAAGAAGTTGTCAGCGAGAGCCGATAACGATTGACCTTTGAAAACTGAACGAACAAAAAAGATGTTATATGCTTAAACTCTTAGGAGTTTAACCAATTAATTTCGTAACGACAACAAGTAATAAATTTTTAGCTAGCGAACTAGTTAAGGATCATTTGACGGTTTAAACACCGTTACTTTTTAACGAGAGTTTGATCCTGGCTCAGGACGAACGCTGGCGGCGTGCCT
>NZ_AODH01000021.1 GCF_000525915.1 Brochothrix campestris FSL F6-1037 | reverse complement strand
AAGGAGCAAGCTCCTTATCCGTTCGTTCGACTTGCATGTATTAGGCACGCCGCCAGCGTTCGTCCTGAGCCAGGATCAAACTCTCGTTAAAAAGTAACGGTGTTTAAACCGTCAAATGATCCTTAACTAGTTCGCTAGCTAAAAATTTATTACTTGTTGTCGTTACGAAATTAATTGGTTAAACTCCTAAGAGTTTAACCATATAACATCTTTTTTGTTCGTTCAGTTTTCAAAGGTCAATCGTTATCGGCTCTCGCTGACAACTACTTTAGTATAGCATGTCTATTAACTTGCGTCAACATCTTTTTTCGTTATCATTTTGTTCACATCGCTGTGTTCTTTTTGACAACTTCCTAATAATACCACGTCACCTTTCTTCGGTCAAGGTGTTTTTAAAATACTTTAACAAGCAATACGAAGATTCATCATGCCCTATACTAACCGACTTCCAGCCTAATTGCTTATAAAATCGCAATGCCGTTTCATTTTGACACACACATTTTAAACTTATTGGCTCATCAATTAGATCAATCACTGTTTGTAGTAACGCACGACCGACGCCACGACCTTTTTCTACTTGATCAACATACAGGTGATGAACAAACTTATCTGGCAAATAAACACTAATAAAACCAATAATTCGACCTCTCTTTTCGCAGACATAAATCGCTTCATCAATCGTTTGCTGATCAAATTCCATAATATGATACTCCTTTCGTTCCCAAGAAAAACATTCCTTCCTAACCTTATTAAACAACAGGCGTAATTGTAGCGCATCAGTCTTTTGCATTTCCCTAATAATCATTTATCCATCGCCTCCATCACACGTTTTTCAAAATAATCTTTTATCGCTTCTTCATTATAGAAGCGACAGGTTTTTTCATAACAAATTTGCAAACGGAGCGGCCCTTCGGTTTCATACACTTGCCAAATATCAGTCATCTTTTGATATTTTTGTAATGTCTTCACCTTTCGGATGACTTCTTTCCCTTGAAAAACAAAAGTTGTATCAGCCTTGTCTTGGGCGATTAAGTAACTGCCCCAACTCGTTGCTGACAAGCCATAACGCTCAATATCTCCACTAAAAAAACGAAAGGCTTTTTCCGCAAGCTGCGCATACTTTTCATCCCCTGTCAGCTGTGTTATCTGAACAAAGGTGATTGCTATTACAGCATTGGCATTTGGTAAGGCGGTGTCAAGCCCATCCTTCTCACGTACAACCAATCGCTCCGACTGCTCGGCTGTATAGAAGAATCCCCCTGTTTCTTTATCTTCGAAACATTCACACAGTTCTGCAGCTAACCTGATAGCAATCTCAAGGTAAGCTGTTTGATAGGTTGATTGGTGCATTTCGATACAGAGACTTATAAAATAAGCATAGTCTTCTAAATATGCTTTTTTGCCGCTCACCCCTTGATTGACGATGGCATAAAGTTCATTTTTATAACTCCTATCATATAAGGCCTTAAACTGTTGAATCGCCTGATTTATAAGCACTTCTGCCTGCAACACGCGCCCTGTTTTCGCTATCGCCTTTATCATCAATGCATTCCAACCTGTTTTTTGTTGCGTTTCAATGTAAGGAGCTGTTCGTCGACGACGGCTTTCAACCAGTTTATCACGACATTCACGCAATTCAACAGCTGTTAGATCCGTCTCCGCTTCGTTGATATAGAGAATATTTTCCCCTGCGATATCACCTTCTTGTTTAATACCGTATCGATAAGCAAACGGAACACCTCGCTCAACACCTAAAACGGCAAGCACTTCATCTAATGTCCACGTATAATAATCGCCTTCTATTTGATTACTATCTGCATCTATCGCACTTGCATATAGCATCGTTTGTTTAAAGTTCTCATCAATAAACTGAAGCATCTGTCTCGCGACCTTTTGATAACGTGGCAACCGATACTTTTCATAAGCTTCAATATAGACTTCAAGCAGCAACGCTTGATCATAGAGCATTTTTTCAAAATGAGGCATGCGGTAACGGGAATCTGAGCTATATCTAAAAAAACCATATTCAAGCTGATCATAAAGCGCGCTATTTTTCCAAGCATCTAAGGTTTGAATGACCATTCGACTCGAATAAACATCTGCATACGCTGTCTGATAAGCCATCAAAAAACGCAAAGGTGCACTTGTCGGGTATTTAGGTGCTGCCCCAAAACCACCATTTTTGACATCAAAGGCCTGTAATAATGAGCGATACATTCGCTGTAATGGCAACGGTTCTAATAGCGGCTCACTTTTACTGCTTCGCTCCAAATCTGCCACCAATTGGTGACCTATGTCGGTAATCATTACCGGTTTTTCTTCATACATCCGTTTTAAATGACGCAAGACTGACATAATATCGGGTCTGCTACCCTCACTCACCTTTGGTAAATACGTCGCGGCATAAAACGGCTGCTGTGTTGACGTTAAAAAGACATTCAACGGCCACCCGGCAGTCCCCGTTAATATTTGACACACTTTTAAATAGAGCGAATCGATGTCAGGTCTTTCTTCACGATCAACTTTAATCGCGATAAAATGCGCATTTAAATAGGCGCCCACGATTGGATCATTAAACGATTCATCACTCATGACGTGACACCAGTGGCAGGTCGAATAGCCGCTACTTAAAAATACCGGTTTTTGTTCTGACTTTGCCGCCAAAAAAGCCGCTTCGCTCCAAGGATACCAATTAACAATATCTGTTGCATGCGCTTTTAGATAGGGTGATGTTTCATTCTTCAAGTGATTATATCGTTTCATTTTCGTCATCCATCCTCTAATAATTCATCTGATTGCTTTGTTCTTTATTATACACGTTTCCGCTTTAACATCACTGTTGTCTCGCTTAATTACAATAATTATTGTAAAAAACCTTTACTATTCTGGCCTTACCTTTGATAATAGAAGATAGAACGACTAAAGGAGTTGAACTAAATGGAACTACTTTCCCACACTATGGATCTCTTATTTGATCCAACTGGTATTATTGAAGGTGAACGTTTTGAATTCTTTATTAATTTTACGGTTGATGAGGATGATGAACTGTATGAAGCAAACGGCCTTGAATTACGCGTCTTAATTGGCAAGAAAGACGAAAACATCCGTCTGATTACTTACCATATTCGTTCAATCGCTAAAGACACACAGATTGACATTGCATTAGACGAAGATGAAGAAGCAGAAATTTTAGCCTATTGTAGCGCTAAAATCACCGAACAATAAACATCTTAGATGAACCTTCCTTGTAAAAGTGAGGTTTTTTTATTACCTTGTTTAACCCTATTACACGATTTGATTGGAGGATTTCTATGCGCCACCTTTTATTACCAGCTACTTTAATTGCCACTGTCGGTCTTTTATTCAGCCCACTCACTACCAATGCATTAACAACAGAGACAGCCGTCGACGCCACAACTGCACTCGAAACATTAAAAGACGAAGACCTCTCTCTGTACGATAGTAAAACTAATGCAAATGATCATCCGGAAACAGCGGTTGCAGACGATGAGAACTCTCCCAAACTACGAAGTTTCAGCGCTAAAGTTGTTTATCCACCGGTCAACGACTATCTTTTAGCGCAGAAACTCACACCGAATGCAATTCAAAACAAACGTTTTTTATTACAACAGGTACTCGATAAAGAAAATCAAACAATGCCTTATAAAACAACCTCAAAAAAACCAAATGGCATCGTCATTCATGCGACAGCTGGTGGGCCAAATGATAAAATTGATAACGAAATTAATTACATGGTCAATAATTGGGGAAACGCCTTCGTTCATAGCTTTGTTGATTATCAAAGCATCATCGAATTGCACGATCCTGCCTATAGCGCTTGGGGAGCAGGACGCTATGCCAACGCGTTAATGGCTCATGTTGAATTAACAGAAACCAATACATATGATAAATTCGCACGAAGTGTCAATAATCAAGCGTATTATGCGGCCGCTGTCTTACGAACGTTTGACCTCAAGCCAGACAACGCTGAGTTTGATGGAATCGGTACGATTTGGTTTCACTCCACAGTTACACTTTTTTTAGGAGGAACAAATCATAGTGATCCGAGCGGTTATTTCGCTCAATTCGGCTATACCCAGAGCCAATTTTATGACCTTGTTGTTCGTCATTACAACCAAATGAGCGACGCTATTACCAGTCAAAAAAAACTGAATATTACGACATATGTTGAACAGAGTAACCAGAAAGATATTATCTGGTCCAAACCTTATAATACAGCCGGCGCTACATCAGTCGGGGCCGCGAGTAAATACAACCAACAACAAGCAACCGTAATCGCTGAAGCAACTACAACAAAAGGCACCTACTACCAATTTCAGATTGCTGGAAAAACAATTGGTTGGCTCGATAAGAAAGCCTTCAAACAGTATGACGAACTGCTTTCTCAAAAAACGGTTAATTACACCCGCTTCATTGATCAAACGAATAAGAACAATATCATTTGGTCCAAACCTAATAATATTGTCGGTGTAAAAAAAAGCGGGACAGCTTCCAGTTGGCACGACAAGGAGGTCACTATCGTTGCCGAAGCAACCACAGCCAGTGGCACATACTACCAGTTTAAAGCCAATAACAAGGTCATTGGTTGGCTTCATAAGGCAGCCTTTTTCAAACCGGATACGACGACAAAAAAAAGCGATTAGTTTGCAACGGTTTATCAAACAAACAACACGTAAAGATACCATTTGGTCACAGCCTTATCGGATAAATGGCACATCTAAGGTAGCTAGCGGTACCCTTTACGATGGACAACAAGCAGACATCATCGCTGAAGCGACCACTACCAAAGGGGCTTATTACCAATTTAAAGTAAATAACAAAACAATTGGGTGGATGGATAAACGCGCCTTCGTTGACGAAGAAAAGACCGTTGTTAAAGCCGTCAATTTGGACCGCTACATCGACCAAACAGGTCGTGTCGATAAAATATACAGTCGTCCGAACGGTCTGCTGAATGTCACAACAGTTGAAAATGCCACAACCTATCATTATCAAAAGGTAAAAGTCATTGCCGAAACCACCACTAGTAAAGGAAACTTTTATCAGTTCAGTTATAACAATAAAACAATTGGCTGGCTTGCTAAACAAGCCTTTGTTAGCGCCTCCGATATTTTGAGCCATAAAACCCTCTCGTCAGATCGCTTTATCTCATTGCCTAACAAAGACTATGCCGTTGCAACACAACCCTATAAAGCAATTGGTTATCAAAAATTAAGCGCTGGCAAAAAATATGAAGGTCAGCAAGTTCACATTATTCAACAAGCAACCACTAAAAACGGTTTGTATTACCAATTCCAAATCAATGGTAAAACAATCGGATGGATGTTCCATAAAGCTTTCGTCCCAGAAGAGAAAATAACCATTAAAACAGTGAATCTTACAAAATACATCGATCAAAGCAGTCGTGCGGATAAAATATATAGTCGTCCGAACGGTCTACTCAATGTCACAACTGTTAGAAACGCCAAAATTTATCATTACCAAAAAGTAAAAGTCATTGCCGAAACCACCACCAGTAAAGGGACATTTTATCAATTCAGCTCAAACAACAAAACAATTGGTTGGCTCGCTAAACAAGCATTTGTTACACCAAAAGTAAGCTCGGAGAAGACGGTGTCATTTGAACGCTACATTTCATTACCCGTCAGAGATTACGCCGTTGCAACACTTCCTTATAAAGAAGTCGGATACAAAAAATTAAGCGCTGGCAAACCCTATTTAAATAAAAAAGTGACTGTCATTAAACAAGCCACTACTAAAAATGGCCTCTATTATCAATTCCAACTGAATGGCAAAACGATTGGGTGGATGTATCATAAAGCTTTTGTTACGACCGAACCGCTTTCGATTAAGCCAATAAAACGCACACTGTTTATTGATCAATCAAATCGAAAGGATACAATTTATAGCCAGCCGAACGGACAGCTAAAAACACAAGTGTTAGCAAAAGCCAGCAGCTATCACCTCAAAAAAGTATCTGTTTCTGCTGAGACAACTACAAGTAATGGTACTTTTTATCAATTCACGTACAATAACAAAATAATTGGGTGGGTATTAAAACAAGCCTTTGTTGCTCCACAGGTCACTGCCGAAAAACAAGTTTCCTTCAATCGAACAGTTGTAATTAACGGGAGAGATTATGCCGTTGCAACACTCCCTTATAAAGAATATGGCTACAAAAAATTAAACTCCGGCAAAAAATACCAAGCAAAAAAAAGTCCATATCATCAAACAAGCCACTACTAAAAACGGTATCTATTATCAGTTCCAGGTAAAGGGTAAAACAATTGGTTGGATGTACTATAAAGCCTTTAAATAATTGTCAAACGCTTAAATCAGCTCAAATTCCGAGTAGATTTAAGCGTTTTTTTTATTGCCTTCACAACTACCGACAAGAACAGGACTATACTCACAGAACTGGCCTTTTTTCACAATTCGACCTTAAGTGGTATACACCGCTAGCCTCTCCACTTGTACAGACAAGCTTCGTTGTTCTTTTTTTTTGATATAAACATTCCTAAAATGGAGGTTTTCTTGCGTTTAATGCGTCGAACTAAAGTCACTTTTATAAAAAAAAACGCTTACAACCTTATTATTCCTTGCTATACTGACCCTATTACTTATTAAAAGGAGGAAATTACATGTCATTTTTAGCACCACCAACCGCCAAAAAGCGGTTACCAAAAGAAGAAATCGACCCTGTTTATCGTCGTTTACGGCTACAAGTATTCATCGGAATTTTTATCGGTTACGCCGGTTATTACTTATTACGTAAAAACTTTTCACTCGCAATTCCTGGCTTAATGGAAGAAGGATTTACTAAGGGACAATTGGGTCTAGCTTTATCTGCTGTTTCAATCGCCTATGGTATCAGTAAATTTGTGATGGGGATTGTCTCCGATCGTAGTAACGCCCGTATCTTTTTACCACTTGGTTTAGTTTTAGCTGCTATTATTAACTTATTATTAGGTTTTATCCCGTATTTCACGTCTTCAATTACGACAATGTTCGTGATGCTGTTCTTAGTCGGTTGGTTCCAAGGCATGGGTTGGCCACCTGCTGGTCGAACGCTCGTTCATTGGTTTTCATTAAATGAGCGCGGTGGCAAAACAGCAATTTGGAACGTTGCTCACAATGTCGGTGGCGGAATTATGGCTCCGATTGCAGTTGCAGGGATCAGTTTAACCTCAACGTACATAATTAGCATTAAAGCCTTTAATGGCGTCTTCATCTTCCCTGCGTTGATCGCGATTATCGTTGCGATTATTTCGTACATTTTAATGCGTGACACACCTCAATCTGAAGGATTACCTTCAATTGAAGAATATCGTAACGATTATCCCAACTCTTCTCATGAAACGCTTGAAGAAGAACTCAGCGTCAAAGAAATCTTATTCAAATACGTCCTTAGCAATAAATGGGTGTGGATGATTGCGATCGCCAACGTGTTCGTCTACTTTACACGTTATGGCGTATTAGACTGGGCGCCTGCCTATTTAAACGAAGTTAAAGGCATGGATTTAAGTAAGACAAGTTGGTCTTACTTCTTATATGAATGGGCAGGAATTCCTGGTACCTTACTTTGTGGTTGGATTTCAGACAAGTTCTTTAGAGGGCGTCGTGGGCCTGCCGGTGTTGTGTTTATGCTCGGTGTCGCGGTTGCGGTCTTAGTCTACTGGCTCAACCCTGCTGGCCATCCTTTAATCGATAACATCGCTTTGATCGCCATCGGTTTCTTAATCTATGGTCCTGTTATGCTTATCGGCTTACAAGCCCTCGATCTTGTACCGAAAAAAGCAGCTGGAACAGCGGCTGGCTTAACTGGATTATTCGGTTACCTCGGTGGGGCTGTGATGGCTAATGCGTTACTCGGTTTCGTTGTAGATGCCTATAGCTGGGATGTTGGTTTCACACTCATCTTCATCTCATGTATCTTAGCGGCAATCGTGTTTGCCTTCACTTGGAATATTCGTGGCCAAGAACAAACTAAGTAACAGTGGTTTATCTTCTTAGCGAAAAACCGCTTGACTGCTTTTTTAAAGAGACTAGTGTCAACAACCTGAACAGAATGGCCCTTGCCATTCTGTTTTTTAGGCACTTCATTTGTCGTAACCGCGATTTACAGCTATAGTAAGAGATATCTTTAAGGGGGAATTTTAATGACAACTGACTTATATTCACCGCTCTCAATTAAGGGCTTAACGTTAAAAAACCGCATCGTCATGCCACCCATGTGTATGTACTCTGCCCGCAACCAAGATGGTTACAGTACAGACTGGCATGTGATGCACTATGCCTCACGGGCCATTGGTGGTACAGGTTTAATCATTATCGAGATGACCAACATCGAGCCCGACGGTCGTATTTCAAACAACTGCCTTGGCCTTTGGGAAGACGGTCAAATCGAAGGCCTCGCAAAAATCGTCGCAGCCTGTCATACTGCGGGTGCCAAAGTCGCGATTCAAATTGCGCACGCTGGGCGAAAGGCTACCGACGCAATCACCCCGGTCTCCGCCTCAGCCATCCCGTTTGACGGCGCTTCAAAAACACCACGGGCGCTCTCAACAGCTGAAGTGTCTGACATGGTTAACAAGTATGCTGCTGCTGTTAAACGGGCAGTCAAAGCCGGTGTTGATGCGATTGAACTGCACGGCGCCCATGGCTATTTAATCCATCAATTTCAATCGGCTTTAACAAACAAACGTACCGATCGATACGGCGCCGATAAAGCCTTATTCGGTACCGAAGTCATTCAAGCTGTTAAGCAGGTGATGCCGACTGAGATGCCATTACTTTTCAGAATCTCAGCCACTGAATTTGACGCAAACGGCTACCGGTTAGCTGAGAGCTTACAACTGGCGACGGCTTACCAACAAGCTGGCGTCGATGTTTTTCATGTCAGTGCAGGTGGTGAAAGTCCCACCGGACCGTCTGCTACAATTGGAAGCGATGCGGGGTATCAACTTGGACTTGCCGCAGCTTATAAACAAGCTTTGACAACGCCTGTGATTGCCGTCGGAAAACTTAGCAATCCACAGTTGGCAAATGCAGCTATTCTCAATAACCAAGCTGATATGGTTGCTGTTGGTCGCGCTTTATTACGCGATCCTTATTGGGCATTGAATGCAGCCGACACTTTAAACAAAACGATTGAGCTACCCAAACAATATGTACGGGCGTTTCCTGCCGCAACAAAATAAAGACAACGAAAAGAGAATCGCATTGCGATTCTCTTTTCGTTGTTAATGACGTAATAATCGTAGTGAATTAAGAATTACTAAAATTGTACTTCCTTCATGGCCAATGACACCAAACGGTAAATTAATCCATTGGAGCGTATTCGATGCAATCAATAACACAATAACGCTCAATGAAAACATAATATTTTGTTTAATAATTCGACTCGCCCGCCGACTTAATTTGACAGCACTCACTAATTTAAGTAAATCATTTTTCATTAAGACAATATCCGCGGTTTCAATCGCGATATCAGATCCTTCACCCATCGCAATCCCAAGTGAGGCAGTTGCTAAGGCAGGCGCATCATTAATGCCATCACCAATCATCGCGACTGCTTCACCGGCTTGTTGTAACTGTGTAATCGCTTCGACCTTTTCCGCTGGTAGACAATTGGCGACAACCTTTTCCACCTTCGTTTCTGCCGCAATCTGTCGCGCTGTCTGTTCATTATCACCGGTAAGCATCACTGTATGAATGCCTAAATTTGTTAATTGATTGATTGCCCGATGACTTTCAGCCCTAACCGTATCGTTCACGGTTAATTCGACGATGACCTCAGTGCCTCGTTGCATATAAATAACAGTCCCCACTGTTTCAGAATCCACCTCACCTTTAATACGTCTAAAGCTTGTTAATGCCGCCTTGTTCATAAAAGCTCCTTTTCCAACAAGATAGGTCGTATCTGCCACCGTTGTTGAGATGCCTAAGCCGGGGTGATCTATGATACTATCTACTTGCGCTAGTTCAATTGCTTTTGTTTTGCAATAATCCATTACTGCCGCTGCCAGTGGGTGTGTCGTTTGAGCTTCCATCCCTGCGACTATCGCTAACGCTTCGCGCACGTTTTCAGTGGGAGCAACATAACACCTTGTCACTATTGGTTGCCCTTTTGTTAAGGTACCTGTTTTGTCGAAGGCGATTGTTGTAATACGAGCTAACCGTTCGATTTGATCGCCACCTTTAAATAGCACCCCGTGTTTCGCTCCATTAGACATCACAGCTAATAAAGCAGGCGTTATCGATGCCACTAACGCACAAGGAGAAGCAACAACTAACAATACCATCGCCCGATAAGTTGCCACTTGCCATGTCCAACCTCCTAATAAAGGCGGTAATACCATCATTAGAACTACAGCAAATAAGACAATTTTGACATACACCCCTTCAAAACGATCGATAAATTGTTCACTATTTGTTTTCTTTGACTGTGCTTCTCTCACTAAGTCGATTATTTTTTGAAAGAGACTTTGCTCAGGCAAGGTTGTCATCTCAATCGTCAGTGTGGCCTGGCGATTAAAGGTGCCTGCAAACACGCTATCACCATAGCTTTTACCAACTCCTTGTGCTTCACCACTTAGAGCCGCTTCATCTACAACGGATTTCCCTAAACGTACATTGCCATCAACTGGTATTTGTTCACCTGGCTTAACAAGTATTTTATCACCCACAACTAACTCAGTAATTTGAACACGTGTCACCGTCTTCTGTTCATCAAGTAACCATGCTTCATGCGGTTGCATCGCTAACAAGGCACTCATTGCTTGTTGGCTTTTGTTCAGTGCATACGTTTCGAGTGCGCCACTAAGCGCAAAAATAACTATCAATAAGGCACCTTCTAACCAATAGCCAATGAGTGCTGAACCTATCGCAGCTAATATCATCAACAACTCGACATTCAATTTTTTCGAAGTGATGGTCTCTAACAAGCCAGCTTTTGCCTTGGCATAGCCTCCAATCACATAAGCACTACAAAAAACAATCGGTGTCACCTGTGGCAGAGGCTTTTGTAAACAAAGGGCCAGAACAATCATTACCCCTGCTACCAACGCAGCAATCAATTCCTGATGACGACGACTTTTCTCAATTAGATTTTTAATTTTCGTTTTTTTCAATTTAATCACCCTCTCAATTGAGAATGACTACCACTCTCACATAGTTATAAAAACAACAAAAACTGATATCCTTTGGATTAGGACATCAGTTTTATGTTTTTCTACTTTATAATGATTATAACATACAAAAGAGAGATTCACTAATAAAAGTAAAAAGCCAGCATACTTAGTAGCATGCTGGCTCCAAATTGTAGTCACAGTCGAATTAAACTGCTTGTTCTGTCAAAAGTGGTCAAGCGACTTTGGCTACAAGATGATATTTCACCGAAAAGTTGCGACGATAAATAGTCGCCTTCAGTTATTTTCCAAGTTATTGGCTTCTAACCGATTGCTTTTACTGATGTTTTTCTAGTTACATCATGCCGCCCATGCCGCCCATGCCACCCATATCTGGTGCCATTGGTGGTTCTGTTGATGGTTTGTTTGCTACAACAGCTTCGGTTGTTAAGAAGAGCGCCGCCACTGAGGCTGCATTTTGTAAAGCTGAACGCGTTACCTTTGTTGGATCAACAATACCAAGCTCAATCATATTACCCCATTCACCATTGGCCGCGTTATAACCGATGCCTATCGCTTCTTTTTTCAAGCGATCGACAATGATTGCACCTTCAACACCAGCATTAATAGCGATTTGACGAACTGGTTCTTCTAACGCACGTAAAACTATGTTAATCCCTGTTTGCACATCGCCTGTTTCTTCGAGCGCAGCTACGTCGTTGTAAACGTTAACTAAGGCAGTTCCCCCACCTGAGACGATTCCTTCTTCAACTGCGGCACGGGTTGAATTTAACGCATCTTCAATTCGTAATTTACGTTCTTTTAATTCTGTTTCAGTTGCAGCCCCGACTTTAATGACTGCGACACCGCCACCTAATTTAGCTAAACGTTCTTGTAATTTTTCACGATCAAACTCAGATGTTGATGCTTCTAGTTGTGCTTTAATTTGGCCAATACGTGCCTCAATGTTATTTGATTGACCCGCACCTTCTACGATTGTTGTATTTTCTTTCGTAACGTTAACACGGGTTGCTGTTCCTAATTGATCAAGGGTTGCATCTTTTAGTTCTAAACCAAGCTCATCTGTCACCACTGATGCACCAGTAATAATCGCAATATCTTGTAACATTTCTTTACGACGATCACCAAATCCTGGTGCTTTTACAGCAACAACATTGAACGTACCACGTAATTTATTTAACACGAGTGTTGCTAAGGCTTCGCCCTCAACATCTTCGGCAATAATTAACAAGCCACGTCCTTGTTCAACCACTTGTTGTAATACGGGTAAAATATCTTGGATGTTATTGATCTTTTTATCGGTTACTAAAATATAAGGATTTTCTAATTCAGCGACCATTTTCTCTTGATCTGTAGACATGTAGGGAGAAAGGTAACCGCGGTCAAATTGCATCCCTTCAACGACATCAAGTTCAGTTTTAAAACCTTTTGATTCTTCTAATGTAATGACACCATCATTACCTACACGTGCCATCGCTTCAGCTACTAATTCGCCAATTTCTTCGCTTCCTGCTGAAACAGCTGCAACTTGTGCGATTGAATGTTTCCCTTCGATTGGTTTAGAGATACGTTTCAGTGCTTCAATTGCTGCTGCTGTCGCTTTTTCCATTCCTTCACGAATACCGACTGGATTAGCTCCAGATGTCACATTTTTTTAAACCTTCTTGAATTAATGCTTGCGCTAATACAGTCGCTGTTGTTGTCCCGTCACCGGCAACATCATTTGTTTTACTTGCGACTTCAGAAACTAACTTCGCACCCATGTTTTCAAAAGCATCTTCTAATTCAATTTCTTTTGCAATTGTCACACCATCATTTGTAATAAGTGGTGAGCCGAATGATTTTTCAAGTACGACATTACGTCCTTTTGGTCCTAATGTTACTTTCACTGCGTTTGCTAATTGATCAACACCACGTAACATTGCTGCACGTGCATCTTCACTAAATTTCAATTCTTTTGCCATGTGAGTTCCTCCTCTAATTCATTTACTATTTGTACTGCTTATTTGACAATCGCTAAAATATCTTCTTCGCGCAAGATAAGGTAGTCCTTGTTATCGTATTTTACTTCTGTACCAGAATATTGTGAAAAGACAACACGGTCGCCTTCTGCTGTTTCAAGTGCAACTTTTGTTCCGTCTGCTAATGTACGACCTGTCCCAACAGCAATAACGATACCTTCAGATGGTTTCTCTTTTGCAGAATCTGGTAGGACAATTCCACCAATTGTTTTTTGTTCCGTTGCAATAACTTCGATAACTACGCGCTCGCCTAATGGTTTTAACATAGTACAACCTCCTCAGATAATTTAATGTTAGCACTCGCATTAAGCAAGTGCTAATCACATCATTTATAATAGACAATTTTGGTCAAATTTGCAAGTCATATGAATAATTTTAGTTGCTCAAGCGACCAATTATCGCTACAATGAGACTATAACAAAATACAATAAACAAAGGGGTCTAGCGCCATGAATAAGAAGTATTGGTGGATTTTAGTACTCTACCTCATCATTCAAGTGGTGTCCACCTTCGGTATTTATTACGTCGCGCTACTCGATAACGCGACACCATTCACAAAAGAACAAGCCAACTTAATTGTCACAAATTGGTCGATTGGCACCTTTGCGGTTGGGGCATTACTCTTTCTTTGGTTGCTAAAAACAGCTCCGCGTTCATCATACATTGATCAACAAGCACCAATGCCGCTTGCAAAAAGCACGCTTTACATTATTGGTGGTGTGATTGTTGCCTTTATCGTTCAAGCGATTACTGCCTCAATTACAGCGATGATTAGAGGAACCGTTGCGCAATCAGAGAATACTGCTGACTTAATCGGGATTACCCAAACGAATCCACTCTTCATTTTAACGATTGTGATTATCGCACCTTTTTTGGAAGAAGTCGTCTTTCGAAAAGTGTTATTCGGTGGCTTAACCAACAAGCTTCCGGTCGGCGTGGCCGCATTATTCAGCTCTGTAGTGTTCGCAGCAATCCATTTCGACTTTGCCTACTTACTCGTTTACACTGGAATGGGACTCGTCTTCAGTTATTTTTATTACAAAACAAAACGACTGCTTGTCTCGTTTAGTATTCATGCTTTAATGAACGGCACTGCCTTATTAATAAGTGTCTTTCTACCTAATTAACTAAGAATGGGGTTTTATTATGCAATCTATCCGCAATCAAATTATCTTCAATTTGCTTTTCGGAGTCATCTTCACTTATTTAGCAATTCGACCAGTAACAGAAAATGGTTGGACCTTCTATCCAATTATGCTCATCTGTTTCGCTGCCATTGATTACATTCGTGCAGTCAACTTATTAATGTTTCTTCAAAAAAAACAAAAAAAGACATCAAAAAATAATAAAAAAAACGTTCAAAAGCGTGTGACGCTTTTGAACGTTTTTTTAGTCTTCCTCATTTTTCAAATCACTCTCATACGTTGTTTCATTCGCTTTGCTAACACGACGAACTCGCCCTTTAATCGGAAAATCTTGTAAGGCCGCCAACACCATTTCACCTTTACTATTTAAAATTTCAACAAAGGTCGAGACATCTAATAAACTGATAACACCAATGTCAGCTCCCGTCATACCTTCAATATTACATAAAGCCCCAACAACATCGCCCGCACGCATTTTTGTTTTCTTACCTGCATTAATATGTAATTTCATGATTTCTTCTTTAAAATCATGTCCTTTTTCTTTCTTTAATTTCATTTTTGTTTGTTGTGTTGCTTTAAAGGCCGCTTGAGCATCCAACACCTCTTCTTGGGTCGGGCGTTCAATCGCTACGAGGCGGTCGTCCATCATCGCTTGGATGGGGTTTAAGTAACGGTAATCTGATGACGAAACAAAACTAATCGCATGTCCATCATTTTCAAAACGAGCTGTACGACCAATTCGATGCACATAACTTTCAACATTTTCAGGTAAGTCAAAGTTAACAACTAAGGCAATATCAGCAATATCCAAGCCACGTGCTGCCACATCGGTTGCGACTAAATAACGGAAGTAACCATGCTTAAAGTCGTTAATTACCGCCGTACGATGACGTTGCTCCATCCCACCGTGTAATGTTTCTACTTCAATCTCTAACGCTTCGAGTGCTTCTGCAATTTCTTCAACCGCGGCACGAGTGTTACAAAAAACAATGCTACTTTCAGGATTAACAACCGTTAACACGTCTTCGAGTACAGTGATTTTTTCATCATACGGAATTTCGTAATACTGTTGTTTAATTCGTTGCGTTACTTTATTTTCTGATTTCACTTCAATTAAGAGCGGATCTTTCAAGTAACGTGTTGCTAACGTTTTAATTTCGGCTGGCATTGTCGCCGAGAACAGCGCCAATGTTGCTGTTGGTGGTACGACTTTCATTACATTTTCAATTTGTTCAATAAAGCCCATTGCTAACATTTCATCCGACTCATCAATGATAACCGTATCAATCATGCTTAAATCGATTGTTTTTTGCGTCATATGATCAATTAAGCGCCCTGGCGTTGCAACCACAACATGTGTTCGTTGTTTTAAGTTATAGGCTTGACGTTCATATGAACTGCGACCAAAAATCGCTTCAACTTTTAAACGTTTATAGCGACCAATGTTAAATATATCTTGCTGAATTTGCGATGCTAATTCACGTGTTGGTGTTAAGACAAGCACCTGTGGTTTGCGTTCTTCCCATTGTACACGTTCGCAAATCGGAATTGCAAAGGCCGCTGTTTTACCACTTCCTGTTTGTGATTTAACAATCAGATTTTTACCTTCTAATAAGGCTGGGATAACTTCGGTTTGTACCGTTGTTGGCTCATTATACCCTAATTTTTCAATCGCCCCGATAATTTCTTTACTTAACTGAAACTGTTTAAATGTACTCATTCGACTTATTCCTCCTGTATGCCTCTGACAGCATAGACGTATCCATTTTATTGTGTACAGTTAGCGTAACACAAACTTGCTAAAAGGTGTAGCTGCTTTTTAATCGGGCATAAAAAAAAGAGGAGAAACATTCTCCTCTCAGATTGTAGACAAAGTCGAATTAAACTGGTTTTACTTTGAACGTTAGTTCAAGTGACTTTGGCTACAAGATGATATGACTGAATAGCGACATTGTCATCGTCATTGGTCAAGATTGGTGCACTTACTGCTAGTAAGTCATCCCGAACAAGCAAGGAATAACACCCTAGAACAGTCTTACTCATCTGAGATTGTTACTGCTTATGCGCGTGTCGTTGTTTCAGCACATAAAATAACCCTAGTAAAGCAAACCAAATCGGCGCGACATATATCGCAATTCGTGTTTCTACATCTAAACATAAAACGGCTAATACAAAGATAAAAAAGACAATTAAAATCCATGGCATCACTTTTGAAAATGGCATCTTAAAGGTTTGTTTAGCTGCCAACACTTGATCACGACGTTGGTAAAGGATGTATGAGACGGTAATAATGGCCCATACAAAAACAAACAACACCGTTGCTAAACTTGTTACAATCGTAAACACTTGATCGGCTTGTAAAAAGTAGTTCAGCAAGACACCAAACAATAAAATTATTGCTGAAAAAATCAAACCTAAAGCCGGAACACCTTTACTGTTTAATTGTGCGAATTTTGGAGAAGCATCTCCTTGTTTCCCAAGCCCATATAACATCCGACTCGTTGAGAACAAGCCAGAATTACATGAAGACGCAGCGGCTGAAATAACGACGAAATTAATAATTGTGGCTGCGGCTGGAATACCGACAAAGGCAAATAGCGTTACAAACGGGCTATCTACCGCCGAAATTTTGTTCCAAGGCGTCACTGACATAATCACAATCAGCGTTCCGATATAAAACAGCAATATCCGAATTGGAATCGCATTGATTGCCTTTGGCAATGTTTTTTCGGGATCCTTCGTTTCACCTGCAGTAACACCGATTAATTCCACACCAACAAACGAGAACACCGCCATTTGGAAGGCTAGAATAAAGCCTTTAGCCCCATTGGGGAAGAAACCGCCATGGCTCCATATATGTGTGAGCGAAACGTGACCACTCGGTGTTTTTGTTCCCATGATTATCATCACCGCACCAATCACAATTAAGACGACAATTGTCGTTACTTTAATGACTGCAAACCAAAATTCAAACTCACCAAAGGCTTTCACTGTTAATAAGTTAATCATTAATAATAAGAGTGCACAGGCTAAAGCTGAAAGCCATTGGGGAATACTTGGCCACCAATAACCAATGTACTTAGCAACAGCTGTAATTTCAGCCATACCTGTTACAACCCAACAGAACCAATACGTCCAACCGGTAAAAAAGCCCGCCCAATTACCTAAGTAGGCACGCGCAATATCTGCAAATGAATTGAAGTCTGTGTTTGATAATAGCAATTCTCCTAAGGCACGCATTAAGAAAAACAACAAACAACCAATGATCGCATACACGAGTAAAATCGAAGGACCTGCTAAACTAATACTCCGACCGGCACCTAAGAACAAACCTGTCCCGATTGCGCCACCAATGGCAATCAGCATAATATGTCTTCCTGTTAATGAGCGTTGCAATGTTTCTTTTGACATAATATCCCTCTTCCTTTCTTCTATCATACGCTTTTTTTATTAATATAACATTTTATTTTTTGATAAAAACAAAAACGGACAAACATGCTCTGTTTGTCCGCCTTTTATATTCTATTCTTACTGCTCTTTTTTGAGATCAATCTGTTCTAAATCGACCTCATCTAACGGAATCAACTTAGTTTTATACTTAATCTTATAAAAGATAAAACAGAATAAAAACAACGGAATACTCATATAAGTCATTAAAATCGCCTGTAAATCAAATTTAGCAAACGAACCTAAATCCTGGCCGATAATAACAAAGATACATAAAATCAATGCTAACAATGGTCCAAACGGGAACCATTTAGCTTTGTACTTCAATGCGCTTAGTTGGTGACCTTGCTTAATATAAGCTCGTCTAAACCGGAAATGCGATACCGCGATACCAACCCAGGCGATAAAGCCGGTCAAACCACTGGCAGCCACTAAATATAAATAAACTTGTGGCCCTAAAATAGAGCTCAGTAACGCTAAGGCTCCAATCACGGCTGTGAAAATAAGGGCATTCATCGGAATACCACGTTTATTCACTTTTCCCATTGCCTTTGGTGCTTGGCCTGATTGACCCATTGCCATCAGCATCCGTGTACTGGCATACATGCCGGAGTTTCCTGCCGATAGTACCGATGTTAAAATAATCGCATTCATCACTCCAGCCGCTATCGCTAAGCCGGCATTTTTAAACACGAGCGTAAATGGACTCATTGCAATGTTCGTTTCACTACCACCTAATAAGTCAGGACTCGTGTACGGAATAATTGCAGCGATTATCGCAATCGCCAAAATATAAAACAGTAAGATACGCCAAAAAATCGTTTTAATCGCTTTCGGAATACTTTTTTCAGGCGTTTCTGACTCACCTGCTGTAATCCCAATTAACTCTGTTCCTTGAAACGAAAAACCGGCGATGACGAACATCGCTAAAATAGCTGGCATACCACCAACAAATGGCGCTTCTTTATGTGTGAAATTCGAGAGACCGTAATAATGACCGCCTAAAATACCAAAAATCGTTAATAACCCAATAATGATAAAGGCAATGACCGTCACGACCTTAATGACTGAAAACCAGTATTCCGCCTCTCCAAACGCCTTAACTGTCATCGCATTCAGCAAAAAGATTACCACTAAGAAAAAGAGACTAAAAATCCAACCAGGTACATCTGGTAACCAATAGCCAATAATTAAAGCGGCCGTACTGACATCGACGGCTAACGTAATTGCCCAGTTGAACCAATAATTCCAACCCATGGCAAAACCAAAGGCCGGATCAACAAAACGGCTTGCGTATGTACTAAAAGATCCTGATACCGGTAAATAAGTCGCCATTTCACCTAAACTCGTCATTAAGAAAAACACCATGATACCAATGGCGATGTAAGCTAAAAGCGCCCCACCTGGCCCTGCTGTTGAAATGGCTGAACCACTGGCCACAAATAAGCCTGTACCGATACTACCACCAATCGCAATCATCGATAAATGACGCGTTTTTAGTTGCCGTTTCACACTCGGTTGTGTTTCTTGTTCATTCTTGCCTGTCACTTACTCCACCTTACTTTCTTTATCCTATTATAAAACGTAACGTAATGAAGCTAATAGTATCCCTAAAACATAAGACATCCCGATGTAATAAATAAAAGTAAACACTTCTTTTTTCTTTAATAATTGCACGCCTTCAACCGCAAAGGTTGAGAAGGTCGTCAAGCCACCTAAGAAACCAACTAACATCACTAAGCTGACTGTTTCCGAAGGTTTTGTGATGAGATATAATGCCATCATATATGAACCGACCATATTAACAAGGAAGGTTGCTAACGGAAAACTGCCCTTATAAAAAAGGTGCACAAGTCGAGAGACAAGATAGCGTAATAACGCTCCTGAGGCCGCCCCTATACCCACAAGTAAAAAACTCATACATTGCCCCCCTTCTTATTCAACGCGTGATGAACGAGCCAATACGCAAGGTTAATCACAATCATACTACCAATTAAACTCGCACCAATATATGTAAGCGCTAAGGCGACTTCACCTGCCTTATATAATTGCATAAATTCCATGCTAAAGGCCGAAAAAGTCGTAAAGGCACCGATAAAACCAGTTCCTATTCCAACAATGATAGCCTTCGGTAACTTCCATTTAAGACTCAGATATTCATTCACTATCACGAGCAAGAAACAGCCCAGTAAATTAACAATTAATGTACTAAACGGAAACACGTTTCCTTGTAGCATCAGACTGAGACTATAACGACTAATGCCACCTAAACCGCCAAAAACAAAGACCATTAAGTAGTTCATTCCATGCCTCCTTCCATTATTTTCAAAAGAAAAAGACAGTCAGATTAATATCCGACTGTCTTAAATTATGCGGCCAAGAGGACTTGAACCTCCACGCCCTAAACGGGCACCAGATCCTTAGTCTGACGCGTCTGCCAATTCCGCCATGGCCGCTGATTGTTTATGTTATTTTCAAAAATAGATAAACAACACTTGCAACACTTATATTACCGTATTACCGCACCAGTGTCAACAGCTTTTTTAAAAGTATTTTTGTTTTTTTTCAATAAAAAAAAACAGTGCAACTCTGCACTGTTTTATGACTGGGGTGGCAGGGATCGAACCTACGCATGATGGAATCAAAATCCATTGCCTTACCGCTTGGCTACACCCCATAAACTGGCGGTCTGGACGGGACTCGAACCCGCGACCTCCTGCGTGACAGGCAGGCATTCTAACCAGCTGAACTACCAGACCAATATAGGTGTTATCTCTTATTACGTCACTTTCTTTAAAAAACTGGCGGTCTGGACGGGACTCGAACCCGCGACCTCCTGCGTGACAGGCAGGCATTCTAACCAGCTGAACTACCAGACCAATGACCCGTACGGGATTCGAACCCGTGATACCGCCGTGAAAGGGCGGTGTCTTAACCGCTTGACCAACGGGCCTGATTGCGCTATGGAGAAAGAGGGATTTGAACCCTCGCGCCGCTTTCGCGACCTACACCCTTAGCAGGGGCGCCTCTTCAGCCACTTGAGTATTTCTCCTTAAAAGAAGTATTGCTCTCGACTACTCTTAGTATTATATAGACTTTAAGAGCTAGCGTCAACCATTTTTTTGAAACTATCTTAAAAAAAATAAAAAAAAGTTTCCCTTAATTAAAAGATTGTCTTTTGCCTAACATTTTGTGACCGTTCTTGCAATTGACCACGACACTGACCACAGCTGTATTTAGCGACATTGAAGCGACGACGACGTTGAAACAGCGCTTGACAGTTCACGCATTGATAACAGTAACGCCAGTCGGTTTCAATCGGCTGACAAAAACGTGAGCCTCCTACTTGTTTTAACAGTCGTTTAAAATCTTGATGCTTATGTTGGTAGCCTTTTCCTTGTAAATGTAAATGATAATGACATAATTCATGCTTGATGATTGTCTCAAAATAAGCTGCATCATAGGCTAACAAATAACGCTCGTTCATTTCAATATGATGTGTCGCTAGCAAATAGCGCCCCCCGGTTGTCCGTAACCGACGATTAAACGTGGCTTGATGAACAAAAGGGTATCCGAATACACGTTCGGACACCTCCTCGACCCAACTTTGTAATTCCTGATTGTTCATTTAAACGACCTTCACTTTTGCTGCCACCATTGACAACCCTACTTTATTTTTGACACTGTCGATCTTATCAACCCAAACAGTCACAATATCACCAACTGAGACGACTTTCATCGGATCTTTCACAAATTTAGTGGCTAACTTCGAAATGTGAACGAGACCATCTTGTTTGAGACCAATATCAACAAAGGCACCAAAATCTACAACATTGCGAACTGTGCCTTGTAATTCCATCCCGATTTTTAAGTCTTCGACAGTCAAAACATCTTGACGGAGCAACGGTGCGGCCATATCATCTCGCAAATCACGACTCGGAGCTTCCATTGCTTCAATTACATCTGCTAATGTGAGCATACCGACACCGGTTGCTTCACTCAAGTCTTCGAGTTTAATTGTTTTAATTTTTCCACGCAACAGCTCTGTACCCAAATCACTTGGTTTTAATTCCAATTGTTGTAAAATTAACTTAGCGACATCATACGTTTCTGGATGAATGGCAGTCGCGTCCAATTTATTTTTCCCTTCTGGAATACGTAAAAAGCCAATGCTTTGTTCATACGATTTCGCACCTAAGCGCGGCACTTTTTTTAACTCGGCGCGGCTGTTAAACGGACCATTTTCTTCACGATATAAGCGAATATTATGTGCCGTTGTTTTGTTGAGTCCTGAGACGTATTCTAACAACGCACTCGAAGCCGTATTGACATTAACACCCACTTGGTTAACCGCCGTCTCGACGACAAAAGTTAACGAATCACTCAGTTCTCTTTGCGAAACGTCATGCTGATATTGACCGACGCCAATCGATTTCGGATCGATTTTGACAAGCTCGGCGAGCGGATCTTGTAAGCGACGCCCAATCGAAATAGCTGAGCGTTTTTCAACTGTTAAATCCGGGAATTCTTCACGAGCCATTTCACTCGCTGAGTAAACACTAGCACCCGCTTCATTGACAATAATATACGATACATTTAAGTGCTTTTCTTTAATTAACGCCGCCGTAAACTGCTCCGATTCACGGGATGCCGTTCCATTACCAATTGCAATAATTTCAACGTCGTATTGGGCAATCAACTCAAGCATAATACGCTCTGCTTCTGCTCGTTTATTAACAGGCTTATGCGGATAAATGACCGCTGTCGTCACCGCTTGCCCATCTTTAGAAAGCACCGCTAATTTACAACCGGTACGATAAGCTGGATCAAGTGCCAATACTGTTTTATTTTTAAGTGGCGATTGTAATAATAATTTACGTAAGTTTTTCCCAAAGATGTCAATCGCATGTGTTTGCGCTTTTTCAGTCAAATCACTCCGAATGTCACGTTCGATTGCGGGTCCAATAAAACGTTTATAGGCTGCCGTAATCGCGTCATTTAAAAGCATGTCAGCAACTGTTGTTTTGTTATGTAGCAGTTGACGCGCTAAATAACGGTGTACCGCTTCAACATCCACTTCGAGTGTCACTTTTAAGACACCTTCTTTTTCACCACGGTTAACCGCCAACACGCGATGTGGCACAATTTTATTCGCTGCTTCACTGTAATCGTAATACATTGCGAATACTTCTTGTTCATCTTCAGCTTGTTTCTTTTTAACGGCTGTAATTCGCCCTTTTGTTAAGCTCAGATCCCGAATAAATGTTCGATAGGTCGGGTTATCACTAATGACCTCCGCAATAATCTCGACCACGCCTTCGATGACCGCCTCTCCGTCAGGTAATTCTTGTTCAAGCGACACGTACTTTTGGGCCTCAACGTCAATCGAGCCACTTTGTGGTAAGGCTAACGCCCATTTCGCTAACGGTTCGAGGCCTCGTTCTTTTGCAATTGTTGCCTTTGAGCGTTTCTTCACTTTAAAGGGACGATATAAATCTTCAACTACTTGTTGCTTCGTCGCTTGTTCAATTGCCTGTTGTAAACTCGGTGTTAACTTCTCTTGTTCGGCAATTGTACGAATGACATCTTCTTTGCGTTGCATTAATTTTGTTAAATACGTGTGACGGTCTTCAATCGCCCGTATTTGCACCTCATCCAATTCGCCGGTTGCTTCTTTACGATAACGAGCAATAAAAGGAACTGTGTTGCCATCTTCAAGTAAGGTTAAGGTCGTCTTTATTTGTTGTTTGTTTATATTTAATTCAGTTGTTAATTGTTGGATGATTAGTTCATTCATTCGATTACCCCTTTTAAGTGTGAGTCTGTTTGCAGTCGTAACTAACTTTAGTTTATCATAGTTTGTCTTTTAGACGCATTATTTATCATCAAACAAAAAAGACAACGTCACAGCAATTAAAGTGGCTTTGTCTTTTATGTTTGATCATGTTCATTCAATTCTAATAAGGCCGTTCGTAATTTTTTTATCGCGCCTCTTTGTAATCGTGAGACATGCATCTGTGACACTTGCATTTTTTCACCTGTTTCTTTTTGACTTAAATTATCAAAGAAAGTCAACTGTATTACCATTTGTTCCCGCTCATTTAAAACGGGCATTACCTTCGCTAAAATCATCCGTTCTTCGACGAGTTCATAGCCCTCGTCTTCATTTCCCACGACATCCAACAAACTCATTTGTGAGCCATCATTATCCGTTTCAAACGTATGATCAACCGATAACGCTTGATAGCTTTGCGTCATTTCCATCGCTTCCAGCACTTCTTCTTCTTCACAACCAATCGTCTGTGCTATTTCAATAATTGAAGGAGAACGTTGTAGCTCCGTTGTTAACTCTTCAACTGTATTTTTAATTTTAGGCCCTAATTCTTTTATCCGACGTGGCACATGAACACTCCATGTTTTATCTCGTAAATAGCGCTTTATTTCGCCAATAATTGTCGGAATCGCAAACGATTCAAATTTTCGATCAAATGTTGCATCAAATCGAGAAATTGCCCCTAATAATCCTAAATAACCAACTTGCACCAAATCATTATGGTAGGCAACCTTGCCCTTAGAATATTTTCGAGCGAGCGCTTCAACAAGACCTGCATAATGAAGTACCAATTCGGTTTTCGCCGCGTCATCATCGCTTTCTTGCACCCGCTGTATCCATTCATCCACCATTTCTTTTGTTGTTTCAGTTATTTTCCCTCTTTGCGCCATATGTTGTAGTCACCTACTCTTTGCCAAAGTATTTAATCATTTCGATTGAGAGTCCCTTATCTTCTTTTATTATAACATCATCTGTTAGTGATTTGATTAATAGGAGCCCCAAACCGCCAATTTCTAATGTATCGCTCGTCACATCTGTCGAATACGGGAGCGTTTCTTCTGGTAATGAGCCCTTCGCAAGTTTGCCATTATCTTTAACGAGCACACTTAAGTATTCCTCAAAAATAGTGAAACGAATATCAATCACGCCATCATCCGTACAGACGTAGCCATGTTTTACCGCATTGGTAATCGCCTCACTAATCACGATTTTCAAATCTTCAATTATATCAAAGTTAAATCCGCAACGATTAGCAACACTAGCGATTGCTAATCGCCCTAACGAAATATACTCTGATTTAGCTGGAATCTTCAGTTCTATAACCTCACCTTTTTTTATTGTCATCCACAATGCCATCCTTTTTCTGACGAATTATTGTCATTATATTATCCAGACCAGTAATCGAAAACAATCGAAATAACCGTTCAGATACCTCAGTAATAATGAGTTGACTTTTATTTGCAACCATCGCTTTATATGTGCCTACTAACACACCTAATCCTGTACTATCCATATAACTAACAGACCCAAAATCAACTGTTATCACCCCTTGAGTTATGGTGAAAAAACGGGCCAGTTCCGCTTCTAAATGCGGGGCAGTATTACCATCAATCTCACCGCTCAATGTGAAATAAACAGTGTTGTTAGCTTGTTGTTCACACTTAATTTGTAGTCCCATGCTCTCCCTCATTTCTTAACGCACACGTTTCAAGACGATTAATGTAAAATCATCATATAATTTAAAATCCTGTAAAGCCGCTAATGAATGATACACTTGATCAACAATCGCCTGAGCTGGCAGACAATGATATTTATTTATTAATCGTTTCAATTCAGACCGTTCAATGAAACCGTCAGCTACACGCGTTTCTGTCACGCCATCTGATAAAATAATGATGATATCGCCAATTTGTAACATTTGTTCATATTCACGATATACCTCTTCTTTTTGGATTCCTAAAATTAAACCTTTCGCATACAAATCTTGTGACTTACCGGTTTCTGCTTGATAAAAAAAACCAATTTCATGACCAGCTGAACTGTATTTAAAAGACCCATTCAACTTGTCATATACCCCTAAAAACATCGTCACAAACATATTTTCACTTAAGTGTTCCACGGTTACATCATTCAAATAACTCAATAATGAATTGACTGATTTAATCGTGTCTGGTGTATTAAGCATCGCATATTTAAGCATCGACATAATTAACGCCGCAGGCACTCCTTTTCCAATCACATCAGCTAAACAGACTGAAATCCCACCGTTGTTCTCGTTAAAATGATATAAATCACCACTAAGTTGATGCGCTGGCTGATGACAAATGCCGATTTCCAAGTAATCCGTTTGCGGCACCTTCGTTTCTAATAGTTTCCGCTGAATTTTACTTGCTTTTTTAATTTCAGTTTGTAGTTCCATTTGCTTTTCTTTTATCATTAAACTTTGTCTGAAATCCGTGCCATATGTAATCATTACTGTCATTAATATTTCTAAAGCCAACACCATACTGTTTGAAACTTTAGTAGATTGACTGAGCAGTGCCTTACGATGAATTGCTACCACTTCATCTGGCGATATACCATACGCTAATACTTCATCGCTCCATTTTTTGAGTTGGTATAAATTAGTTTCATCGCCACTTTCCAAATATAAGTTAAAAAAAATGCTGATACTGTTGCTCAAACTTTTGTTTCAGACTAATCACTCCCCTGTGGTTAACCACTTGATAACTGTTATTTCTAGGCCTTTTACCCCCGCTTCAACCGAAGCTATTGCAAATTCATCGAACCAACGTCGCATCCCAATCACATTTAAGCGACTATCAGATGAGTCCTCATTAATATTATTTTCTAATAAAAAATCGGTCATTTTCGCAATACCAGGGCCATTATCAACAGCCTTAATCGCAATCCCTCTGCGTGTTTCCTCAATAATAGCTTCGACTGATAAAATACCTGATTGTGCCACTGTATACATATTTTGGCATAGTTCACTAATAAAATTCACAATGTATGCTTGAGTTATAAAATCGAATCCTAATTTTATACATACCTTCTTAGTGTAGCGTCTGGCGTCAACGATATCCCACTCACTGTTTATTTCATAATTTTCTTTTATTCGCATTTTATCACCTATAATCAGTCAAGAGACTTATAATACTTACTCTTCTTAGTATAGACTATTTTTATAGGATAGACTCGTTTTGAAATTTATCAAAAAATCAGAAAGTAACTAAACTAAGGCTGATTTTCAAGCTATTATCGACGGCTTCCATCGTTTGTTTATCTAATACAGTAATTCGATCAGTAAGTCGTTGTTTATCAATCGTTCTAATCTGCTCTAGTAATACGACAGAATTTTTGTTCAAGCCCTTTTTAGTGGCTTTCACTTCCACATGTGTTAATAACTTTGCTTTTTGTATTTTTGCAGTTATCGCAGCGACAATTACAGTCGGACTGAACTTGTTACCAATATCATTTTGAATAATCAAAACAGGACGAATTCCACCTTGCTCCGATCCTTTGACAGGAGATAAGTCTGCATAATATATCTCACCTCGTTTTATCATTCTCCCACCCCTCCATCTGCCGAAGTTGGTCCTTCTCCACACGAACTCATCAAGCCTACGACTTTATTCAGTATAAACACGTGGTATGCGATCACTCAGTAAACAAATGATTTCATAATTGATTGTATCTGTATAATGAGCTACATCATCAGCCGTCAGCTGTTTCGTTTTATCTTGTCCAATTAGGGTCACCTTCGTTTGCAATGGATAGCGTTGCGGTAACCGAATCATACATTGATCCATACAAACACGTCCGACGATTTCACAGAATTGATCAGCGACAATCACTTGACTACCTGTTCGATCACGCAACCAACCGTCTGCATAACCAATCGGAATCGTCCCAATCCATTCACCCGGTGCTTTAACTGTATAAGTCGCACCGTAACCAATCGTTTCCCCACCCTCAACCCATTTAACATGAATTAATTGCGAATATAAGCTTAAGGCTGGTCGTAACTGATAGGGTAATGCCTCAACAATTTCGGGCGATGGTGATAAGCCGTACATACCAATACCTAAGCGGACACTTGACTGTTGCAACTGTGAATGGAGTAAGGCGGTTGCACTATTAGAGCAATGTACATAGAGAGGTCGTTCTTTTAGCACTGCTACCATTTCTTCAAACACCCTTAGTTGACGGTTAAAGTATACTTGGTTTAATTGATCTGCCGTCGCAAAATGAGTAAAGACTCCTTCAAGTTCGACAAACGTTTCTTGTCGAATCTGTTGTTCTAAGCTCGATAACTCTGTCGCGGTCCGCACTCCAATTCGGCCCATGCCGGAATCTATCACGAGGTGCGCTTTTAACGGCTTCTCAGCGCTGATAAACGGCACGAGTTTCTGCCAGTACTCAGCACTTGTTATCGGCACACTAATGTCCTTCAACTGAGCAAGTGCCACATCTTCTGCTCTAATTGGAGCCAATACTAAGATAGGAACTGTAATTCGGGCAGCTCTTAGTGATAATGCCTCATCTAGAACTGCCACACATAAACCTTTCGCACCTGCCTTGATTGCTGTACGGGCTACTTCAACTGCACCATGACCATAGCCATTAGCTTTCACGACTGCAAAGATAACGGTTCCTGGCGGCAATTGTTTTTGTTGCTGTTTAATGTTGTAACAAATATTTGTTGTGTTAATTTCAAGCCAAGTGTTACGGTGTAATGCTGGTTCCATCTATTAGTCCCTCTCTTCTAAAATAACTTGTGCCATCGCTACTGTGTCGGTATGCGTAATCGAAACAAACGCTTTCAATTCAAAGGGATGAGTTACAATTGGTTTGCCATTCATTGTGTTTAATATTTCGATATCTTGAAAGGAGCATTCCGGCCCAATCCCTGTGCCATACGCTTTTGAAAAAGCCTCTTTAGCAGCAAAACGGCCCGCGACAAATTCAATCGCACGTGTTTGTTTTAATTGACGATAGGCCGACGTTTCAGCAGCGGTTAAAATTCGATTAAGAAAACGGTCATTTTTTTTGTAATAAGGTTGCTATTCTATTTAAATCAACTGTATCTATTCCAATTCCAAAAATCATCTCATACCTTCTTTTCTACATAATATACACTTATTCTAACATAGCTCGTTACGATTAAACGACTGATTTAGCACATCTGTTAGGATTTACGGCGAAACCAAAAATAGATTTTTTCAGCATCTGTATTTTTTAAATAGTTTAGTCGTAGCTGATACGCCCCTTGTTCCGCCAAAGTTATCGTCAGATGAGATAGACCTGATTGCTTCATCCAAACCGATTGACGATGCACCAAAGATTGCACTCGCTTTTTTTCGGTATAAACCACTTCAACACCCCACAAACGAATCATCTGAAATACAAGTACGTGCTCCGCTAGATTATAACCACTATGTTTCTGCTCAATCCGACATTTCACCCCAAGAACAACTGGAATAATTAAGAGATACACAGCATATTTAAATGAAATAACAAACATCACAGCCATAATCGGGATAATTATCCAGACAACCCTCGTCAAAAACAACCGCAAAGAAGCCTTTGGAGCAAGCCCTTTTTCTACTATTGGAAAGATATTATTAGGCGCTATCTTTTCAAAAAAAAACACTTAGCTCGTCTTTTTTTATTAAAGGCATGATTAAATTGCTACTTTCGGTGTCGTCACCTGCTTGTATAACTCTGATGCTCGTATAACCTAACAAGTGCATTAGCCAATTATGTTTTAAAGTGTACGCTTGTATTTTTGCATGATTAATCGTGGTCCGATGACGTTGAAACAAACCTCGTTCAATGACAAAATAATCCGCGAACCCTGACACGATAAAGTGGTAATGACGGATTAACTTCATTAGTATCCCTAGTAGTGTGCTGATGATAAATGCCCCCATCACAACGATAACAATCACAAAAAAACCGAGAGAAATAATTTTTGAAACCGACGCCTCCAATTGATGACTATCATAATATTCACTTACTTGTGTGATAAAACTGAGCAACACAAACATACCGACATAGGTTTTTAGCGATAAAACCGCTTCCAAGACGGTATGATACACCGATAATTCAACTGTCCACTTCGCCTGTTCGATAACCGAATTCCCTTCCGTTTCATCGTTGACATCAATCACGCCAAAATTGTTCGTTCGTCGTTGCTTTATCTCAACTGCTTCCGTGACTTTAATTGCATGCAACGTCAGTGTTTTTTCGGTTCCTGCTACATGAATTTGAACTTCACAGACCTTAAACGGACGATAAAAAAACCATTGTTTATCATCAATTGCTTGCATTCGTTCATAAGGCATGAAGATATGTTCTTTAAAAAAAAATCCCTTCATAATAGCCTACCCCATCTTCATTGATATAAAAACGCCTAAAAAAATACTGGAGTAGTTGACACACTAAAACACTAAATAATACAAGCACAACATACAAACGCCAATTTGTCCAACTCAATTTCCCTTCAAACATACTATAGACGCCCATAAAAAGCATCGGAAACCAAAAATCTTTACAGTATTTCACTATAATCATTACAAGTTGAATCGGGTGTTCCCTTCTTGATGCCTTAACTTCATTAGACATCTTCTGTCGCCACCTTTACACGTTCAATAATTTTCGCCTGTAAATGAGTCGCACTCTCCTCAGCTAAACCAGGTATTATATGCGTCGAGGCTGCTGTATAAATATGCACTTCTTTCAATTGTTGCTTTCGTAATAGTGGTCCTTGATTTGTTTCAACATGTTGGATACGAATCATCGGAATCAGTTCCTCACTTCTAAATATAACACCTGTCACAATTTCAATTTCTTCATCATAAATACTATAACTAAAGCGCGCCCACCGCCACTTATTAATAAACATTTCTTTGACAAATAATTGATAGATAATGAGGACTACACCAATTAAACTAAAGAGCCAACTCCAGTGGAAGAACATTGCTAACATTAAATATAGACCTGTCAATCCGATAATAACCGAACTGTTAATATAAGTGACTTGACGCCACACCTTACGAATCGTTAGTGGTAATTTTTGTTGTTGCATAACACACCTACCTTTCTTTCAGTGTAATGGAGGTCTGCTTATTTCACAACTATCTTAGTCAAAAAAAAAAGAAAACCAACGAATTGGTTTTCTTGATTGTGCTTATTTTTTGAATGAGCTACGTTCACCTGAACTGCGACGAGATCCGCCACCGTTACCGCCGGCTGGACGTTCACGACGAGCGCCACCATCTTTAGAACGTTCACCTGAACTGCGACGATTACCGCCACCGTTACCTTTGTAACCGCCTTTACTGCCACCGCCACTGCTGCGTTTACCTTTGTAACCGCCGCCGCTGCCGCCACGTCCGCCACCACGGTTAGGTAATGGACGTTCTTCAGTAATATGTACTGGTGTTTGATCTGGTGTTTTAGTTACTAATGCTAACATCGCTGCTACAGCATCTTCTGCTGACACGTTTTCTAATAAATCACGAGCAGATGCAACAAAGTTTTCTAATTTACCTTCACGCACTTTTTCCATTACTGTTTCAACTGATTGTGTTAATTGGCTTGTGAATGCTTCATCTTCACTTGGTGGAGCAAGAGGTGTCATACGTTTTTTAGTTGTTTGTTCAACAATACGTAAGTAGCCTAATTCACGAGGAGAGACGAAAGTTACAGCCATACCTTCTTTACCTGCACGACCTGTACGGCCGATACGGTGAACATATGATTCTGGGTCTTGCGGAATATCAAAGTTATAAACGTGAGTAACGTTAGAAATATCTAATCCACGAGCTGCTACATCGGTTGCAACTAAGATATCGATTTTTCCTTCTTTAAACTTACGTAAAACACTTAAACGTTTCGCTTGTGTTAAATCACCATGAATACCTTCAGCGTTAAAGCCACGCATGTCTAATGCACGAGAAACTTCATCAACACGACGTTTTGTACGACCAAAGATGATTGATAATTTCGGAGCTTGTACATCTAAGAGGCGTACTAATGCTTCGAATTTTTCTTTTTCTTGAACTTTCACGTAAAATTGTTCAATTAATAAAGCAGTCATCTCTTTAGCTGCAACACGAACAATTTCTGGCGATTGCATGTAACGTTCCGCAATACGACGAATCGGATCAGGCATTGTTGCTGAGAAAAGTAATGTTTGACGTTCTTTTGGAATTTCACTTAAGATTGTTTCGATATCATCAATGAATCCCATGTTTAACATTTCATCTGCTTCATCCATTACAACAGTTTCAACGTTTTGTAATTTCAATGTTTTACGACGAATATGGTCTAACACACGTCCCGGTGTACCAACAACGATTTGTGGGTTTTTTTTCAATGAACGGATTTGACGACCAATGTCGCTACCACCGTAAACAGATAAAACGCGTGCACGTTTGTCATAGCTTAATTTGTAAAGTTCTTCTGCAACTTGAATCGCTAATTCACGAGTAGGTGCAATAATGATTGCTTGCACGCTGTCGTTTTTAGGATCGATTTTTTGGATAAGTGGTAAACCAAAGGCAGCAGTTTTACCTGTACCTGTTTGTGCTTGTCCAATTAAATCTTTACCTGCAATTGCAAGTGGGATTGTTTTCGCTTGAATTGGTGTTGCTTCTTCAAACCCCATGCGTTCTACTGATTTTAATACGTTTTCATCTAAACCTAGTTCTGAAAATTTAGTCAATATCTTCTTCTCCTTTGTGAAACAAAATTGGTGTTTAACCATCTATTCAGGAGAGCTTCTGTATGATCTCTTCTACAATTGTCACTGTTTTTTTACAGTCTTAGTTTTATCCATAATAAAAGCCTGGTCTAGTATTGCGTACCAAGCAAGTGTGTCTCACAGTAACTACTTATAAACTAATATTCACTCAAAAAGCCCTCGCCTTAATTAGCTCGGCTTACTAATCTAGTTTAATAATAACACGTACAGTTTAATATTTCAAATAGTTTCGTTCATTTTTTGACACATTCGTTATTTTCTTTCATTAATTTACAGCTTCAAAATGAAAGAAAACACACTGTTTTCACAGTGTGTCGCAAGTGTAGCAAAAGTCCCAAAAGAGCACTTTTTTAATTTAAAAATAAGCGAAGCCATTGTGACAACAACATTCACTTAATTAGATGATGCCTCATCAGTTAGCTTAGCGACCACTTGATTCAACTTCATCGAATTAGACCCTTTAAACAGCAGGAGCTCATCACCAACGAGCGAGTCCTGTAAGGCAGCTGTTAATTTTGTTAAATCAGTAAAATAATGTACTTTTTCTGGAGATAAGAGTGATTTAGCAGCCTCACTAAAGTACGACATGTATGGTCCATAGGCAAATACCTCATCAATAGCGGGTGTTAGTGAATCGGCAATACCTGCATGTAACATCGGCGCTTGAGCACCCAATTCTAGCATATCAGCCACAACAACAACTTTGCGACGATCTGATTGTATTTGTGCAAATGTTTCAAGCACTGCTTTCAATGCCGTTGGACTTGAATTGTAAACATCACTTAAAATTTTAATACCTTTTGTACCATCTATCCATTCGAGTCGGTCAGCTGTTCGATCGACAATTGCTAATCCCGCTTTAATCTCATCAGCAGCTACATCTAAACGACGAGCGGCCAAAATGACTGCCAAGGCGTTATAAACGTTATGCACACCAACAATTGGCACGTGAAATTCTGTATTAGCTGTTAACGATGTTTTAAATTCAGTTGCCGTCATTAAGGCTGTTATTGCAGTTGGATAGATAGCATTATTTTCAGATACACCAAAATGTTGACGCTCAAATGGCGTGTTTCCCATGAGACGCTCTGTTAGTAATGGATCATCTGGATAAATAAGCACCCCTTCAGCAGTTAATCCCTCGGCAATTTCAAGTTTAGCATCAGCAATACCACCACGCGATTTTAAAAATTCGAGGTGGGCTTCGCCGATGTTCGTTATAATCGCAATATCAGGCTGGGCGATTTTAGTTAACACTGCAATTTCACCCGCATGATTCATGCCCATTTCAAGCACCAACACTTCTGTCGTATACGGCATATTCAAAATCGTAAACGGCACACCAATATGGTTATTATAGTTCCCTTGTGTTTTATGCACACGATAGGTCGTTGCCAATACGTTCGCCAACATGTCCTTGGTTGTTGTCTTACCATTACTACCCGTAATACCAATCACCTTCGGATTCACCTGTTGCAAATAGACTGAGGCTAACGTTTGTAATGCAACCAACGTATCTTCGACTAAAATGATTGGCAATCCCTCGGGCTTATTAGCCTCTGAATCGACCTGCCATAAGGCTGCCACAGCTCCTTTTTGATAAGCATCCACGACAAAAGCATGACCATCGCGCTCACCTACAAATGGAATAAATAAGTTGCCACGGCTAATTTTACGTGTATCAAACGATATCCCTTTAACCTCAGTTGCCTGGTCACCTTCAATTGTTCCGTTAACCCACTGTGCAATTGTTTCTAATGTTTCTTTAATCATGTTAGTATACTCCCTTAATATAGTCTTACTGTCCTTTTCAAATGAAATACGCGATAACATACGTGATAATAACCCAAGCTAGTGTAAACAAGACCACGGTCACTTCACGATTACGCGAAAATTTCCCCCATACCATCCGTACAATCAGATAAAGGATAAAAAAAGCCCAAAGTGCATTAATCATTATATCTGGAACAAACGGTAAAGTGCTAAAGTAAATACCAAAGCTCGTTATTAACATGACGAAGATTAAAACAATCAAATCAATCATCATCACTCGCCCCTTTTATTAATTTTTAGGATCAACTAAATGTGCGAACTTCACTAGTTTCTCGATCATTTCAACATCATTTTCTTTGACCATTTGTTTTAATTCACGTGCCTCGCGATCCGTTACGATACTTATAGCAGCACCTGGTTCGCCCATTCGGCCAGTACGACCACTACGGTGAACATATTGTGTTAAACTTTTTGGTAAATCGAATTGAATAATCGCAGGCAGATTGGGCAAATCAATCCCACGTGCGGCAACATCTGTTGCTAATAATAAAGCTGTCTCACCTTTTTTGAAATCTCGGATTGATTCTTGACGTTGAATTTTAGAAAGATCACTGTGTAAAGCTGAGATTTTCAATCCATCAAAGTTCAATTTTTCATAAATCGTATTGAGTCGTCCAATCGTATTGACAAAAACAATTGCTTTCATGCCCTCAATTTGAGCAAGGCGATATAATGTTTTCACTTTATCTCGTGGGTTTGACTGAATATAAACATGCGTAATCGAATCAGGCATCTTCGCATCACCTGCCACAACTTCCACTTGCTCAACGCTTTCAACGTTGGCAAAAAATTCATCTAACCGATCTGATGTCGTCGCTGAAAACAGACTGATTTGACGATCACGATTGGCTGACTGACAGATAAAGACTGTTGTTGCTTCGTGTTCTTCAGTTAATAAAACATCGGCTTCATCAATTGTAATATAGTTGATTTCATGCATTTTTAATTTCTTTTGCTTGATTAATTCGGCCACACGACCTGGTGTCCCTACAAGCACATTCGGCTTTTTCTTTAATTTTTCGAGCTGACGTTTAATATTGGCTCCGCCGCCCAGTGTTGTCATCGTTTGTCCCGTTAATAAAAACGGACGGATTACATCTGCAATTTGAACGACAAGTTCTTGTGATGGTGCTAGTATGAGCCATTGACTCTTTTTCTCAGTTGTAATTCGTTCAAGATGCCCTAATGCAAATGCAAGTGTTTTACCAGTGCCCGTTGGTGCTTGGCCAACGACATCTTTACCTGACATTAGTGGCTCATAACTTTGTTGTTGAATGGGTGTTGCTTCACTATATCCTAATTCTACCCATTTATCTTGCCATTCTTTCGGCCAATTTGATTGATTCATTTAAAAATAACAACCTTTCTTTGCTCAATTCTTCTCTTTTATTATGACAGAAAGCACCTTAGATTGCATTAGTTTCTTAAGCGAAGACCCGTTCTCTTCTTTTTATTTATTTGAATTTTCAAATAAATTACTGTTAATTTGCAAAAAACACTAGTCAGTTATGCTTTTTTGCGATAGCATGTATATAATTAATCGATTTTCATTGGAGGGATATATTTTGGAATTACGCCAATTGCATTACTTTGTCGAGGTCGCTAAGTTTGAACATATGACAAAAGCATCCGAGCAACTACACGTGGCACAATCTGCCATTAGCCGCCAAATTACTAACTTAGAAGATGAACTTGGTGTCGCCCTCTTTAATCGCATGGGCCGTAATTTACACCTTTCAAAAATTGGCGAGCTTTATTTAGCTCAAGTCAAGATTGCCTTGAATGAATTAAACAAGGCAACCAATATCGTGTCTGAGTATGCCAATCCCGAAATTGGCACCGTTAAGATTGGGTTCCCGACATCTTTAGCTACGAACCTTGTGCCAAAGTTAATCTCTTCATTTCGTCGGCAATACCCCGACGTTAATTATCAATTTGTTGAGGGGTCAAACAAGGAATTAAATGAGAATTTGTTAAGTGGCAATTTGGACTTAACCTTTTTTTCACCTTTGCCTGAGCAAACAACCTTAGTCGACACTTTTACCTTCTTTGAAGAAAAACTAAAACTTGTCGTTCCTAAAAATCATCCTTTAAACAGACGAACAACAATTAACTTAGTCGATTTAAAAAACGAAAAATTCGTTTTTTTTCCTGAAACCTTTTCACTTTATACCGACATCATTAACGCCTGTGAAAGTGTCGGTTTTAAACCGGATATTATTTTCCAAAGTGCTGATTTACACACGATTAATGGCCTTGTCGAAGCCGGTTTAGGCATTGCTATTTTACCTGAAATCATTTTAGCCGATGCTCATTCAAACGACTCTCATATTTTAACAATTGAAAACCCAAGCTTAACCCGGACTGTCGGAATTGGTTTCACCCTCCAACGTCGTCTTTCTCCGAGCGAACAGCTGTTCAAAGATTTTTTAATCAATCATTACACTTCAGAAAGAGAGGTGCTTTAACGTGACGATGAACCTTACACTCCGACCAGCACCACAAGAATATTTATGCCAGGAAGGCGCTTATGCACAGCTTCCGGGCAAACTAGCGGAACGTTTTATCAAAAAGGTACTGATCTTGCATGGTGAAAATGCCTATCGTGTAGCCGCACCCTTTTTACCTGAATTCGGCAATATAGAGGTTATTACTGTGCAATTTAACGGTGAATGCTCTGACATTGAAATCACACGGTTACTCACACTCTTCAAAGCGGCTCAAGCAGATGCTATTATCGGCTTAGGTGGTGGAAAAGTGATGGATACAGCTAAAGCTGTCGGTTTCCGTAGTGGCTATGTCCCGGTGATTTTACTGCCGACAATGGCAAGTAATTGTGCGGCTTGGACACCGTTAAGCGTCCTTTATACTGAAGACGGTAGCTCAACTGGTTTTGAAGTCTACGCCCAACAGACAGCCTTACTGTTGGTCGAGCCACGTGTCGTCATCGATTCACCCATCGCTTTTTTCATTGCCGGTATTGCCGACACCTTAGCCAAATGGTATGAAGCTGATGCAATCTTATCGCAGGTTGAACAACCGAGTCTTGCGCTAGATTTATGTCGTTATGCTGCACAACAGTGCCATGATATCCCTTTAGCTCTCGCCCAACAGGCCGTCACTGATATGCGTGACAAGAACCCCAGTTATGCATGGCTCAAAGTAATGGAAACCAACATCATGGCCGGTGGACTCGTTGGCGGTTTTGGCGATGATTACGGTCGCACCGCTGCTGCCCATCCAATCCATGATGCCTTGACCGCTCGAACTGAAACACATGTTTTTTTACACGGATTCAAAGTCGCTTACGGTGTGCTTGTGCAACTTGCACTTGAGGATAAATGGAGCGAAATCACTAAACTAGCTCCTTTTTATGAGCAGTTTAAGCTTCCTCAAACCTTAGCTGATCTCAACCTTTCTGAGCTAAACGACGACGCTTTATTAACGATTGCGCAACGTGCCTGTGCACCAGGTGAAAGCATTCACTTTTTAGCAAGTCCCGTTACTCCAGAACGGGTCGTTGACACAATCAAAGCATTAGAGAGCTTTCAACAACAAGCCAACTAACATATCTTAGGAAGCTTACATACAAACAGGCAAGACAGTCGCTCATTCACTGTCTTGCCTATTTTAATATATCGAGTCTATTTCGATAGTTCTAAACGGTTGCTGTCACTTTTATTCTGGCATAAAATACTGGGGTTTCGTCTCAAATATAATCTGGATGCTTGTCCCCTTGCCAAGTTCGGACTTCAAGCTTAACTCATGTCCGAGTTTCAGCGCCATTTGTTTCGCTAAGTACAACCCCATCCCTGTAGCCTTATGGCTGCTTCTTCCTAAGGAGCCGGTGTATCCTTTATCAAACACTCGTTGTTGGTCTTCGCTAGCAATGCCTGGACCATTATCACTGATGCTTAAACTCACATGATTATCTCTTTGTTCAATTGAACAGGTCACTTCACCAGATGGAGGTGTATATTTGATTGCATTAGAAATGATTTGATCACACACATAACTCAACCACTTCGAATCAGAGCGTACCCATACATCTGGCACAGTCATTGTTAACTTGATTTTTTTACTTATAAAGAGCGTTGCCTGACGCTTAACAACATCTTTAATAATCCGCGCTAAATTAACTTCTGTTATAATATAATCCGCTTCAAAGGAATCCAATCGTGCGAAATAGAGCGATTGCATCGTCAAACGATCGACTTCATTCAATTGGTAGTCGAGCTGCTGCCTTACTTTTTCTGGTAGCACCTCTTTATGATCCGCTAATAACATCTTACTGGCAATCACCGGTGTTTTAATTTCGTGAGCCCAGTACATCGCGAAATTTTGTTTATCCTTATCTTTATCAATCGACGTGGCGACAAAACGATGATAATTATTCACTTGCTTTTTTAGCGCCCTTACAAATAATTTTTGTTGTGTCGAGTAACCACGTGGCAAGGCTGCAATATTATCAATCGTTTCATTGCGTGACATCACTGCCTCAATCGCACGCCAAAAGCGACGCATTTTAAAATAATCGCTAACTAAATACAACAAGGTTAAACCAATATATATTAAGCATAAATAACGATAATCAGTCAACATCATCCGATTGCCAGGTTGCGTCATCAAAAACAGTGAAATAACCGTAAAAAGCACGCTGGTGTATACTAAAAAGTTTTTTTTTCTCTTTCAAATAATGCAACAGACTCACATTGACACCTCCGATTAATTAAGCATATAACCCTGTCCTTTTTTCGTTTGAATGCGGTCTTTGATGCCAATTTCAAGCAGTTTTTTTCGTAAGCGTACGATATTAACGGTTAATGTATTGTCATCAACAAAACTTTCATCTTCCCATAGAACTCTCATGATTTCATCACGTGATACGATTTTTTGCCGTTGTTGCATCAGTGTGTAGAGGATTAAAAACTCATTTTTCGTAAGCTCTTGTTTGGCATCTTGATAGCTGACTACATTCGTATCGACCTGTAACACTAAACCATCTTGTTCAAGTACGACTGGTTGTGCAATCTCATTATAAGAATACACTCGGCGCAATAAGGCATTGACTCGTGCCATCAAAATATCCATATCGACCGGTTTTTCAATATAATAATCAGCCCCCATATTCATTCCCATAATTTGATCCATCTGTGAATCACGTGATGAAATAAAAATAATCGGTACCTTCGAGATGTCACGCATTTGACGACACCAATAAAAACCGTCAAACTTCGGCAGTGTCACATCTAAAATAACAAAATGAGGTTCAATTGTAATAAATTCTTCTAACACTTTTTCAAAATCGGTTACCTTAAATACCTCTAAACCCCAACGCCCTAAATTAAGGGCCATTGATTCAATAATAACGGGATCATCTTCTACAACATAGACTTTCATGGTCTCACTCCTTTAATTAAATAGTTGTGCGCATCTCGGGTGGGCAGACGATTTTTAAATAATGATGCACTCCCATCACATAATAGACAAAATAAATCAGCGCATACAACAAGATACTACCTAAAATAAGCGGGTCAAACGAACTCTCGATGATTGCATAAAAGGCCTTGAGGGCAAACAAACTATGGACAATTGCTAACAACAATGGCATAAAGAAAACGAAGCCTAACTGCTTGATAACAATCATGCGCATTTCTTCATAAGACACACCCATACGATACAAAGTCTGATATGTTTGCTTAGCTTTGGTGGCATCAAGCATTTGTTTAAAGTAAATAATCGTGCCGGTTGCCACAATAAACACAAGCGCTAAAAAGATACCTATATACATAATAATACCGAAAGTTAAATTAAAGAAATTTGCATCTTCTTCAACTGAATAGAGGTAAACATCTTCTGCGTTTTTCAGCACGTGTTTGATTGTCTTAACGACCTGCGGGCTATCTTGCTGAGCTTTCATTTTGATATACAACACCGACGTTGGTGTAACCACACGACTTAGCGTCTTGTACTTTTGTTGACTCACGACTAAATAATCATCGTAACGACTGAACACATTTTGCCGTTCACTTACGTTGGAAACATCGAACTTAACCGTCTGCTTCTTTAATTGATACGGTATTAACTTCTGAGTAGTATTACTCTCATCTTTAGTATTTTCTTGAGCCAATAATAGTTTTGTTTCATCCCCTTGCAATTGCTCTCCGACAGGAAAGTGATACGTTTCACTAATTTGTGCATATGTCTGCCACGAAATAATCGATAATTGATACGGTTTGGTTTTCGCTGCATCATTCACAGCGTCCTCTATTAATGTCGTTTTCAAACTAAACGCTACACTGTTATTATCGATGCCTGCGAGAATGTTTGCGCTCAATTTTGCTGTTGGATTAACGATTTGATAATTAATAATGGGGCTTTGATCGACCTTGATTTTTTCGGAAATAAATAAACTGTTCACGATACAAAAAAAAAGTTATCGTCACTGCACTCAATAGCGTAATCGTCGTCATCATCACCACTTGGGAACCCATTCGTGCTCTTAGTTGTGACAACCACATCATATTAATCCCATGATAACTATACAATTTCAGTGCTCTAGCGCCCTCTAAAACTGTAGGTATCACCGATTGAATAATAAGATACGTCGCCAGACTAACAAGCATCGTAACCAAAGGTATCCATAGCAAGTAAGAGATGCCGATAAACTGACCATCGATTCCTTTTATCTCATAGGCGATATAGTAGCCTGACGCTAACATTACCAGTCCTAAAATACTTAACAACCAGCGGAGCCATAGATGACCCCTCTTCTTTTTGTTCTCCTTCAAACGAATGATTGGAAAATGTTTTAAGCGTGATAGACCTGTCAACGAAGCCAATACAATCAAGGAAACGTAAACCGTACCTGTTTCAAGCAAGGCAAGATGATGATTCACAACCTCGGTCGTTTCATTCAATCCGATAAATTTAAATAATATCATTGTCGCTAAGCGTGAAAAAAACATGCCTGCTAAAAAGCCGCCGATTAAGGCGACACTACTAATACAGACGGTTTCCAAAAACACTAACAAGCGCACTTGATATTTACGCATCCCGATTAAAAAATAAATCCCTAACTCCTGTTGACGCTCCTTGAAAAAATAATTGCTGGAGAAAAAAAATCAAAATTGCCATAACAAATAGGAGCACGACCGCTGACATATTAAAGCCCAATTGAACATAGCCTTTAACATCAAAATAACGCATGAGCTGTTGATTGTATTTTAATGTCGCTAATAAATAATAAACGGTCGTAGCAAACACTAAGGCTGTCATATAAACACGATAGATACTAAGGCTACGTCGAATGTTACGTATGGCCATTCGAAAAATCATCGTTAGCGCCTCCTATAACTGCAAGCACATCTAAGATACTCTTCAAGAACACTTGGCGCGATTTACCGCCCTTATACAATTCAATAAAAATGCTCCCGTCCTTAATAAAAAGGATTCGCTGACAATAACTCGCTGCATAAGCATCGTGGGTCACCATTAACACTGTCGTTTTTTCGACTTCATTCGCCTGTTCGAGCATTTGGAGCAACTGTGTCGAGGCATTTGAATCAAGTGCCCCTGTCGGTTCATCGGCAAATAACACGGCTGGATTTGAAATGAACGCCCGAGCCGCTGCTGTTCGCTGTTTCTGACCACCTGACAGTTCGGACGGATAGCGCTCAGCCATCTCTGTAATTCTAAACGCCTTTACAATCCGTTGGAACTTCGCTTCAATTATTTGTCGTTTCTGTTTCATGATGGTAAGCGGCAAAATAATATTTTCTTTCACCGTCAATGTATCAATTAAATTATATTCTTGAAAGATGAAACCAAGTTTTTCTTTGCGGAACTGTGCCATTTTCTTTTCTGATAATTGTGTAATATCAACGCCTTCAATAAAGACATCACCACTTGAAGCCTCGTCAATTGTCGACATAATATTTAGGAGTGTTGATTTTCCTGCACCCGATGGTCCCATAATTCCAACAAACTCACCTTTTGGCACATCGAATGAAATACTATTAATTGCAGTCGAGACCGCTTCATTTGTCCCATATATTTTACGAACATGTTTTACTGATAAAATCGGATCCATTTCGTCACCCTTTCACTATCATTCTTATTTTAGCTGTTTTTGAGCTAAATTGCATGTTTCACCTATGACGGGCAAATAACTAGACAGCTTTTGTGAAAAACTGTACAGTAAATGCATATTCAGAATCGAAAGGTGTGTTATTTATCATGACTCAACTCGGATTTATCGGTGTCGGCAATATGGGCGGCGCAATTATTGAAGGCTTACTTACGCAACCAACTATGACTGCAGCCAATTTCATCATGTCTGGCGGAACTGGTCCCCGTACAAAAGCCCTGCAACAAAAAACAGGTATCAAATTAACAACGAATAAGGATGTAGCAGCCATGGCTGATATTTTAGTGTTAGGTGTTAAACCGATTATTATGCCAAGCGTCTTGGCTGAAATTAAAACGGAACTCCTCAAATCACCACAGACACTTATTATCACAATAGCAGGTAGCTTAACCATCGCCTCATATGAAGAACAGTTATCGACTGCTATCAAATTAGTCCGTATCATGCCTAATACACCTGTTTCAGTTGGTGAAGGAATGATGAGTATCGTTCCTAATCAAAATGTTTCAGCCGCCGAATTAGCAACGGTTGAAGCCTTATTTGCACCGCTCGGTCAAACCGTCGTCATCGAAGAACGCTTAATGGACGTTACTGCGGCATTGGCTGGATCAGCTCCTGCCCTCATCGATATGTTTATCGAGTCATTAGCAGATGGCGCAGTTGCAAAAGGCCTACCTCGTCAACTGGCTTATGATATGGCGACTCAAACATTAATTGGAAGTGCTAAATTAATGCAGGTCTCAAAATTGCACCCTGGTGAACTGAAAGACCAGGTCTGTTCGCCTGGCGGAACGACTATCGAAGCTGTAAAGACACTCGAAAAACACAACTTCCGTTATGCCGTTATTGATGCGATTGGCCGTTGTGTCGATAAAGCAAAAGAATAACAGTGCTTTATCCCTACACAAAAAAATCATTATCACTAGAGATAATTAGACCTTTTTTCACTTCATTTCCTCTCATATAAGTCATAATCATAGTGATTTATAAACATAATGGTTTACTTTTAGCCTTAGTGGGTATATACTATTGTTACACGTGGTTAATACGGAGCTTTAATAATTGAACCCGCCTTGATTCGATTGTTAAATTTAACTAGCAGTGTTGTACTTTAAGAAAGGAAGTGCTTGTATGATTTATACAAATAACTCTAAAAAAGAAGTTATTTTAGCGCGTAACAATGATGAATTTCGTCAATTATTGAACGGAATGATTCCTAACCCTAAAGAATCTTCATTAATACGCAAACAAAAAGTAATTAAATAAATTGCTCAGTCCTCCTATCTTTTGATAGGGGGCTTTTTTATGAACTTTTTGTGACATGGGCTTAAATAAGTAATTAAAGGGTATACTATAAGTAGAACAAGATTAAAATTTGAGGGGGACATCCATCATGACATTATCATACAAACGAATTTTAGTAGCGATCGACGGTTCGAAAGCATCCGAACAAGCTTTTAAAGAAGCAACTGCGGTAGCGCGTCGAAACAACGCAACCTTAGGTCTTGTACACGCGATTGATACACGCGCGTTTTCTGCCGTTACATCGTACGACGGCGCCATGACAGATAAAGCTACTGAGTATGCCGAAAAGTTATTAGGCGAATACAAGGATGTCGCTATCAAAAACGGACTTGAACATGTTGAAATTCATATCGAATACGGCTCACCTAAAACAGTTATCTCACGTGAGGTAGCGAAGAGTTTTAATGCCGACTTAATTATGTGTGGAGCTACGGGCCTTAATGCTGTTGAACGTTTACTCGTTGGTAGTGTAACTGAATACGTTATCCGCCACGCACCTTGCGACGTTCTCATCGTGCGAGGAACAGCTTCTGATCTTGATGAAGTCGTTAAAGAAGAATTATAATAGCGTTTCAAATACAAAAAGAGCCTCATCTAATTTATTTAGATGAGGCTCTTTTTAATTACCCTTGATTTGATAAACTTAATACGTCACGAGCAATTTCAACTTCTTCATCGGTTGGAACCACTAAGATTTCAACTTTTGAATTGAATGAGCTGATTGAACGTGTTGACCCACGGTTTTCATTTGATTCATTTAAGTTTTTATCAACTTTAATATCCATAAATTGTAAACCATCAATCACTTGTTCTCGTACAATAACACTATTTTCACCGACACCTGCAGTGAATATTATGGCATCAACGCCGCCCATCTCAACAGCATAAGCTCCAATTGTTTCTCTTACCCGTTTAATAAAGATTGATAAGGCTAAACCTGATTGATAGTTGCCTTCTTGAGCTGCCGAAGTCACATCTCGTAAATCACTCGACAGTTCAGAAATACCTAACAAACCTGATTTTTTATTGAAGACATCAATCACTTCTGCCGCACTCATGTTTTCTTTTTCCATGATGTATGGCACAACAGCTGGATCAATATTACCAGTACGCGTTCCCATCGTTAAACCTTCTAACGGTGTGAAGCCCATTGTTGTATCGATTGACTTACCATCTTTAATCGCACATAAACTTGCACCATTACCTAAGTGACATGAAATAATACGTAAATCTTTTAAGTCACGGTTCATAAATTTAGCAGCCTCACGTGAGACATATTTATGACTCGTACCATGGAAACCATATTTACGAATTTTATGTTCTTGGTAATAACGGTAAGGAATGCTGTATAAGAATGAAGCTGGAGGCATTGTTTGATGGAATGCTGTATCAAATACCGCAACTGTTTTAGCGGTTGGAATTGCTTCTTGGAACGCACGAATACCAGTGGCATTAGCTTTGTTGTGTAGTGGCGCAAATTCTGCCAGCTGTTCAATTTTAGCCAATACTTTTGGTGTTACAATTGTTGCGCCAGTAAACTGTTCACCACCATGAACAATACGGTGACCTGTTCCGTAAATTTCTTTGAGGTTTTTAACCACTTCAAGTGAAATTAAAAATTCTAAAATCATTTTTACTGCTTGGTCATGATCCGCGATGTGTGAAACTTCCTCATGTTTTTTGCCTGTATGTGTTTTAATTGAAATAACAGCATCTTTCATACCGATACGTTCAATCAAACCTTTTGCTAATACATCTTCACTTGGCATTTCAAATAATTGAAACTTTAATGATGAGCTACCTGCGTTTACTGCCATAATTTTATGCATATTATACGACCTCTTCCGTGATATATTTTATGTGTTTTCAAACCACGCTTCCAATTTTTTAATAATAGCTAGCATTTTCTTAGCATCAGATAAATTAGGCAACTGTGTGATTAACACATCGTGGGCTGGTTTAGCCACACTGCCTTTTTTTCTGAAGACAATAATGCTTTTCACAGCTTCTTTTTGAGCAAACAATGAATCTGGTAATTGCAACACCATCTCCAAGCTGCCCTCTTGTTGGAGGTAGGCGTTTAAACGCTTACCAACGTCACCTGCTAAAATATTAGAAGGTAATAGAAGAACTGCATAGCCATCTGCTTTTAAATAATTAAAGGCTTGTTCGACAAACAAAAGATGAGCAAATGAATGCCCTTCTTTTTCTCTTAAGGTGAAACTTTTTGCCCCTTCATCATTTGGATAATAGCCGATGGGCAAGTCACTTACAACTGCATCCACTGGATTAATCAACAAGTTGCCTAAGCCATCTTGGTGCATTAACTCAATTGGAGTGCTTTGTAAATTGGCACCTGCATACGCAAGTGACACGAGTAAATCATCGACTTCAACGCCGACTAAGTTAATCGCATCGCGTGCCTTCAATTGATTGTGCACAGTCATCAGTAGATTTCCCGTCCCAATCGCTGGATCAAACAAGGTCACTTCTTTCGTTTTAGCTGTTAATTTATCAACCAAGTACCCCATTATAAAACCGATTGAATCAGGCGTCATTTGATGATTAGTTTGCACTTTGTCTTCACGTAACCCTTTTAACAACACCAATTGATACGCACGACGTACGACTTCAGCCGGTACATCCGCCAAATCAATTGTTTGATAGCTTGTTAATAAAGTTTTCGCTGTTTCTGGCGCCACTTCAGCTTGCTTGATTTCCCCTTCAAACATATTTTCAATCGTTTGATAAACGGCTTCTAAATACGTTGTACCAAGTGCACCTTTAAGCATTTCAATCACTTGATTGAGTTGCTCATATAGCTGTTCGAAAGTTTGTTCTGTTGACATAATTTGATTCATCCCCTATTTTTTACTGACTCAATACGCTTTATATTGTATCGAGTAACGCCTAGCCACGCAAGTTCACTTTTTTCAGTTCACTTCGCTATAAATGATTTGCTAGCCTCTACATTATACCTTTGTTTTGCGCTTCGATGTGCAACAGCTGTTTCTTCATCGCTATTCCACCGCGATAACCCGCGAGGTGCCCATTTTTAGCTATCACGCGATGACAAGGAATCAAAATTGTTAACGGATTTTTGGCAATCGCTGTTGCCACTGCCCGTGTTGCTGTCGGACGGTTAATCAGCGCCGCGATATCACTATAGCTTCTCGTTTCACCGTATGGAATTGTTTGTAAGGCTGACCACACAGCCTGTTGAAAAGCTGTTCCCGACATTTCAACAACCAGCCTCGTTACTTCTCCGCGCAAAGCAACTTCTAGTTGAGTTGCATACTCCTTAGTGATGGAGTGATTATAACAATAATGCACCTTCGTTTTTGATTGACGAAACCATTGATACAACTCAGCTTCCCCTTTAGCATCGCCTCCAACAAACACCAAGCGATTGTTGGACACAGCCAGGCATAATTGAAACGGTTCAACCTCACAAATGGCCCACTCAATTTCCATCCTTGCGTTCAACTCCATTAACTGACATCTCCGATTTACAACTAGTACAGAAAAAGTATCTGTACTAGTATAGATTCCTTCTGTATTGCTATTTAATGGTGTTTCTTCACCTCTAATAATAGCAGATAATGTGGTGTTTTTCTATTAATCCCATTGGTTTAAACCGTTTCTTTCAACTTGTTTCAAGCGCCTTCTTTCATAGTCATACCATTTTGATTATATGTGTATCATTCGGATAAATAAATAAACTATAACAGTTCCGCTCACACCACCCACACAAACCCACCGCACCACTTGTTTTTTAAAGCGTTTTCATTTAGTTGTTTTTGTCACTGTTTTCGACACACGCCAAACCTATTACGTTTTTGTTATATCCTTCAACGTTTTTATTCCTTGCGAAAAATTCATAAAAAAAACATATTTTAACTTGCATTACATTGTGAAAACATCAGTTGCTTCTTTATATATATATTGAGCTTAATTTGTTGTTAAAGAAAAATTACTATTCGGATACCATTTAAAATACATCACGAGCATCCTTTATCCCATCTTCATTCAACTGTTTAATTTCCCCTTGCGTTGACGATGCTTTTTAAAGCCATAAAAAAATGCCCCCTCGAAATTAGCTTTTCAGCCGAACTTCGAGGGGGCATTTCATCATTTACTTTTACTCTGAAGTAAATTAAGCGTTTTTAGCCGCTTCAAGTGCTGCTTCGTAATTAGGGTGATCTGTTACCTCGTCTAAATACTCAACATAAACGATTTCATCGTTTGCATTAACCACAAAAACAGCACGGCTAAGTAAACGTAACTCTTCAATCGCAACGCCATAAGCCATTCCGAATGATAAATCTTTATGATCCGATAACGTAATTGCGTTTGGTAAACCTTCTGCTGCACACCAACGTTTTTGTGCAAATGGTAAATCGTTTGAAATTGTTAAAACGACCGTGTTTTCTAAGCTGCCACCATCGACGTTAAAACGACGACTTTCTTGTGAACAAACACTTGTATCGATTGAAGGAACAGCTGCAATTAATTTCACTTTCCCTTTATAATCAGCTAATGTTTTTGGCGCCGTTGCATTATCAATCACTGTAAAGTCTGGTGCTTTGTCCCCCACTTTTACTTTATTACCTAATAACGTGACTTGTCCGCCTTTAAATGTTGTCATCTTTATAATCATCCTCTCACTCTTTAATTGCTACCCTCTTATTATACGATTAATTCAGTACGTACGCTATTATATCAGCTTACAGTAAGCCCTCGAACGCATCGTCTGCACCTGTATTCGATTCAATTGAAACAACGACTGTCTCGACATTAGCAAGTGCTTCCGCAATAAGTGTATCAAAATCGACATTCGACTCAAATCGTTCAACCTTATCGAGTCGTGGTTGCGTTTTCGGTTGTTTCGGAGTGAAAATCGTACAGCAGTCCTCAAACGGTTGAATTGATAATTCAAACGTATCAATTTCTTCAGCGATTTTAATAATGTCATTTTTGTCCATCGTAATTAACGGGCGAATAATCGGTGTTGATGTCACATCGTTAATTGCTAACATGCTCATCATCGTTTGCGAAGCGACCTGCCCAAGCGATTCACCGTTAACGATGGCTAAACCACCATGTTGACGACGCAACTCATCTGTAATCCGCATCATAAAACGACGTGTTGATGTCATAATGTAACCTTCTGGAATCCGTTGTTTAATTGTTTCTTGAATTTTAGTAAATGGTACAAGGTGAATTTTAATATCACCTGTATAGCGCGTTAATTTTTGAGTTAAGTCAATTGCCTTTTGTTTAGCACGTTCACTTGTATATGGTGGGCTGTAAAAGTGAACAGCTTCAATCTCAACGCCACGCTTCATCGCTAAATAACCTGCTACAGGGCTATCAATCCCACCTGAGAGCATTAACATCGCCTTACCTGCTGAGCTCACTGGCATGCCACCTTGCCCCATTACCGTCTCGCTCGAGAGGTAGGCTGCTTCTTGACGAATTTCGACGGTAATTTCAATGTCAGGTTGACGCATACTCACTTCAACATCATCGTTATAGGCATCAAAAATAGCATCTCCGACCATGAGGTTCACATCGTTCGTATCGAACGGGAACGTTTTGTCGGCACGCTTCGTGCGCACTTTAAATGTTTTTCCTTCCGTAAAATGACGTTTAAACAAGGCGACTGCCATCATTTTAATCGCCTCGATGTCGCGCTCAACTTTAATCACAGGACTGTAACTTTGAATGCCAAAAATCAAATGTAAACGTTCCATGATAACAGCATAATCGGCCCCATTCAACGTAATAAACATGCGGTCACGCTCTGCGGAAATATGCACTTCTGGCATATCTTTTAACAGTTGACGGACGCTTTTTTCTAATCGACGAACGAACACTTTGCGGTTGTTCCCTTTCGTTGATAATTCACCATAACGTACTAAAATACGATCATATTCTATCATTTAGTTCACCACTTCACTTAAATTTTTTATAACTTTCGTCACTGCTGTTTTCACTTGTGCCATTTTGGCTGCTGTAATATCAAAATTAAAACTAAAACGAACAGCACCTTTTGCTGCTTGATTTGGCACCTTCATCGCAATCAATGTGCCGTCAATCGTCGCTGACTTCGATGAGCAGGCACTTGTTGTTGAAATGTAAATACCTTCAGCTTCTAGCGCATGAACGACGACCTCGCCTTTTTGCCCTTTTATGCTAAAACAACAAATATGCGGCGCGCCTATGGTTGACGAGTAGACAGTTACCGCCTCGATTGTTTGCAACCATAAAATGAAATCGTTTTTCAAGGCAGCTAATTGACTAACTTCTGTTTGCATTCGCGCCATCTCCATGCGGAGCGCTTTCGCCATCGCAACAACGGCTGCAACATTTTCAGTGCCACTACGGAAGCCTTCTTCTTGTCCACCACCATGTAACAGTGGTTCTAAACGCAAGTATTTGTTTTTGTATAGGATTCCAGCGCCACGTACACCATGAAATTTATGGGCAGACGCACTTAATAAATCAATTTTCATCGCTTTAATCGCGAGCGGTACTTTTGTCAGTGACTGCACCGCATCAACATGAAACAAGACATGATCATAGTCTGCAAGCAGATCACCAATCGCTTGAATCGGTTGAATACTACCAATTTCATTATTAACGTGCATAATCGATACTAAAATTGTATCTGGGCGCAAATGTTTCTCGACGTCTGCCACCGCCACCTGTCCTTGTTTATCAACCGGTAAGTACGTCACTTCAAAACCGTTTTTTTCGAGGAAAGCCATCGTGTTCAAGACTGAGGGATGTTCAATCTGCGTCGTAATAATATGTTTACCGCGGTTTCTAAATGTCCAGGCGACACTTTTAAGCGCCATATTATTACTTTCAGTCCCACTCGCTGTCATAATGAGCTCATGGGCATCGACTTGTAATAACTGCGCCATTTGTTTTTTCGATTCGCGATATAACTTTTCGACCGTTCCACCTAAGCCATGCAACGACGATGGATTGGCAAAAAACTGTGTTGCCACTTGACTGTAGGATTTCACAACCTCAGGATAAGGTTGGGTTGTTGCACTATTATCTAAATAAATCATTTTATCACCTTTCTTCACACAACAATGCCAGATAAACCGAAAGATTCATCTGGCATCCTTCCTTTAATAACGTTCAGCTTAATACGGTTGATTGCCTTCTTTTAACTGTGCTTCAACTTTATTGACAGCACCCGACTCGACTTTCTCTAACTGTTTAGCAGCTACTTCTAACGCCTTCTTATAATTATAATCGGAGTCATAATAACTTTCTGCTATTTGCAATTGCATCGCCATCTCTTGATTCTTAAAACGGTAGCGGTTGGCGTATTGAATAATAGCCTCCACTAAGCGTGCATCTTCCACCATTTCATGAGCAGTATCTTCCGCTTGCGTCGTGCTATTGTCAGCAGAACGCCAATTCCCCGTCATCTCACTCACATTAATCGGTGAAGCTTCTAACGACGTATTCAAGGTTTGAACAGCTGCATAAGCTTCCTCAATCTTTTCATTAACATCTGCTGGCACACCCGGTATGCGACAACGTCGAATATAGTTGTCGACACGCTTCAGGCGTTCGAGATAACTTTGAGCTTTCGCTTGTGCTGCCATCTCATCTTTACGGATTTTTTTCAACTGTTCACTATATGCCAATTGTTCGTCACGATTATCACAGACTGTCTGTTGAAGGTCTTTAATGACAGTTGCAATTTGTGAATGATCAACTGTTCCTTCACCATAAGCAAGTTTCACACGTTCATACGATTGTTCAGCTGCCTTTAATTGCTTGCGCATTGTCGCTGGCTTAGCTGTCATCTCTTCATCGAGTTCGTACTTTTCAAACACGAGTTTCGCCTCTGCATACAATAGATCAACCGCCGCTTTTTCTGCTTGGAGTTGCTGTTCTGTTTCTAACTGCTCCGCCTCGACAAATTGACGCGCCACTGCCTCTGCTTCTAATTGATCATACAACCCATTCACTTCGTTGCTCATCCGTTCTACTTCTGAGAAGGCTTCTTGATTCTCACCAGCATTAAGTAACGATTTCACACCATTAATTTCAGCAGTCAATCGTTCAATGGCACCATCACAATCAATTAAATTCAAAGAATATCCCTGCGCTTTCATACCATTGTAGCCACGAGATAACTGGATGAATTCATTAGGCAGTTCATGATTAATCTGTTGTAATAATGGCGGAATTTCAATAATTTGGACATTCAGTTTCGCGATGTCAGCTTCAATTTCATCTTTGCGATGATAAAACGCTAAAAAATCACCCTCATAATAATCTGTTTCCGCTGTTGTGATTTCAGCTCGTAAACGTTCTTCTTCTTTTTCAAGCCGGTCAATTTGATCACCAAAAGTGTAGGCTTGTGTCAACATCACTTTGCGAGCTTCAACTAAATCGGTGTCTGCCTGCTGCAATGCTTCACCCACCGTTTCATGTGATTCTTGTAGCAGTGCTAACGCTTCACTTATTTGATTCATCGTTTGTTCTATCTTAGCTAAACTTTGCTCCGTTTGTCCAATCGCCGGTTTAATTGATGTGAAACGAAACATTTCGTTATCTTGTTCCATCTCATCAATTGCTTTTTCCACTTGTGGTAAATCAACATCAACGATTTTTTCCCAACGTTGACGTTCTTCTTCAAAAGCAACTTTTGTTGCACCACTAAGGGCGATTTTTTTTACTGTATTTAGTTGTTCAATGACAGGTCGGTCGAATAAAACTTTTTTACGTGTTTCAATTGTCTCAATCAACTTATCTGCACGACGTCTCATCGTGTAAAACACCAATAACATAATAAATACAATGATGATAAAAACGATTAAGATTTTTAAAAACATGGTCATCCTCCTGTCAGTTATTACTTTAATGTCGACGTGATTTTTTTTAATTGTAAATGGTTATAGACATAGTTTATAATACCACTATTAGGCTTAAAAATAAAACATTTTAGCCGTTAATTGGCTCGTCTGTTCTATTTAATTTGTGCTATGGATAAGGGAGGATAAAATATGAGTGATATTAAAAAATATGAACGGTTAGTAAAACAAACAGAAGCCCTTTTATTTGGCGAGACCAATCTCATTGCCAACATGAGTAATTTATCAGCGCTACTCAATGAAACACTTGAAAACATAAACTGGGTCGGTTTTTATTTATATGAAAATGAAGAACTTATTTTAGGGCCTTTTCAAGGGAAAGTCGCCTGTGTTCATATCCCCATCGGCAAAGGAGTCTGTGGTACCGCTGCGCAACAACGTGAAAGTATCGTCGTAGTTGATGTCCATCAATTCCCAGGACATATTGCTTGCGACAGCGCATCACAGTCTGAAATTGTGATTCCAATTATTAAAGAAGGGCAATTAATCGGTGTCTTAGATATTGATTCACCCGTAAAAGAGCGTTTCTCGACCGATGACCAACACTATTTAGAACAAGTGGTTCGTTATCTTTAATGATTAGTTCTTGACTTATTATCAGTTACTGGGTTATACTAGATATTGTGTAAAATAGTGCAGCTGGTATGTGGCTGTTGGGTCAGTATTTCATTCCCGTTTTTAATAATGAGGTGTATCGTGTAACCTGCGGCTGCATGGTGAAGGTATGTAAAGATGAAATCCGCCAGTAGTAAATCATATCCGTATTTGTTTTATGCTAAAACAAATTCAAAGGAGGAGTCTCTCAATGGCTCGTTATACAGGTCCATCTTGGAAATTGTCTCGCCGCTTAGGCCTTTCACTTCTAGGAACAGGTAAAGAATTAGAAAAACGTCCGTATGCTCCAGGTCAACATGGCCCTACGCAACGTACAAAATTAAGCGAATACGCTTTACAACAACAAGAAAAACAAAAATTACGTCACACTTACGGTATTACTGAACGTCAATTCCACAACACTTTCTTACGCGCTGGTAAATTACAAGGTAAACAAGGTGAAAACTTTATGATCCTTTTAGAACAACGCTTAGATAACGTGGTTTATCGTTTAGGTTTAGCACGTACTCGTCGTGGAGCTCGTCAATTAGTAAACCATGGCCATTTATTGGTTGATGGTAAACGTGTTGATATTCCTTCATACCAAGTAGATCCTGGTCAAGTTATCTCAGTTCGCGAAAAATCACTTAACAACTCTTCTATTAAAGAAGCTTTGGAAGTGGCTCCAGCTGTAGCTGAATACTTATCTTTCGACGCTGAAAAAACCGTTGGAACATTAGTTCGCTTACCAGAACGTTCTGAATTACACCCAGAAATTAACGAAGCCTTCATCGTTGAGTTTTACTCTCGTTAGGTCTCAGACTTTCTATTGTGCAATTTTTAAGACCCTGGATTCTTTATTGAATCCAGGGTCTTTTTTCGCACAAAAAAAAGAGGCACTATGTCAAATAGTGTTGTTATTCAAAATTTAGTAAAATAAGTCATTTTTGCAGCTATCTTTTTTGGTAGTTGCTTTTTTGTAGTCATTCCTAATGTGAAGGACGCTTTCTGCGGGTGACGCTTCATCCTCCGCGCTCCGCTGTGGGGTATTCAGCGGCCACTTTTCCCGCTAGAGTCGCCTTCACAAACGTCATGACGTGCACGTTTGTTATTGATCCCTTCTAAATGCCCGTTGGAATCCTCGTATTTAAAGCTATTTTCGATTGCAGGTAAATGCTTGTTTAATGTTTTTTAAACTGCGTTTCAGTTGTGAAGAAACGAAAGGTTTTTTAGTCTGAATCAGTGATTGGTAAGCAGGGGAATTTTTGTGTTGTAGCGCAATCAGTAATTGCTGTGCTAGTTCGTATGTTTCTTTGAATTCAACATCCAGTGTCATAAAGTAATCGATGATTCCTCTCGAACTTTTTTGTCCGTTAAATAAACGATGATAGCGATAATCAAA
>NZ_AODH01000020.1 GCF_000525915.1 Brochothrix campestris FSL F6-1037 | reverse complement strand
TAAAGCCGCAATTCGCACACCGTGAGGGTGTGTAAGAGCGTGTACCAAAATAACAAGTGCTTAAAACACCTTTAATTAACTGAGTTAAACACCATGTTTTTGGAAAAGAAATAGTTTCATCTGTAATTCCAGAGGAATTCGCGATATTATTAAAAGTGATAGCTGACATTGTCGAATCCCCCTTATAAATTTGTTGTGGTGACTTAATATTATAGGGATTTTGAAAATGTTGCTATTTTTTTGCGAAAAAATAGGCATCAGTGAAAATTCACCAACACCATAAATTATAGAACCGTTTTTTTATAGGAACTAATCGTTAGTTTGGCGTGAAAAGCGTGTGGTTCTTTAGCGGTTATCATCCAGTGAGCGTAATGTAGTCGTAAAGGATGTCCGCAGCAAAGGACTTTGTTTTTTTAAAATACTGTGTAAAAAAGAAGGTGGAGAAATACAAGTGAAATCACCCAAGTTTAGGCTTTAAATACTAGAGGGATAAAAGTACTTTAAAGCCCGTTAAAAACTGCAGTGATTGGAGAAAATAACGTTTGGACTATTTTCCGTCGTTGCGTTATTTTTGAAATCACCCAAGTTTAGGCTTTAAATACTAGAGAGATAAAAGTACTTTAAAGCCCGTTAAAAACTGCAGTGATTGGAGAAAATAACGTTTGGACTATTTTCCGTCGTTGCGTTATTTTTGAAATCACCCAAGTTTAGGCTTTAAATACTAGAGGGAATAACGACCTAGAACGGTGTTTATCTTCAGAATCAAGCCTCTCAATGAAAATTATTGAGGGGCCGTTTTATCCTATAAAGCATCTTTGGCTTGTTCCAGTTGTTGCAGCACTTGTTCAAAACCGGTGCCACCGAAACTGTTACGACGCGCAACGGCTGTTTGAGGTTGTAACACGGTATAAATATCTGCCTCAAACAGTGGATGTGCCGCCTGTAATTGTGCGAGCGTTAAATCGGCTAAATAATGCTGCGCTTGAATACATTGCAGTACGAGTTTGCCGACAATTTCATGTGCTTGCCGAAAGGGCACTTGTTTAGCTGCGAGGTAATCGGCTAACTCGGTCGCATTGGAGAAGTCTTTCGTAGTTGTTTCTGCCAGATGGTCGACGTTAACGGTCATCGATTCGAGCATGCCTGCCATAATCGTGAGTGAGCCGGCTAACGTATGAGCGGTATCAAAGACGCCCTCCTTATCTTCTTGCATGTCTTTATTATAGGCGAGTGGAATTCCTTTTAAGACAGTCAGTAATCCGACTAAATCACCATACACACGGCCGGTTTTACCACGAATGAGTTCAGCCATATCAGGGTTTTTCTTCTGCGGCATGATGCTTGATCCGGTGGCGAATGTATCAGAAAGCTCGATAAAGTTAAACTCATCAGTACTCCATACAATAAGTTCTTCACAGAGGCGAGATAAATGCATCATCACGAGTGAAGCGTTACTTAAATATTCAACTGCGAAATCACGGTCACTGACTGCGTCTAAACTGTTAGCGTAAGGCTTTGAAAAACCGAGCAAGTCCGCACTCAAATGACGATCAATCGGAAAGGTTGTGCCCGCTAAGGCACTGGCACCTAAAGGTGAGAGATCGACCCGTTTGAGACTGTCACGAAAACGTTCTTTATCACGTTCGAGCATCCAGAAGTAAGCGAGGAGGTGATGAGCAAACGAAATCGGTTGTGCCCGCTGTAAATGGGTGTAACCAGGCATCACGGTGTAGACATGGTCGGTCGCCAACTGAACGATGACTGCTTGCAACTTAGTGAGTAAGTCGGTGGCATGAATGACTTCTTTCTTTAAGTAAAGGTGCAAATCGGTGGCAACTTGATCGTTTCGACTACGGCCGGTGTGTAGTTTCCCGGCAACAGGGCCGATTTCATCATGTAATAATTGTTCGATGTTGAGGTGAATGTCCTCATTCGCCTCGCGATAAGTGAGTTCGCCAGCCCGTGCCCGTTGTGCTAAGGTCGTTAGTCCACTTTTAATTAAGGCAACATCGTCAGGCGGCAAGATACCAGTGGCACCAAGCATGCTCACGTGTGCGAGGCTGCCTTGAATATCTTCGGCTACGAGTTGTTGATCAAAACTGATTGAGGCACCAAAGGAATCGACCCATTCCTCATTCGTCGCGGCAAAGCGACCGCCCCATAATTTACTACTCATGCACGCCTGCTTTAGCATGTAATTGTACTTCGGCGTTGACTTTGGTCGAAAGTCCCCACAGCTTAATGAAACCAACGGCTGCCTCTTGATCGAACGTGTCTTCAGATGTGTAAGTTGCGAGGTTTTCGTTATAGAGAGAAGTCGGTGATTTACGTCCTACTACAATTGCTTGTCCTTTATACAGTTTGAGACGCACCGTACCAGTAACGTTTGTTTGAGTTTCTTTAATGAAGGCAATCAACGCTTTTGTCAATGGGTTAAACCAAAGTCCGTCGTAAATCATTTGTGTTAATTTCAACTCAACAGTTGGTTTGAAATGAGCAGTTTCTTGAATCAGTGTAATTGATTCTAACGCCTTATGAGCGGCAATTAACGTCATTGCGCCAGGTGCTTCATACACTTCACGTGACTTAATACCAACGACACGGTTTTCGATATGATCGATTTGACCAATGCCGTGTTTACCAGCGATTTTATTCAAATCGGCTACAATTGCCGCCGGTGATAGAGGCACACCATTGAGGCTAGTAGGCACACCTTCTTCAAACGATAGTTCAATCAGTTCAGGTTGTTCAGGTGCATCTTCTAAATTGGCAACTGTTAGCTCGTAAGCACCAGCTGGCGGGGTTGCCCACGGATCCTCGAGCACACCACATTCAATGGCACGGCCCCATAAATTTTGATCGACTGAGTAAGGGTTGTCTAAGTTGATTGGAATCGGAATAGCATTCGCTTGGGCATAGGCAATTTCTTCTTCACGCGACCACTTCCAATCACGTACAGGCGCTAGCACTTTAATGTTAGGAGCGAGTGCTTGGAAGGACACTTCAAAACGAACCTGGTCGTTTCCTTTACCAGTACAGCCATGCGCGACGGCAACTGCCCCTTCTTGTTCAACGATTTCAACAAGTTTTTTGGCAATTAAAGGACGGCTTAAGGCTGAAATAAGCGGGTATGCCCCTTCGTATAGCGTATGAGCTTGGAGCGCAATCAAGGCATAGTCCTCAATAAATTCATCAACAACATCTAAGACGATTGATTTGACAGCACCAACGGTTAAAGCCTTCGCTTTGACGAAGTCTAAATTCTTTCCTTCGCCGACGTTTAAACAAACGGCAATGACGTCATACCCTTTATCCTGTAACCATTTAATTGCAACTGATGTATCCAATCCACCTGAATAGGCTAATACGACTTTTTCTTTCATCTGCTTAATCCCCTTTGTATATATATGCTTAAATATATTATATTTATGCACTAATCATACAACTATATCGGATAATACGCAAGTTGTTTTTGCATACTTATGTAAAAAAACTTTGTTATCTGCATAATTATTAATTGTAGATGGTACATTTAATTGTTAATCTGAAATAATCAACCGTGTTTGAGGAGTATGCTTTGGTATATTTGCGTGATATTTGGTATGATTACGAGTGACAATACATAGTGATTAGAAAGCGAGTGTACAAAGAAGTGAAAAAACCATTAGATTATTTATTTTGGTACACTGTTTCTCATTTTGTTATCGATGAGAAGTACCGTATCATCCATTTAAATGAAGAAGAATTAGAAGTCTGGATTGAAAATACAACGAATAGAGACTTGCCAATTATACGTTTATCGCAGCGTGATGTCACTTGGCGTGTGCTTGTTGAACGTGATTTTAATCAAGTCGTTCATGTGATGAGTCAATTTCGCAAAGAATTAAACCGTCCGAAACTGACATTAGCAAATATTTATTTATGCGAAAAAACACTCGAAACAAGTGGAATGTATAACGAAACAAAAATGAGCGAGGATAAAACCATTACCATTAACAGTTATGTACTCACACCAACAGAACAAGCGGCTGATATGAGCTTGTTGGCGGCGGACTTTAACTGGAACACTGAGAAGATGTTGCCACTAGCGGAACAAACGAATGCAGCAGTCGAGGAGTTAAAAGTGAAGATGGTTTCGCATTTGAGTGCGAATGTGCAACTTCCGGCTAAGAAAACCTGGAAAGACCAATTTTTATGGACCTATTTACTGATTGCCATTAATGTGCTCGTTTTTCTAGCGATGACGGTGATGGGAGGAAGTACCGATACGTATGTACTCACCTTGTTCGGGGCAAAGATTAATGAGTTGATTGTGGCTGGTGAGTGGTGGCGTCTTATTACGCCGATGTTCCTTCATATCGGATTTACCCACCTCTTAATGAACATGGTGTCACTCTTTATTATTGGAACTTTGGTTGAACGTATTTTTGGCGGCTGGCGCTTTTTAACCATCTACTTTGTTGCCGGGATTGCAGGTGTCATCGCGAGCTTTGTTTATTCCGACAGTTTATCTGCCGGAGCGAGTGGCGCAATTTTCGGCTTGTTTGGTGCATTGCTCTATCTCATCATCAAAAAACCGCAAATTTATTGGAAAACATTAGGGGTAAACGTCTTGTTCTTACTCGGAATTAACCTCGCCTACGGTTTTGTTGTGTCGAATGTTGATCAATATGCTCACATCGGTGGCTTAATTGGTGGATTGTTTATGGCTTACTGCGTCGCAATTAAGGGGCAGTACGTCGATTGGAAACGGTGGGTGTATGTTGCCTTAACTGTTGTTATTTTCAGTTATTTTGTGGTCATCGGCTACCGTAATGTGAATGCAACCAGCGATCCAGCCACTGGAAACGCTGTTGCGATGAGTTATATTGAACAACACAAAATGGGCAAAGCAAAAAAAAGTGGTTGGCGTTATCGAAAAAAATAACTATAATGATTATGTAAGCGATTTTTTACTTGGTACAATTGAATTTCAAAAGGGGAATCATGCGGCCGCAATCACAGCATTAGAACGAGCGATTGCGCAAGAACCTAATTTCCCTGAAGCGTTCTATAACCTAGCATTAGTGCATCAAGCGGATGGGAACCGGTTGAAAGCAATCGCGGCCGCTAAGCAGGCGAGTGCCCAGAGCAGTGATGCGAGCTATAAGGCGCTGTATGAAAAGTTAAACGAATCGAACTAAAAGAGGTGTACGATGACAATTAAAACTGTCTTTGATGTGCAACAATTGTTAAAAAAATTTGGTGCCTTCATTTATGTCGGTAACCGCAAAGCCAGCCTAGAAATGATGGCGACGGAAATAAAAGAACTTTTTGATCATCAATTAATTGAGACAAATGATTATGCGGCGGCACGACTCGTCTTGCTTGGTGCGATCCGTGAAGAAGAAAATGGAGGGATTGGCGTATGGTTAAAAAATTAGTAGGGATTGATGTGGGTGGCACGTCTGTTAAATTTGCCATTGTGAGCTTGACTGGTGAAATTGAACAAAAATGGACGATTAAAACAAATATTGCAGATGCTGGTTCGCACATTGTACCGGACATTGCCAAGTCGTTAAACAACAAACTGTTGGAACTAGCTATAGAGAAAGACAATATCGTTGGTATCGGAATGGGAACACCTGGTTCGATTAACTATACGAACGGTACGGTAGTCAATGCCTTCAACTTAAACTGGACAACTGTTCAGCCAGTGAGTGCGACGCTAACAGAGTTGACCGGTTTACCTGTCTATCTTGATAACGATGCCAACGTGGCAGCCTTAGGTGAAGGGTGGCAAGGTGCGGGTGATGGTGAATCCGAGGTTGTATTTGTGACGTTAGGAACAGGTGTCGGTGGTGGTGTTATTACGAATGGTAAAATTGTTCGCGGTATCGCCGGTGCAGGTGGTGAAATTGGTCATGTGACGGTTGAACGAGATGGTATTGCTTGTACCTGTGGAAAAAAAGGCTGTTTAGAAACGATTGCCTCAGCGACCGGTGTTCTTAATGTGGCGCGCCAACAAGCCCCATCTTCAAAAGCCAATTCGACATTGCGTGATGACTTATTATTAAACAATTCAGTCAGTGCCAAAGCTGTATTTGATGCGGCCAAGGCATATGATCCGTTTGCCCAAGAAGTTGTTGCCTATGTGGCACAATCGCTCGGCTTTGCCTTAAGTCACATTGGTAACTTATTGAATCCGTCGCGGATTGTTATTGGTGGTGGTGTATCCGCTGCGGGCGATGTGTTGATTGAACCTGTGCGTGATGAGTTTGAAAAGAATGTTTTTAGCACTGTGAAACAAAGCACTAAAATTGCAGTGGCAACACTCGGGAATGACGCTGGTGTTATTGGGGCTGCCTCACTAGTGTTAGCGGAACAAAATTAGTAGTCATTTTGAGACGTAAAAGTGACGAATTATTGAATAACTTAAAGATATTGTAAAAAAATAGCCACAAACAAAAAAGTATTCGCTGAGCGGATACTTTTTTTCTGTTTCATCAGCAACTGCTTTGTTAGACTAAAACAGTATTAGGATAACGAGGAGGTTTTTTTAGCATGATTGAAATCAGTACGACGATAAAATCAGTCGCTCAAGCAAAGGCGTTGCTTGAGGTTGGTGTTACAAAATTATTGTTCGGTGAAGATACCTTTGGTTTGCGCTTGGCTCATTCCTTTAGCCGTGCCGAACAACGTGAACTAATCGCGCTTGCTCATTCTTATGGGGCGAAAGCTTGCGTCATGGTCAATGCATTAATGCATAATGAACAAATTGAGCAATTACCGGACTATCTCACGTTTTTAAAAGCGGCGGGTGCCGATGAAGTGATGGCTGGTGATCCAGGTGTGTTTCAAATCATGAAACAGCCAGAGTACCGTTTGCCGTTTATTTATGATGCACAAACGATGGTTGTAAGCGCCCGACAAATCAATTTTTGGGCGAAACGAGGCGCAAGCGGGGGGATGTTAGCGCATGAAGTACCTTATGAAGAACTAACGATGCTGGCGCCACAACTCACTGTGCCTGCGACCTTTTTAGTGTATGGGGCATCCTGCATTCATCAATCACGACGTCCATTAGTACAAAATTATTTGAATTTTATTAAAAAAGATGACCTTATTACAAAGGAACGTGGTCTCTTTATTTCTGAACCACGCAAAGACGAAACCCATTATTCAATCTATGAAGATGTCAATGGTACACATATTTTTGCCAATCATGATGTCAATTTACTCGGACAGCTTGATAAGTTGCTAGCGATTGGTATGCATGACTGGAAACTAGATGGTCTGTTTGTGGAGGAAGGGCGTTTTGTTGAAATTGTCGCGTTGTTTGTCACGGTGAAACGTTTGTATGAAACGGCTGCGTTTAAAGAGACGATGTTACTAGGGCTATCAGAAAAACTGACGCACTTACATCCTAAAACACGTAGTATGGATACGGGATTCTTTTTAATGGATCCCGAAGCAGTTAAGTAAAGGAGTGTTATGATGACAAAAACATTAATTCGTCCTGAGGTGTTAGCACCTGCGGGGACGTTAGAAAAATTAAAAACAGCGATTCATTATGGGGCAGATGCCGTCTATATTGGAGGCGAAGCATTCGGATTGCGATCACGAGCGGGAAATTTCACTTACGATGAAATGCGCGAAGGGGTCGCCTTTGCTAAGGCGCATCAGGCAAAAGTATATGTTGCGGCCAATATGGTGACACATGAAGGTAACGCGAAAGGCGCAGGCGCCTTTTTTAGAAACCTGCGCGATATCGGCATCTCGGCGGTCATTGTATCAGATCCGGCGTTAATCGAAATTTGTATTACCGATGCCCCGGGATTGCCTGTCCATTTATCAACACAGGCTTCTGCAACAAATTATGAGACCTTGAATTATTGGCAAGCTGAGGGATTAGAACGGGTTGTGCTTGCGCGAGAAGTGTCGATGGCCGAAGTTGCGGCCATGCGTGAAAAAACGAGCGTTGAAATTGAAGCGTTCATTCATGGGGCGATGTGTATTTCATATTCAGGCCGTTGTGTCTTGTCTAATCACATGTCTAAACGAGATGCGAACCGTGGTGGTTGCTCACAATCATGCCGTTGGAAATATGATTTATTCGAAGCACCAACACCGGCGACGCATCAATCGTTAGCGACAGGTGAAACTGTTGAACCGTTTTCGATGAGTTCGGTAGATATGACCATGATTGAACATATTCCCGATTTGATTCAAAATGGCGTGAACAGTTTTAAAATCGAAGGGCGGATGAAGTCGATTCATTATGTTTCGACCGTCTCTAATGTGTATAAGGCGGCTGTCGATAGTTACATGGCTGATCCGGACAATTACGTTTGTAAGCAAGAATGGATTGATGAGTTATGGAAGGTATCGCAACGTGAACTGTCGAGTGGTTTTTATTACGGCCGACCTAGTGAAAATGAACAGTTGTTTGGTGCGCGCCGCAAACTGCCTGTTTATGCTTTTGTTGGGCAAGTACTTGCCTACGACAACAGCACACAAATGGCGACGGTTCAACAGCGGAATGCTTTTAGTGTTGGGGATGAGGTCGAATTTTACGGGCCGGGATTCACTCACTTTGAGCAAACAATTACCGCAATGGAAGATGAAGACGGCATTGCGATTGAACGTGCTCCAAAAGCGATGATGACCGTCTATCTACCTGTTAAACAAGCGGTTAAACCCGGTGATATGATTCGCAAGAAAAAATAAATGTGAACTGAGAAACGTGTCGAATGCGAATGCTGCATTTGACACTTTTTTTTATTGGCGTAAATAAGGGTATTATGAGGTGGCTAAATGAGCTGAAACGTCTAACTGGCCGTTTGAAAGGAGATTGTTTAGCGTCTGCGAATAGGTATAACATGAAGGAGGCGAAAGCATGCGAAAACGAAATGGTTTTACACTGGTGGAAATGCTGATTGTGTTAGTCATCATTTCAGCTTTATTACTACTTATTTTGCCGAATGTGATGCAGCATACACAAACAGCACAGGCTAAAGGCTGTGAGGCACAGCGCAATATGGTTGAAAATCAGGTGATGGCTTATCAAATGGATACAGGAAAGGTGCCGACAGTGACGCAACTGGTCAACCGGGGCTATTTAAAGAAAGGTCAAGATCAATGCGCAGATAAACGCAAAATTGTGATTGCAAAAGATGGCACCGTTACGATTAAATAAACGGGCCTTTACAATCGGAGAACTACTGCTTGTCTTAGTGATTGTGATGTTGTTAGCGGGAATCTCGTTTAAAGGCGTATCACAGCTTCATACGCAACTGAACAGTTTTTTTAGTCTGAAACGAACAGTCATGCATCATCAACTTGCACAAATGCGAGCATTGGAAACAAAACAAACACAGGAGGTGCGTTATGATCTGCTTAAGCAGCAGCAATTATTTGGAACAATCAGTGAAGATTATCAAGAGATGACAATCGTAAAGGCAGCGCCGAGATACCGTTATAATAGCGCAGGAGAGGTGAATCGGTTTGATACGTTAATATTTGAAACAGCTCATCATCAATTCAAAGTGGTGATGCACATTAAATGGGGGCGGATGCGACTTGAAAAAACAGAACGGTTTTATCTTGATTGAACAAATGCTCACCTTGATTATTTTAATAGTTTGTTTGACGAGTATTGTCGTTTTTTTTATCAGATTGAAGTGACGAAGCGTGAAGGTGATAAAGATAAACAGGCCTACGCTGTTATATACCATGTCAGCCAATTTGGGACTCCCACCAAAGGAGACATGTGGTTTGATGGACAGCTGTATCGGTGGCAACTGATAAAAAAAGCAGAGGAGTGGCAGGTGGTGGTTGAAGATGAAAAGTGGCGATGGTGGGCCACCGAAAAAAAGATTACGCGCGAACGGCTTTACGCTGATTGAGGTACTGGTTTCCTTGTTGATATTGCCGTTGGTGATGCAATTAATTGTCGGTATTACACAAAGCGTTATGCAAGTGCAAGAACGTTGGCTAGTGCGACAAACAGAAACGGATTGGCATTTTATGCTCATTCAACTGCAGCGCTTAGGCGCTGATTTGCGGACAATCAACACAACGCCAACGAAATTAGGGTGGTATTTAAACGACGGTGAAGCACTTCATTTTCAACTGAAAAATGACAAGTTAATGATGACGACTGCCAAAGGCGGTAATATCACGTTGTTGTATGAAGTTGACACCGCCAACAGCTCTTTTGAAGCAAGGAGTCAGACAACAGCATGGCATATTGAATTGAAGGGACGTGGTTATTATTATTTGGAAACGCCAGCGCCCTCATAATGGTTTTGCTTATGTGTATGCACTCGGCATTTTAATGATGACTGCCTCAGTCGCAGGTGGCATTGCCTCGGTGGCACAACTTGAACGACAAATTGATCAATCACTCAAGCACTATTATGAACGAGAAATCCGAGTGAATTTGACTAATAAAAGCGAATCCACCTTGTTGAATCGCGAATAAATTGGAAAGGTCGCGAACGCGCGACTATGTCCCGTCGCAAGTAGCGGACTTGAAATTTAGAAGCTATTAGGTGGATGAGCTGGACCAATAAAAGCGAATCCACCTTGTTGAATCGCGAATAAATTGGAAAGGTCGCGAACGCGCGACTATGTCCCGTCGCAAGTAGCGGACTTGAAATTTAGAAGCTATTAGGTGGATGAGCTAGACCAATAATATGAAAAACATCGACTTCTTACTGTCGATGTTTTTTCGTTCGTATCCGTTACAAAATTAAATATAATCAATTGATTCAAATAAAGGCAACATAATGCTGAGGTAAATCATAATGATAAAGGTGCCGATAAACAGTAACAATAAGGCTGAATCAAATTGAGTAGCCGTTTTAATCCGCTTTTTAGTTGTGCATTACAATAATGATGGCAGGCTAATAATTCTTGTGGTAGTTTGCCACTGCGTTCACCGTGCTGGACGATGGTAACGAACAGCGGTAAAAAAAAAAGGGTGTTTCTGCAAGGCTTCACTAAAGCTAAGGCCGCTTTGGAGTTCATTGTTTAACTGCACCGCCACATCTTTAAAGAGGCCGGTATGATTCGATTGGCTTAATTGTAAAATTTGTTGCAAGGAGAGACCGCTTTTTAACAATAGACTGAATTCACGTGCGAATAGCTGCGTGTAATACAATTTAGCGATGTGTGCAGATAGACGAAACTCGCTCCAAAAGAGCGCTTGCTGATAGGCTGATTGATGTGCCAACCAATGCTTAATCGGAATAAAGAGTCCGATGCTAATGATGGCGGTCCCAATTAGGCCATAATGGGCCTTTTTTAACAGTAGGAGTAAAAAAGGGGGGGAAGCCTCGTTGTGGGCAAATAATAATTCGATTTGAGGCACAATGAAGGTCTGTAAGAGTCCGATGACGAGGGCAAGCACTGTCAATAAAACGAACGGGTAATACAACAACCGTCGTAACAATACCACTTGTTTAATTTGATAGTTCATCGCGGTCGCACAATCGTGCAAGGTTTGCTTGAATTGCCAATGTGTTTTGGAAAAATGTAACTGTGCACAAATAATGGGGGGAAACTGCTGGCGCCTTAAACAACTATCGAAGCTAAGTCCACTGTTTAAATCATGTTGAAGCGCCTTGAAGAACGCTGTTCGCTGAGGATAAACCTGCTGTAAAAAGCGTAAACCATCTTCAAGGCTTAAACCATTGTTGAGTAAATCACTTAGTTGCTGTAATAAGGCGGCGTGAAATTTTTGGTTAGTTAGGCGGGTCGATAAAGCCATAGCGGACTCCTTTCTTAAACAAGTACGGAAAACGTAAATGTGCTGGTAACTGGTGGGTGTGTAGTAAAGAGTCAAGTCGTTCAGCGGTGACGATTTCATAGATAAGGGCTCGTTGAAGTGGTGGTGAGAGGGTACGATGCGTCAGCGTTTGCGCCAAAGAAATGAATTGTTGGGCAATGACAGCCTCGACAGTTTGTTCAATATCTAATGCAGTGACACCAAAGTTATTTAAGCGAAATAAGACTCCGGTAGCATCAGTGGCATGGATGGTCGCCACGACTAAATGACCAGTTAGCGCGATTCTAATCGCCATTTGGGCTGAAAGAGCATCACGGATTTCGCCAATCATCACGATATCAGGATCGTGTCGTAAAATTGCTCGGAGAACGACGTCGAAGGTGAACTGCGCGTTCTCATTAATTTGAAATTGTAAAAAAGCGGATGAGGGCCGTTCAACGGGATCTTCAACCGTAATGATTTTACGATTGTAATGAGCGGTGACATGTTCGAGTAAATGAGCAATCGTTGCGGTTTTGCCACTGCCGACTGGTCCGCTAAATAAGAGTAAGCCTGTTTTCTTTGTGATGAGCTGATACAGTTGTTTTCGTTGTGTATCGAATAACGCTAACGGTGCCGTTATGTGTAAAGGCACGCAGCGAATGACAGCTGAAGGCTGGGAGCGAAAATTAGGAATGAGTGAAAGGCGTAGGCTAGCCGCGTCGATGCCAGCTAATTGCAATCGTCCGCTTTGCGGTAGTTGCTGTTCACCCATATCAAGCCCACTGTTGTATTTTAGGTAAGTGAGGCAGCGTTGGGCAACATCTAACGGTAAAGTGGTCAGTATTCTTAAATCGGAGCCAGATCGCAGTTGGATGAGGTAGCTGTTTTCTAAGGGGGTGAAGTGAATGTCGCTGTAATGTTGTCGTAAGGCTAAAGTAATATAGCGCTGGCAAAGATTTGCAATGTCGATACCATCAACTCCTTCAAAAAAAATCCACGTGTGCTTGTCAATAGTTAAAAAGGGTCCCTTATATCCTATTCGTGATGTGATACAATCCCCCCTTTTTTTTACCTAAAAACGAATGATTATCTCTATAAATACCATTAATGTTTGTTTAAAACGCAAGGTAAGCGGTTACAAAATAAGTAAATATAAAAAAGAGAGGTATTGTCGGACAATTCGGAATATGTTATGATGAAAGGGTAAAAAGTGAATAGTTTAGTGGCTGAACATAGTGAGAGAGCATGCAAAAAGCATCACCGAAGGGGCAAGTGTTGCGACACGAAACTCTCAGGTAAACGGATTACTATGGGACACAGCTCTGAAATTCTGGCTCATCATCAGATAACAGAGACGCATGAGCTAAAAATGCGTCCTTTTTTATGCGTGCTGTAAAAAGGGATCACACATCTATGAGAGGAGAATGGCAATGAGCGAATTAAAACGTACGCCGATTTTTCCAGGGTATGCGGCTTTCAATGGCAAAACAATTGATTTTGGAGGTTGGGAGTTACCCGTTCAATTTAGCAGTATCAAAGAAGAACACCAGGCTGTGCGCGAAGCAGCAGGGTTATTTGATGTGTCACACATGGGTGAAATTACCGTCGTTGGGCCAGATGCAGTTGCTTATTTGCAACATTTACTCACGAATGATATTAGTAAAATAAAAGACCAACAAGCACAATACAATATTATGTGTTATCCCACCGGTGGCTGTGTCGATGATTTAATTGTCTACCGTCGTCATGAAACCTCGTATTTATTAGTCGTGAACGCAGCCAATTGCGAAAAGGATTACGACTGGATGCAAGCGCAGCTTGAAACCTATGATGTGACCGTTACGAATGTATCTGAGACGTATGGTCAAATCGCTATCCAAGGACCAGCTGCAAGAGCAATCGTGCAGCAACTAACAGAGACAGACGTGTTAGCGATTCCACCGTTTTATTTTAAAGAGAACGTCATCATCGCGGGTCAACCAGTGATGGTGTCACGGACGGGTTACACCGGTGAAGATGGTTTTGAAATCTACATGGCGAGTGCGGCAGCTTTAGAAATTTGGCAATTATTTGCTGAATTAGATACCGTTTTGCCAATTGGTTTAGGGGCGCGTGATACACTGCGATTTGAAGCGGCTTTATCCTTATATGGTCAAGAAATCACAGCAGATATTTCGCCACTTGAAGCCGGTCTAGGTTTTGCAGTCAAGCTCGATAAAACAGCGACCTTTATCGGTCAAGCGGCCTTAATTGCTCAAAAAGCGTCAGGTACAATGCGTCGTATCATCGGTTTAGAACTGATTGATAAAGGCGTGGCACGCCATGGTTATCCTGTGTTGAAAGATGGGGTTGAAGTGGGGGTCGTTACTACTGGAACACAGTCCCCAACCTTAGGAACAAGTATCGCCCTTGCCTTAGTTAATCATGAGGTCATTGATGAAACGACCTTCGATATTCAAGTGCGTAAACGCGTGTTACAAGCGAAAAAAAGTACCGAAAACATTTTATAAACGTAGCCGATAGGAGGAGACAGCATGAACGAATACCGTTATTTACCACTGACTGAGAACGATAAAGCAGAAATGCTCCAAACGATAGGTGTGGATGATGTCGAGGCATTATTTGCACCGATTCCGCAATCTGTCCGTCTGCCTCGAGATTTGAACTTAAAGCCAGCTGCAGATGAAAATAGCCTCGTGCGAGAGTTGTCACGTTTGGCAGCGAAAAATGTAACAACGACCACCCACACGTCTTTTTTAGGTGCCGGTGTTTATACGCATGCCATTCCAGCAGTGGTTGATAGTATGATTTCACGTTCGGAGTTTTATACGGCCTATACACCGTATCAACCTGAAATTTCACAAGGTGAATTACAAGCGATCTTTGAATTTCAAACGATGATTGCCCGCATTACGGGGATGGAATTGGCAAACTCATCAATGTATGATGGTGGTACAGCACTCGGAGAAGCAGCAGCATTAGCAGCTGGCGTCAAAAAACGATCGCAAATCTTAATGAGCGAACTCGTTCATCCCGAGTATCAAGCAGTTGTGCAGTCTTATTGTGAGGGGCGCGGCGTTGAAGTTGTGCTTGCAAAAGCAAAAGACGGGCTAACTGACGTTGCCTCTATCAAAGCTTTAATGACAGATGATACAGCGGCAGTGATTGTGCAGTATCCCAACTTTGTAGGACAAGTGGAACCCATCGCAACTTTTGCTGAGTTGGCGAACGCCAATAAATCCTTGTTTATTACATCGTCGAATCCATTGGCTCTCGGTTTACTGACACCACCAGGGGCAGTAGGTGCTGATATCGTCGTCGGTGATTCACAGGTGTTTGGTATTGCTGAATCATTCGGTGGTCCTCATTGCGGTTATTTCGCAGTTTCTAAAAAACTAATGCGGAAGGTACCTGGTCGCTTAGTCGGACAAACGGTTGATGAAAATGGTAAACGTGGCTTTGTCTTAACATTACAAGCCCGTGAACAACATATTCGTCGTGATAAAGCGACGTCAAATATTTGTTCGAATCAAGCTTTAAACGCTTTAGCATCAAGTATTGCAATGGCATCGCTCGGAAAACAAGGGTTGGTTGAGACGGCCAATCTCAACTTCCAAAAAGCTCATTATGCCCGTCAACAATTTGAGGCTAAAGGCTTCAAGGTGACTTATGGCCAACGTCAATTCAATGAATTTGTCGTTGAGTTTTCGCAGCCAATCGCGCAGCTACAACAGCTACTCATTGATGAAGGCTTTATTGGCGGTTATGATCTCGGTCGTGATTATGAAGGGATGGACCATCAGATGTTAATTGCTGTCACTGAGGTTATTCCTAAAGCAGAAATTGATCGCTTTATTAACGTACTGGAGGTGGCAAAATGATGACAACAGCAACGTTACCACTCATTTTTGAACAAACAAAGGCAGGGCGAGTGAGCTATAGTTTACCACCGCTTGACGTACCAACAGTAGATGCAACAGCGATTCTCGGTGTCGAAAACATCCGTCAAGTACCAGCGGAACTTCCTGAAATGGCGGAATTAGATTTAATTCGTCATTACACACGTTTATCAAACCATAATCATGGTGTCGATTCAGGTTTTTATCCATTGGGTTCATGCACGATGAAATACAACCCTAAGGTAAATGAAGTAACGGCGCGTTTAGATGGATTTGCCCATATTCATCCGTTGCAACCTGAAAACACAGTGCAGGGAGCCATGGGGCTCATGCACAATCTACAAGAAGATTTGAAAGAAATTACAGGGATGGATGAGGTAACATTGCAGACTGCAGCCGGAGCTCACGGTGAATGGACTGGGTTAATGCTCATCCGTGCCTTCCATTTAAAGAACGGTGATACGAAGCGAACAAAAGTTATTATTCCTGATGCAGCTCATGGGACAAATCCTGCTTCAGCAGCAGTGGCAGGGTTTGATGTCATTACCGTTAAATCTAATGAAAAAGGACTTGTTGATATTGAAGATTTGCGCCGTGTAGCCGATGAAACAACAGCAGCGCTAATGTTAACCAATCCGAATACGCTTGGTTTATTTGAAGAAAACATCGAACAAATCGCTGCTATTATTCACGAGGTCGGCGGTAAGGTGTATTACGATGGTGCCAACTTGAACGCGGTGATGAGTAAGGCACGTCCTGGCGATATGGGCTTTGATGTCGTGCATCTCAACTTGCATAAAACGTTCACTGGTCCACATGGTGGCGGAGGACCCGGTTCTGGTCCTGTAGGTGTTAAGGCTGACTTAGTGCCATTTTTACCAAAACCATTATTAATCAAAAAGGGCGATGCCTATCAGTTTGATTATAATCGTCCTGAATCGATTGGTCGTGTGAAGCCATTTTATGGTAACTTTGGTATTAATGTTCGCGCATACACCTACATTCGGACAATGGGGCCGATTGGTTTGAAATTAGTGACGGAGCATGCTGTTTTAAATGCGAATTATATTATGGCGCGACTCATGCCGTATTATGACCTCCCGTTTGCGGGGCCTTGTCAGCATGAGTTTGTGTTAAGTGGTCGTCGTCAAAAAATGCAGGGTGTGCGAACACTCGATATCGCGAAGCGGCTGTTGGATTTTGGCATTCATCCACCAACCACGTATTTCCCGCTCATTGTTGAAGAAGCATTGATGATTGAACCGACCGAAACAGAATCGAAAGAAACATTGGATAACTTCTGCGATGTGATGATTCAAATTGCAAAGGAAGCAGAAGATAATCCTGAAATCGTACAAGAAGCGCCACATACGACCTACATTCATCGTTTGGATGAAGCGCAAGCCGCACGTAAGCCACAAATTGTATGGCCAATAGCTTAACTAAATGATAACAAATAAAAAGCGTCTTTTTTTACCGATTTTTTTTATCGATAAGAAAGACGCTTTTTTGGCGCTGTCAACTGTTAATCATATGACTATTTTGAATCTAAAGACTGGATTGTTAGACGCAGTTGATTGACA
>NZ_AODH01000019.1 GCF_000525915.1 Brochothrix campestris FSL F6-1037 | reverse complement strand
TCAATTGCTATTTTTCGAGTGACATATTCAATGAAGGCAACGCAGGAAATCCATTTGTATTTACGGCCACAATTTTTGCGCTTGAGTTCATAACAAGCTTGTCCCTTTTTATGCGAGTAAGAACGAACAAGAAAGACGGTGCTTTGTTTTTTGTTTACTTTCAATCGAAATCTTTTCGTGATCATTCCCCTTTTAACTTCGTTGTTAATTGTTTGAGGTGACCGATTGAGTAAATAAGCAATTGACCGATGTGATTCTTTCTTGCGGAGTAACATTTGTATCATCCTATGTTCGGCAACAGAAAGGTGTGTATGTTTTGTTTTAAATGTGTCATTCTTTATGAGTGTCATAGCAAAATCATCCTTTATTGTTTGGTGTCGTAACCTCAATAATACATGATTTTTCGCTAAGGCACTTTTTTTATAAATTCAGGTGGCTAACTTGATTATACAATTCGCCATTAGTTTTTTTTTGTCTATCTGTTAGCCAAAAAAGCAGTAAATGTTACAAAATAGTTAAAAATGTAAGCAATTTCATTGTTTTAGCATACACGTTAAATTTGATATGGTACACTATTGGTATAGCTTAAATAAGTCGATTTTTTTTTTCGGAAAAGGAGTGCAGGAATGATTAATAAGATGTCAAAACTGCCGATTTATCAGCAGATTCAAAATGAAATAAAAAAAAGATATTGAAAATAAAAAATGGATGGTACATGAAGCAATACCAGCCGAACGACAACTTGCGCTCCTGTTTAATGTCTCGCGGATGACAGTTCGACAAGCGATTCAAGCACTTGTTGATGAAGGGATTCTCTATCGACGAATTGGTTCAGGTACATATGTGTCTGAAGAAAAAGTGATTGAAAATATGGATGCCGTGACGAGTTTTACAAATTTAATGTTGAAACAAGGCAAACAGCCGACATCGCATATTGTTTCATTTGCAATGAAGCCAGTTACGCGAAGTGAAGCGAAGGCACTCAAACTAGCCGAAGATGCTGAAGTGCTTCGAATTGAGCGAATCCGTTATGGCGATAGCACACCGATATTATTCGAAGTGGCTGCGATTCCGATGAACATCGCCAGTAAATTGACACGGGATGAATTGACCAATTCGTTATTTCAAACTGTTAGTGATAAATTCCACCTAACAATCGGTGATGCACAGCAGACGATGGAAGCGGTCGCTGTTTCTGAAAAAATTGCGCCGTATCTTGAAGTGCCACTCGGCACACCGGTGATGCGTTTGCGTCAAACAACAGCGCTTAGTGATGGAACATTATTTGAATATGTCGATTCGCAATATGTCGGTAACCGCTTTAAATTTTCAACGCGCATACATGCCAATTAATTTAAATAGAGGAGACGATGGACATGAAAGCAATCGTAACAGTAATAGGACGCGATGGTACAGGGATTATTGCAGGAGTGAGTGCGTTGCTTGCAGCTGAAAAAATCAATATTTTAAATGTGTCTCAAACAATTTTGGATGGGAATTTTACGATGATGATGACTGTTGATTTGGTAGAAGCGGACAATACGCTTGAAACAGTGAAGGCGAAAGCCTCCGTTTTAGCCGAAACCTTAAAGGTTCACATTGTGATTCAAAATCAAGCGATTTTTGATCGGATGCATCAAATATAAGGGGGCTAACGCAATGGAAACAGCACAAGTATTAGAAACAATCCGCATGATTGAAGAAGAAAACCTCGATATTCGAACAATTACGATGGGGATTTCTTTGCTTGATTGTATTGATAGCGATGGTGAGAAAGCCCGTCAAAAAATATACGATAAAATTGTGACGAAGGCAGCCAATCTGGTCGCAGTTGGCGAACAAATTAGTGCTGAGTTTGGGATTCCAATTATTAATAAGCGTATTTCAGTTACCCCGATTGCACTTGTAGCAGGCGCTTCAGATGATAGTGACTATGTCGCCTATGCTAAAACATTAGACGAAGCTGCTAAGGCAGTGGGTGTTAACTTTATCGGTGGCTTCTCAGCCCTCGTTGAAAAAGGTTACAGTACGGGCGATCGCAAGTTGATTGCTTCAATTCCTGCAGCATTAGCCCAAACCGAACGCGTATGTTCTTCGGTCAATGTCGGCACAACGCGAGCGGGGATTAACATGGATGCTGTGAAACAAATGGGTGAAATTATTAAAGAAACGGCGGAGTTAACGAAGGATAATCAAGGACTCGGTTGTGCAAAACTCGTTGTTTTTGCGAATGCTGTCGAAGATAACCCGTTTATGGCAGGTGCTTTTCACGGTGTTGGTGAAGCGGATTGTGTCATTCATGTTGGTGTGAGTGGACCTGGTGTGGTCAAACGCGCCCTTGAAAAAGTGAGAGGGGAATCATTTGATGTCGTGGCTGAAACAGTGAAGCAAACGGCCTTCAAAATTACCCGTATGGGGCAGCTGGTAGGCGTTGAAGCCTCTAAACGACTCGGTGTACCGTTTGGGATTGTCGATTTGTCGTTGGCGCCAACACCTGCGATTGGAGATTCAGTCGCACATGTTCTTGAAGAAATGGGACTTGAAGTGGTCGGAACGCATGGAACAACAGCAGCCTTAGCGCTTTTAAACGACGCAGTTAAAAAAGGTGGCGTCATGGCTTGTGGTCATGTTGGTGGTTTGAGTGGGGCCTTTATTCCAGTATCTGAAGATGCGGGAATGATTGATGCAGTCATTAATGGGTCGCTGAGTTTAGCGAAGTTAGAAGCGATGACAGCAATTTGTTCAGTGGGTCTAGACATGATTGCAATTCCAGGTAATACACCATCAGCAACCATCGCGGCGATGATTGCTGATGAGGCGGCGATTGGTGTTATTAACCATAAGACAACAGCAGTCCGTTTAATTCCGGCACCAGGAACAGACGTGGGGGATACGGTGGAATTTGGTGGTCTGTTAGGCTACTGTCCGGTAATGCCGGTCAACCAATTTGCTTCAACTGACTTCATCCAACGGGGCGGTCGTATTCCAGCGCCAATCCACTCGTTTAAAAATTAATGAGGCTATTAAAAAAAAAGAATCAAGAAGTCTGCTTAAAGAGTCGGAAATGTGGTAAAATAATCCTATAGTATCTAGTCTAAATTAAGCGAGGAGGACAGCATGATGAGTAAAAATAGCCAGATAGTCGAAGCTAATCTAAACAGTGTTATTCAAAAACTGAAACAACAGGGGATTTCTGTTGCGAAAACTAAATCTCGTCATGATGTTTGGCAAAGCATCGTTCAAAGAGGAACAGCTTTAGCGATTGTGCCAGCTCGAACAAAATAAGCAGATCGATAAATAATTCATGTTGGGTCAGGTGAGCGTGGGTGGCAAAAAGAGAGCGTAGTAGCGAAGGAAAAATAGTTATCTATTTAGATACGGTAACAAACAGTGTTATTTCTAAAGGAATCTCATTGACTGACTTTATGCATGGAATTGGTAATAAACGGTTGCCGAGTGCACTATTATTATTAAATAGTAAATTTGATGTCGCGAATTTAAATCCGCATACAAAATTCAGTTTTATTGATGAGGGTGAAAAGACGAAAGCGTTGGCAATAGCGTTAGAAAAACAGACAACCGCTTTTTCGTGGCTTGATTTCGAAGAAGAAGAGATGCTTAATCAATTGACCGGGCAAGAAATTGCTGAAATTTTATATTTAGGTCACCGCGGAACACATTTACGTTCGCCTTTTTACTATAAGCTACAAAATGAATATGTATACTTGACCTTAGATGAGGGTGAACGTAATAAGGTCTACTACCGTGATATTACACGTTTTTATGAAATGCTAGCAGCGGTCATTACGATGCGGGTGAACGCAGTCCAACATAAGAAAAGTTTGTTCGGGAAGATTCGTCCGACAAGAGCAAACAAACTACCTGTTGGTTTGATTCGGACATTACGTCCGTTACTAAAAGAGGGCTGTGTTTTTGACTTTGGTTTAAGTGAACGTACTAAAACAGAAGTACGGATACCCATTATTATTAAAAATAGCGATGATGATAGCGCTAGTATTTTTGACGAAGAGATGACAGAGGTAAACATTGAAAAATGGCTTACTTACTCATTGAAAAATGATGAATGGTCATTGAAGTGAGACATAAGTAAAACAGTTGTGGTGGTTTTTGCTACGGCTGTTTTTTTTTTTAGCTATAAACGACGCGGTACCAGTTTATGATAGTACCAGAATTATTAGTTAAAGTGATGATTTTCTTACATATTTTTTAGAAATTCAGGGTGAAACATGGTAAAATAATAAACGTATGTTGGCTCGAAGTCAGCTTCTAGGAGGAATCAGAATGAAACAAACAGTCGTGGTTTTTTATGGTGGGAAATCTGCTGAACATGAAGTGTCGGTTGTGTCTGCTTTTTCAGTAATTAAAGCATTAGATTATAATCAGTATCATATTCAACCGATGTATATTAGTTATGAAGGCGTATGGATAAAAGGGCCGTTATTACTTGAGCCAGTCGCTAACGCTGAACAATTGAAATTTACGATTAGTGATACCGATGAAATGTTATTAGGCGATGGTGTTAAAACAGCCTCAGTGGGCGTTAAAACAACGATTGGTGAGTTAACGAAAATTGCTAACGTGATTGCTTTTCCAGTTTTACATGGACCGAACGGTGAAGATGGAACGATTCAAGGGTTGTTTGAAACGCTAAACATCCCCTATGTTGGGGCTAATGTCATTGCATCAGCAGCAGGAATGGATAAAATCATCTCGAAAGAAATCTTCACAGCTGTGAAGATTCCACAAGTTCCGTATGTTGCGGTCCGTAATGTTGATTGGGAAGATCGTCGTGCGGATATGGTAGCAGCTATCGCGGCATTGACGTATCCTGTTTTTGTGAAACCGGCTAATATGGGATCAAGCGTCGGTATTTCAAAAGTGACCGCAGAGGCTGAATTAGAAGCGGCAATGGCAGAAGCATTTTTATATGACCGTCGTATCGTCGTAGAACAGGGCGTAACCGCACGAGAGGTCGAAGTAGCCGTCTTAGGTAATGAACGACCTGAAGTGTCTGTAGCGGGTGAAATAACCCCAGAAGGAGAGAGTCACTCCTTCTATACGTATAAAGCGAAGTATGCTGATTCATCAACTCAGTTAGTCATACCAGCGCCATTAGATGAAGGCGTTTATGAGCAAATTGTAGCCTATGCAAAAAAAGCCTACATTGCCTTAGATGGTACGGGAGTATCGCGAGCGGATTTCTTTGTAACAGCAGATAACAGTATTTACCTTAATGAGTTAAATACAATGCCCGGTTTTACACCAGTGAGTATGTTCCCATTGCTTTGGGCTGAATCAGGCTTACCTTATGATCAGTTGCTTAATCGGATGATTGAGTTGGCGCAAGCACGGTTTGCGCAAACAGCACAATTGCAAAATAAAAGCGAATAACTAAAACCCCTAAGCCGATGGCTTAGGGGTTTTAGTTATTAAAACAAAAAAAAGAACGTATTTCCGAAGAAATACGTTCCAATCAACAATTAGTCTTTAACAACGTTAGCTGCTTGAGGACCGCGTTGACCATCTTCAACGTCGAAAGAAACTGCTTGTCCTTCGTCTAAAGATTTGAAACCTTCAGATTGGATAGCTGAGAAATGTACGAATACATCATCGCCATCTTCGCGTTCGATAAAACCGAAACCTTTTTCTGCGTTAAACCATTTTACTTTACCGTTTGCCATGTTATAACAAACCTCCTTATGCCTATAGGCGTGTATTGATTCCTGTTGGACATAAATTATGGAAGTGAAACACTTACATATTACTCCTACAAAAATACTATATACCTAGAATAACACACTTTCGCTTGAATTCATAATACATTTTTTAAAATTATACAATAAAAAATTTTAAAATGATTGTTTAGCTGTCACAAATAAAGGTATGAATAAAGGGTAATAGCAGCGATACTAGCCAATATTGGGGCTGCGACGGGTACCCAAGAATATCCCCATTGAGAACTGCCTTTATTTTTCAAACGTAATAAACTATGCAAAATACGTGGCATTAAATCACGAGCCGGGTTCAATGCGGGACCGGTTGATCCTCCGACACATAATACAAGCGCACAGACGAGAAAACCTAGTGCTAGGTGAGCTGTTCCCGCATTGTCAGCGAAAAAGGGTGCTCTGGTAATACCGATGGCACCAAAGAACAGAATGAAACTTCCAATAAATTCATTGATAAATCCATTTACGTTGCTGTTTGCATTATTATTCGTTGCAAAGGTGGCAAAGATTTTTTCGGATTCTTTTGTTTGATCATAATAGGGTTTGAAAGCAGCGACGACTAAAAGTTGTCCGATGAAGGCGCCGGCAAGTTGAGCACAAATATACGGCAATACTTCAGACCAAGGAAACAAATCGTTCATCGCCAACCCAATAGTGAAAGCTGGGTTAATGTGATTGCCACTAATACCACCAAAGATGAGGGCGGGCATCATTACGGCAAAACCATAGCCTAAAGCGATAATAATCCAGCCGGCATTATTGCCTTTAGTACCTTTGAGTTCAACATTGGCAACGGCCCCGTTACCAATAATAATTAAGAGTGCTGTACCAATTAGTTCTGAGATGAGTCGGGTTGTTAAGTCATAGGGCATAATGAAACCTCCAAAGTTATAGTTATCTGACAAATGCTAATTAAAAAAAATAAGCTAAATCGATAAGTTCATCTTACACAATTAGAGCAACAACAAGCATCTATAAAGCCGTTTGTCTAAAAATGGACAAAAGAAAAAGGAAAATTTGTGACAGTTTTCATAAAAACGCTTTCATTTTTACGTAAAATAGTATGAGAAAAAGTATTTTGTGAACGTTATTTATAGGTTATACTGAAATAAATCAAAAAGGAGCGATAAAATTACTATGGCAAACAAAAAACGGACACAAAGATTAACGAAAAAAGAGTTGAAGAAGCTATCGAAGATGAAACGTTCGACATTACTTATTATTATTATACTCGTTGCAATCTTTCAAGGATACAACTATTTTTTTTGAAAAAAAATGAAAAAAACGGATGATACTTCAATCGTTACAGAGCGTACTATAAGTGAATCCACTGTGCATTCAGAAACGGAGACTAAGACAACGACGAGTTCTTCGAGTCGAGCGGCCAAATACGATAAAGCAACAACAGCCAATCATCTCGTTGAAGAAGAAAAAACAACGTTTACAGCGGCAGATTTAAACACCAATCAAGCAAGCTACATCAAATATGGTGAACTGGATCGTTTAGGTCGTGTGACGACAGCTAATGCAGTCTTAACAAAAGAGATGTATGATACAGGTACGAAGGCGGAATATAACATTAAACCAACAGGGTTTATTTCAGGGAATGCTCCCTATAATCACTCACGTGGGCATTTGATTGGTAAACAACTGGGTGGGAGTGGCACTGATCGCCGTAATTTAATGACGATTTATCAATATCCGGTTAATTCGCCAGATATGACAAATTATGAGAATGCGATTCGTCGTTCGTTATTAGCGGGTGATAAAGTACGTTACCGTGTGACACCTGTTTTTGAAGGCGATGACTTGATGCCAGCCTTTGTGAAAATGGAAGGGCAAAGTTTAACTGAAGCTGGTGATATCTTATTTAACGTTACAATAAAAAATGAAAAGTAGGTGGAGCTAATGGACTGGATGGACTACCCGGATACGCTGAGTGCAGATGAGCTACTTGAACAATTAAATCAAGCAAACATTAAGGATTTTAAAGGTTACCTCTTATTTAATGCCTATCATTTTCAAGCAAAACTTGTCTCCATTTATCACGCGTTACAGGCCAGTGACACAATCGTACTCGATTTGTATAATCCCAATACCGATACCGGTGAAGATCTCCTCATTGCAATGACAATTGATGGTGATTATATCATTGAACAAAATAAAACGACACTGGTTGTACCAGTGTCGTTAGAAGCTGTGCAGGTCGAACGTTATCCGTACCCAGCGGTGGTCTTTTTAAAGGCTTATACAGCTAAAAAAATCACGTCAACTATTTTAGCAGACGTTTAAGCTGATTTTGTCCTAATTGCAAGCGTACAGCGACTAATAGCGATGAGGTGTTCTTCTTCATCCACTACACGAACGTCCCATACGTGGCTGCTACGGCCGATATGAATGGGAGTGGCGGTGGCGATCACAGCGCCTGTTCTGACGGATCGCAGGTGATTGATGTTGATTTCGAGCCCAAAGGCAATCTGTGTGGATGCGAGATGACACATTGCACCAACGCTCGCCACTGTTTCTGCTAAGGCAGCTGTTGCACCGCCGTGTAAAAAGCCAAATGGTTGTGTTGTTGCCTCATTGACCGGCATCTTATATATGACAGCTTCTTTCGTCACGCTGACAGCTTCCATTTGTAAGCTTTGCATTAACGTCATCTTAGCACCTCCCACTATTAAGTAAGGCCCCGAATGGGATTCGAACCCACGACACATCGTTTAGGAAACGAATGCTCTATCCGACTGAGCTATCGGGACTAATGCAATTAGTATACCAAAAAAAGACTATCTTTTACAAGAGGCTAACGTGAGCTAGTGTTAAATATTGCTTGAGCGAAGATGACACGAGTGTTATGCTAATAGTGGGATTTGTATACGAGGAGGATTTAAACATGTCAGTAGCCAAAATGATTGACCATACCTTATTAAAACCAGAGGCAACACAAACAGAAATCGAACAATTAATAACAGAAGCCAAGCAACATGATTTTGCAGCGGTGTGTGTGAATGGAGCGTGGGTAAAACTAGCTGCGGCAGCCTTGCAAGAGTCGGAAGTCGCTGTTTGTACAGTCGTTGGTTTTCCATTAGGTGCCACCACAACAGCCGTAAAAAAATTCGAAACAGCAGAGGCCTTAGCTAATGGGGCAGATGAAATCGATATGGTTATTAATGTTGGTGCGCTAAAGGCACAACAGGATGAGGCCGTTAAAGCGGAAATTGCTGCGATTGCTAGCTTAGTACACGAAGAGCAAGCTGTGCTAAAGGTAATCATTGAAATAAGCCTGCTTGATGAGGCTGAAATTGTTCGTGCCTGCCAGTTGGCAGTCAGCGCGGGAGCAGACTTTGTTAAAACATCAACTGGTTTTTCAACGAGTGGTGCGACGGTTGAAGCAGTCAAGTTAATGCGTCAAACAGTCGGTGAAAAAGTTGGTGTTAAAGCCGCTGGTGGTATTCGAACAAAAGAAGATTTACAACAGATGATTGTAGCGGGTGCGAATCGCATTGGTGCAAGCACGAGTGTGATGCTCATCAACTAAAAAAAAAACTTCGTTATCGAGCTTAATCAATCGATAACGAAGTCTTTTTTTTTAGCGTTGCTGCTGTTCTTCACGTTTAAAGACGAGGTAATAAATAACAGCGGCAATCAGTGTTAATAAAGCCATCACAATAAACGTCGGGAAGTAACCAATGCCGACCGATAAGGTCACCATTAACGGTGCCACAACCCGTCCGATGGTATTACGTAAGCCTGAGGCACTAAAGTAGATTGCTCGATTTTCGACCGGGGCAATCCGTGCGACAAAACTTTGTTGGAAACCTACGACCATAACTTCAGCGAAACTAAAGATAACCATCGCGATGAAAAATTGCCAGACAGAGATGGAACTGCCAAAAAGCAGAAGTCCGACAGCATAAAAGGTACAGGACAACACGAAAATCAGCCCTTCTTTATAACGTGCCAGCCATTTGGTCATCACAATGGCGGTTAAGGCAACAATGAAGCCATTAATCGCTAACGAAATGGCGAAAACTTGCTCACCATTTAAGGTTAAACGTAAGAGGTTGACGGTTGTTGGAATAACTTCCTTAATGTAAATCGGGAACAACATGTCGATTTGCATGATTGTTTGGGTCGTTAAAATTCCAGCAACGATAAACCAAAGAAATAATTTGTCGCGTAAAACAACCTTGTAACTACTGAATTGTTCTTTTAAGACAGTAGCAATTGTTTGTTTACCAGCTGGTTGTTTTGTTGCTGTGTGCGGTAAGGTTTCGTGAGTCAACTTCGCGAGTGCAATGAGTAAAATTGTTTCGAAGAAAATAATCGCACAAATTGTTTGCACCGGATAAGTAATGAAAAAGACAGCGCCAAGCAGTGGTCCGACGACGACCGCAATATTTAACATCGTGAAAAAAATCGAGAAGATATAAGCGCGATCTTTTTCGGGAACCACATCAGCAATCATTGCTTGAGCGGCTGGTTGGTATAATGAACCAGAGATACTCACACCAGTAAAAGCGACCAATACAAGAATCGGTGAGTCAATCAAGGAGCTCCGGGCAAAGGCGAATAAAATAAATGACGCGATTTCGCCACTAATCGCCACGAGTAACATACGCTTGCGACCGTATTTATCAGCTAAGAAACCACCGAGTAAACCAGTAAAAGCTGTAATGATTTGCGAAATAATCAGTAAGAGACCAGCAGTCGCTCGGCCTAATGTTTCAGAAAAATATAATGTTAAAAAGGGGAAAATCATCCAAAAAGAGACGTCGACAAATGCTTCGCCGTACAAGCGTACTTTGAGGTTAATATCCCAAGTTGAAAAGCGCATCAAAAACCTCCAATCACGAATGTATTATAGTTAAGCATAAAGTATGAGTCCGACGAATTCGTCGGACTCAAAAAGGGACTTCCTTACGAGAGCACTGCGTTTAAAACGCCCAGTCACCCTTGCGGAAAACAGGAACAACAGTACCATCGGCTTTAATGCCGTCGATGTCCATTTCACCCGATCCAATCATGAAATCAACGTGAACAGGCCCTTGATTGATGCCTTCAGCCTCAAGTTGTTCAGGTGTCATCTCTTTACCACCGTCGATGTTAAACGCATAGGCGCTCCCAATGGCTAAGTGGTTCGCAGCATTTTCATCAAACAGGGTCGTGTAATATAAAATCCCTGATTGTGAAATGGGTGATGGATGTGGTACGAGGGCCACTTCACCAATGTATTTGGCGGCTTCATCAGAATCGATGAGATGGCGTAACACTTCTTCGCCTTGTTTCGCAACAACATCGATAATACGGCCATTTTCAAAGGTCAATTTAAAGTCGTCAATGACTGTTCCACCATAACTAAGTGGTTTCGTACTGCTAACAAAGCCATTAACGGCTGTTTTTTCAGCGGCCGAGAAGACTTCTTCAGTTGGGATGTTGGCAGTGAAACGCGTGCCTTTGGCATTGACACTTCCAGCTGCCACCCAGAGGTGTTTCGCAGGTAAGCCAATCGTTAAATCTGTCCCTGGTGCAGTGTAGTGGAGTGTTTTTAAGTGCAAGTCATTTAAAACAGCGGCCTTGTCGGTCAATGTTTTTTCATGCGCGTACCACGCTTCAATATGATTCTCATTATCGATTCGCATTGTTTTGAAAATCGCTTCCCAAAGCGCCGGAATCTGTTCTTCAGTCGGTAAGTTAGGAAAGACTTTTGCAGCCCAACCAGCTGTTGGTGCACCTAAGACGGTCCAGCTGATTTTGTCAGCTTGTGCCAATTGTAAGAATGGGCGCATCACCTTGCCAGAGGCCTTGTTGTTAGCCGCAATTTTAGCCGCATCGATACCATTTAATAAATCAGGGTCTTGACCAGTAATCGAAATGAAACAGGCATTTTCGTTCGCGAGTTCAATTCGTTCGTTTGCAAAATGCGTGGGTTCTTCTTCGAAAATCGCCAACGGTGCATGTTCATATTTCAAACGAGCTAAGGTTGAATCGACATATTTAACAATGACGTTACTCGCACCTGCTTTATATGCTTCTGCAGCAATTGCATGCGCAACTTCGGTATTTTCGATTGTACACGTTAAGTATACTTTTTGGTTGGGTTGGACATTGACACCAACTTTAACAGCAAGTTCGGCATATTTTTGTAAACGTTCTTTAAAGTTTTTCATCGGTCATTTCCCCTTTTAGTAAATTATTTGTTACTTGTTTTTTCAGGCACAAAGACTTTTAAATGAGAGGGTAGTACTTCTAAGTGGAGCGGCAAGTGATCATCAGGATCGCCGTCGACGTTAGATTTTAAAATCGCATCATCAGAAGCGATGGCTACTTTATTCGTTTGAAACGCGAGTAAGCCTTCATTTTGACTAACTTGTCCACTAAATAATTGTGGTAAAAGTTTCGTCCGTTCAATTAAGGTACTATCAGATACGACAAACACATGGAATAACCCATCATTGACTTCTGCTTCAGGTGCTAGCTTTTCGAAACCACCGACAGAGTTCGTCAATGAAACGATAATTAACTCTGATTCAACCGCGTAGGATTGTTCAGCTGATTCGATATGAAAATGGTATTTTTCTTTACGGGCATAGGCTTTTGCAGCTTCGATGAAGTAAGCCATTGCACCTAGTTGTGTTTTTTTGTTTGACACTGACGCGGTCAACAGCTTCAGGAATACTCCCGATTGCGACCACGTTCATAAAATAATGCCCATTAATTTTACCAATGTCTAAATCAGATTCGTCAGCATGAGCGAGCATTTTAATTGCTTGCTTCGGTTGCTTTGGTATTTTGAGCGCGCGCGCCAAATCGTTGACTGTTCCGAGTGGAATTAAGCCGAAGGTCGGACGGTGTGCTTGATTGGCTAAGCCGTTAATGGTTTCATTAAGCGTCCCGTCACCACCCATTGCGATACAGGCATCGTAATGTTTTTTTGCCGATTCACGGGCAAAAATCGTCGCGTCGCCACCTTTTTCGGTTAAACGGACATCGACCCGGTCAAAGCGTTTTAATAAGGTTTCTTCGGCAAATTTTAAATATTTTTTTCCTTTTTCTTTTCCTGACGATGGATTGACAATCAACATTGCTATTGAACTCATCCAATCACCTCACTTACTCTTTTATTTAGGCATTCACTTGGGCGACAATGGCTTCGCATAATGTTTCGATGGCGGCGATATCATCTGTGTCGGGATCCAAATCAACCTTAATGCCTTCGCCTGCAATCGTCCCCCCTTGCTCTTTAAAGCGGGTTTGAATGAAGTCGACGAGTAAGCAATAGTCATCGTAGAATGTATCACCTGAACCAAATGAAGCACATACTTTACCGCTGAAATCGACTTCTGCCATTTCTTCATAAAAATCAACAAATTCATCGGGAATCTCGCCAAAATCATACGTGTAAGCTCCCACGAGACAAATATCATAATCGAGTAAATCTTCGGGAGAGACAGTGACGCATTCCTCGATATCGACTTCGATTCCATGTTTTTCTAATGTTTCACCGAAAATATCGGCGATTTCTTCCGTATTACCAGTCATACTGGCATAAACAATTTTAGCAGTAGTCATCGAATATCACTCTTTCTTATTTCTATATAGTAATCTGATGTTATTCTAACATACTAGAGCTGTAATTTGACATGTTAATGTTACAAATTGTCAGTTTATTATCAAAAAGATAGTGAAAAAGTTAAAAAAATGACTATGAGATGTTAAAAGATAACGAAATCATTAGAGTTTTTGCAATAGCCTTTTAAAAAGTAATATTTATGTTTATAATATAGTAGAAAAGCAATTGAAAGGATGAATAGAATGATTACAATTAAGTCACCGCGTGAAATCGAAGCAATGCGTCGCTCAGGCGAGTTGTTAGCAAGTATTCACATCAAATTAAAAGAGATGATTAAACCAGGTATTACAACTTGGGAATTGGATAAGTTTGTTGAAAAAGAAATTATTGCCGGTGGAGGGATTCCAGAGCAAATCGGTTTTGAAGGTTATGAGTATGCGACGTGCCAAAGTTTGAATGACGAAATTTGTCATGGCTTTCCAACGAAAAAACCATTGAAAAATGGCGATTTAATTACGGTTGATACAGTCGTAAATCTTGATGGCGCGATGAGCGATTCAGCTTGGAGTTATTTAGTAGGAGATGTCTCAGACGAAGTACAACGTCTGTACGATGTGACACATACAGCGCTTTATAAAGGGATTAAACAAGCTGTTGTCGGCAACCGGATTGGCGATATTGGTCATGCGATTCAATCGTATGTTGAACCCGAAGGTTTTAGTGTTGTTCGTGAATTTATTGGTCACGGTATTGGACCAACAATGCATGAAGCGCCAGAAGTACCGCATTATGGCTTACCTGGCAAAGGCTTACGTCTTAAAGAAGGTATGGTTATTACAATTGAGCCGATGGTAAATACAGGTGCATGGCGTGCTAAAATGGATAAAAATGGTTGGACAGCACGCACAATCGATGGTGGATTAAGCTGTCAATTCGAACATACATTAGCGATTACGAAAGATGGGCCTGTTATTTTAACAGACCAAGGTGAAAAACGTTAAAGTGAATGAAACCGTTTAGAAGGGAATAACTTGGAAGTGAAATGAGAGCGACTATTTTCCGTCGCAAGCATTTAACTGAAAGTTGAGAGCTTCTGGTTGAAGTAACTGGAAAAAATTAAAGTGAATGAAACCGTTTAGAAGGGAATAACTTGGAAGTGAAATGAGAGCGACTATTTTCCGTCGCAAGCATTTAACTGAAAGTTGAGAGCTTCTGGTTGAAGTAACTGGAAAAAATTAAAGTGAATGAAACCGTTTAGAAACCACCCAAGTACCATTAAATGAGTTCATCTTATAGAACTTAGTTTAAATAAAGGAGTCCTCCGTCTAACAGAGGACTCCTTTATTACTTACGAGCGGCTAATAGTTAGCTGACCAAGTTCTTCAGCAATCATATTTAATTCATTGGTACTGAAGGTTGTTCGTTTCATTACAAATGTATAAATATCGTGGAGTTCTTCATAATCGTTCAAATCAATTGTCCGGTGCGCCATGACTTCTGCATTGATCATTTGCAGTTTGGTTGTAATCGTTTGTAACATCACCGTGACGTTTTCTGGTGTAGCTTCGTTCATCGACATAACTCCCCTTCTTAATTAGTATGGGATAAATTGTAGCATAAAAATGTTTTGCTGTGTAATGTGTTGGGAATTATAACAGAAAGAAGGTGTGCAAATGACAAAGGTAAAACTGTTTTTTAGTTATTTTTTTTAAAAATCTAACAAAGGTCGATATTACGGCCGTCGGTGGGCAATTAGCCTATTTCTTTTTTCTCTCATTATTTCCGCTCTTATTATTTTTCTCAGCTTCAATTTCATACTTACATATCAATGAAGAAAGTGTTTATAAAATGATGGCGGAGCTCGTTCCCCATGAAATGTATGATTTAATTCATGGCTTGGTTGAAAGTTTGTTAAATCATCAAAATGCGAGTTTATTATCACTCGGGATTTTAGGGACGATTTGGTCAGCTTCTAATGGTGTAAATGCAATCGGAAAAGCGTTGGATCATATTTATAACACGACTGAACCGCGTCATTTTATTATGCAGCGCATCATGTCGATGGTTTTTATGGTTTTTTCTTTTTTTTCTTAGTCGGTATCGTTGCGATTGTCGGTGTATTCGGTCGACAAATTGGTGTGTTCATCTCGAAACGTTTGCAATTTGATGTTAATATTTTTGAACGCTATGATATTATGCGTTGGGGCATCGTTGTGCTCGGTATTTTTGTAGCCTTAGTTTTATTGTATCGCTTTTTGCCACATCATAAAATTAAATTTAGAGAAACACTAATCGGTTCAGCCTTTACATCGATTGGTTGGTTAGTGTTCTCGTATTTATTCTCAATTTTTATCGATAATTTCAGCAATTACTCAGCAATTTATGGTAGTATTGGAGCGGTCATCATTTTAATGTTATGGTTTTATTTATCAGGCATTATTGTGTTAATCGGAGGGATGATCAATGCAGCCTATGCAACGTATCGCAAAACGTTATTATCTAAAAAACAATTATTTGATGTTAAAACGCATGAATAAAGCGTAAATTTAATGAGATATAAGTCACTTGTTAGTTATGGTTTTAGGAGGAAATGAAAATGAAAGAAGTAAAAACGCAACAATTTAGTGTCGGCCAAAAAATGACAGTTATTATTAAACGAATTGGTATTAATGGCGAAGGGATTGGCTACTTTGATAACACGATTGTGTTTATAAAAGGAGCTTTACCAGGCGAACGTGTCGTTGCTCAAATTAGTAAGGTGTTTCCAAAGTATTTAGAAGCTGAAATGACAACTATCGAACGGGAGTCACCCGATCGGATTCAACCACTTTGTCCCATTTATGAAGAATGTGGTGGTTGTCAGTTGCAACATTTAATTTATGATAAACAGCTTGTAATGAAACGTGACATGATACGTCAAGCGTTTCAAAAGCATACGAAAATTCCAATGGATAAGTTAAAAGTTAAACATACGGTCGGGATGAAAAACCCTTGGGCTTATCGCAATAAGAGTCAGTTCCAAGTGCGTGAAGTTGATGGTGTTATTAAAGCGGGACTTTATCAACAAGAATCGCATCATTTAATTGATATCGAAGAATGTGTTGTTCAGCAACCACATACAACACAAATCACAGCCTTTATTAAACAACAGTTGCAACAATTAAATGTGCCTATTTACGATGAAGAAAAAAACAGCGGCATTGTTCGGACGATTGTTGTACGCGAGGCGAAAAATACGGATGAAATTCAAGTCGTCTTTATTACAAACAGTAAAAAACTACCGCGTAAACGTGAGTTAATTGAAAACTTACGCACAGCTTTTCCGCAAATTGTATCGGTGATGCAAAATGTTAATCAAGAAAAGACGTCGCTTGTATTTGGGGAAGAAACGTTTGTTTTAGCGGGTAAAGAAACGATTTCTGAAACGATGACAGGCATTAGTTACGATTTATCAGCGCGTGCTTTCTTCCAATTGAATCCTGAACAAACTGAAAAGTTATATCGTAAAGTGGCAAATGTCCTCGAACTAAAAGGAACGGAAACAGTCGTGGATGCGTATTGTGGTGTCGGAACAATCGGTCTTTCATTAGCGCACGCAGTTAAAGAAGTACGAGGAATGGATATTGTTGTTGACGCGATTGAAGATGCGCAACGCAATGCCGCTCGTGCCAACATCACGAATGTTCAGTATGAGGCTGGTAAGGCTGAAGAGATTATGCCACGCTGGGTTAAAGAAGGTTTTAAACCGGATGTCGTAATTGTCGATCCGCCGCGTTCAGGCTGTGATGATGCCTTATTAGACACACTCAAGCAAGTACGTCCGCAAAAAATTGTTTACGTTTCATGTAATCCGTCAACCTTAGCGCGAGACGTGCAACAATTAACACATCATTATACGATTAAAGAAGTGACACCGTACGACATGTTCCCGCAAACAGCACATGTGGAGTCGGTGACATTACTCGAATTGAAATAAAGCAGCAACACATCGAAACTTGTTTTCGATGTGTTTTTTTGAATGTGTTGAGCTGTCAAAAAAGACCGTTTAGTTCGCTTTTTTTGAGCTATATGTTATAGTGTTTTTTTGTTATAGTAGATAAATGTTTATTAATAAGGTGCAAGGAGCGGTTAGATGATTAGGTTAGCAACTGAAGCAGATATTAAACCAATTATGATGATAGTGAAAAAGACAATTGCAATGATGCAAGCTGAAAACAATTTACAATGGGATGAGACATATCCAAGCTATGAGGTATTCGAAAATGATATTAGACGAAATGAATTATATGTGTTTGAAGCGGATATGGAAGTGCTTGGATTTATTTGTATTAGTCCAGAGACAGATGATGAATATGCAACGATTGAATGGGCGAGTAAACAGCGCGCAACGGTCATTCATCGTTGCGCGGTTTCGACTAAAAGTCGTAGCCAAGGAATTGCCTCACAGTTATTTGCCTTTGCTGAACAAAAAGCGGTGACAACTAGTCAAGGGTATTTGAAAAGCGATACGTATGTGACAAATGAGAAAATGCGTGCATTTTTTGCCAAGAAGGATTACGATTTCAAAGGCATCATGAAACGTCCAGAATTACCGTTTGAATTTTATTGTTACGATAAGCAGTTATAACGAAAAGCTGTCCTACACATGATTAGGACAGTTTTTTTTATGCCTTTAAAACTTTTAATTCTATTGACCATCGTATATAATTTTAGGAAACGGTAGGTGATATAAAGGAGGCCAATGATGTTTTATGTGTATTGTCAACTTGAAAATGAACGCCTGAATAAAATAATCAATCGCCAAATCATCCAATGGTTTTATTCAATTGATCATCAAGAGGTTAAAATTAGCAAGTTTCCCAATGCATTCTGTTATGGCGATACGGTTATTCAATTTATCGATGAACATCATAGTGAGCAACTAGCTATAAGTTTGGCAAGGTGTTATACGGTTTATGTCTATGAAAAGGAACGTGAGATTTTAGCGTTATTACAGAACAGCCATGAAATATATACAATCATTGATGAAAAAGAAAACGAACAGGTTATAAAGTCAACTGTTGCTTTAGTCGTTGAGAAGTTATTGTGTCAATATGTTTTAGTAGGTGACTTCAATCGACGGAAATTAGCGATTAAACAAGCTAATCATGTGTATTTGGTCGACTTCAATGATATTTTTTATTTTGAGCATGTCATGCATTTACGAAAAATAAAGGTTGTGTGTCGTCAACGGAATTACTTATATCGTACGAGTTTAGCAGCGGTATCTGATAAATTACCCTCCTCATTTTTTAGATGTCATCATGGTGTGATTGTGAACTTAAAACAAATAATGTCGGTTAATCGGCAAGAACAACAAATTTATTTTCCGCAAAATAAAAAAGTACACACATCGGTCCGCGGTTACTATCGTTTGATGAAACGTTTAAAAGAAGAACCATAAACAACAATCCCCAGTCATTGCAATTTCATGACAGGGGACTGTTGTTTATGGAAATGAGCGAGAAGCAACTTAAGCGTGCTGTTATTGTGAAATGATTTGTAATTCTTTTGGATAGGTTGTTAATGAAATAACGCCGTCTTTAGTGACAACAACATCATCTTCAATTCGAACACCGGCAACGTTAGGTAAATAAATACCAGGTTCAATCGTAAAGACCATGTTTTCTTCAAGAATCATTTCGTTGGTATCAGTAATTGACGGGAATTCATGGCAGGTAATACCTAAACCATGCCCAAGTCGATGCGTGAAGTAATCACCGTAGCCGGCATCGGTAATCGTTTGACGAGCAGCCATGTCGATTGTTTTCGCGGAAACGCCAGCTTTAACGGTATTCATTGCAGTTAATTGCGCTTTTAAAACAGTATTGTATATTTCTTCTTGTTCTTGTGTAATCGACCCAAAGGCTACAGTCCGAGAAATGTCGGACGCATAACCTTTGTGCATCACACCAAGGTCGAATAAGACCAAATCACCATTTTGAATTTGTGTTAAGCCGGGATTACCATGAGGCGAAGCGGCGTTAACACCTGTTAAGACCATCGTTGCGAATGACATTTCAGTGACGCCTTTTTTCTTCAATTCATATTCGATTTCAGCAATAATATCAAGCTCAGTTTTACCTTCAGCTAAGGCAGCGACACCAACTTCAACGGCATAATCAGCGAGCGCTGCGGCTTCTTTCATGATTGCTAATTCATCAGGAGACTTAATGACACGCATGCCATTAATCAAGTCATTACCATTACTAAATGTAGCATTTGGAAAAGCGGCTTGTAATTTCAAGTAGCGTTCAACAATCAGATGATCTTTTTCAATCATGATGGCGTTAACATCGGTCGTACGAGATTTAATAAGGTCAGTAATTAAGTCAAATGGTTCTTGGCTATCAGTGTAACCATTAATGTCAAATTCCCAACCGGATGCTTTTGCATCACTAACATCAAGTGCTGGTGCAAATAGTAACGGAATCGTATTTGCGAAAATAAAAAGCGCCAATACGCGTTCGTGTGGATCGCTATGGAAACCTGTAATGTAACCAATGTTATGCGGATTAGAAATATAAGCAAAATCTAAGTTGTTATCTCTTAAGTGTTGTTGGATTGTGTCAAGTTTGTTTAGCATAGTAAGTCCTTTCTTGTTACCTATAATCTGATAAATTACCGTTTCAGTGTACCATAAAATAGAATGTAATGCATTATGTTATGAGCATGCGTCGGACTGCTGTTCTGTGTTATAATTTTAAATAAATCAAACTATAACAGAAACGCGGCAAAAACAAATGAAAACGAGTGTGACGAGAGGGGTTGTTAGTTGGTGACTACGAAACACGAATTGATTATGTCGTATATAGAAAAACTGCCAGTAGGAGACAAGATTTCTGTAAGGAAAGTTGCGCAAAACATGCGCGTCAGTGAGGGGACTGCTTATCGAGCGATTAAGGAAGCTGAAAATGCAGGTTACGTCAGTACGATAAAGCGTGTTGGAACGATTCGAATTGAACGAAAAATCAAAGAAAATATCGAAAAATTAACCTATGCTGAAATTCTGAACATGACTGACGGCCAAGTGTTAGGTGGGCGGACAGGACTCCACAAAACGTTGAATCGTTTTGTGATTGGCGCGATGACGATTGAAGCAATGGAACGTTACGTTGAAGCGAAACATTTGATAATCGTCGGAAACCGTGTCAATGCTCAAAAATTGGCACTCGAAAAAGGCGCAGCAGTTTTAATTACGGGCGGATTTGGCACGAATGATGAGGTCATAAAATTAGCGAATGAACTCGAATTGCCAATTATATCCACCTCGTACGATACTTTTACGGTAGCGACGTTAATCAACCGTGCGATTTATGATCGTCTCATTAAAAAAGAAATTTTGTTTGTGTCTGATATATTAAAGCCGATCACAGAGGTGACCGCGCTTCAAAGTACAAACACGGTGGCGACCTATTATCAATTACAGGAATCAACGGGACACAATCGTTACCCTGTTATTAATAAAAATGGTCGTTTGGTTGGTGTCGTATCACCAAAGGATATTAGTGATCACCCAAGTACAACAGCGATTGATAATTTAATGACACGTCACCCCATTGTCGTTGGTGAACAAATGACGGTGCCTTCAGTTGCGCATATGATGATTTGGGAAGGGATTGAACTAATTCCCGTCGTGAAAGAAAATCAAACGTTAGTAGGGATTGTTAGTCGTGAAGATGTCTTAAAAGCAATGCAATTAATGCAACGTCAACCACAAATCGGCGAAACGCTAGACGATACGATTGTGAATCAATTTATTTTTCCCGAAAGTAGTTACAGCAAAGATGAAACCTTTAAATTTAAAGTAACACCCCAAATGACAAATCATATCGGAACTTTGTCGTATGGTGTATTATCGCAAACGTTATGTGAAGTAGTACAACAAATGATGACAAGTGCGAAACATCAAAATATGATGATTGAATCAATGACAATTTACTTTTTGAAACCGATTCAAATGGATAGTTTATTAGAATTCGAACCCTTGTTACTTGAGCAAAGTCGTAAAACGGCAAAAATAGATATTACTGTTAAAGTTGATAATCAAATTATGAGCAAGGCATTAGTGTCTGTTCAAATTATTGAAAGGTAAGTGAAGCTGATGAAACAACAGATTTTAAATAAAATCAAAGCGTATGATACTATTATTTTACATCGACATGGGAGACCAGATCCTGATGCCTACGGTTCACAATGTGGCTTAGCTGAAATTATTATGGCAAGTTTTCCCTCGAAAAAAGTTTATCGTGTCGGACAGCCTGAAGAATCATTAGCCTTTTTAAGTGATCTTGATGAAATTGATGATAGCATATATCAAGAGGCACTTGTCATTGTACTAGATACAGCGAACGCACCTCGGATAGATGATGACCGTTTTAACTTGGGTAAAGAGTTGATTAAGATTGACCATCACCCAAATAATGATGTCTACGGTGATATCGTTTGGGTCGACACAAACGCTTCGTCGACGAGCGAAATGATTTGTGAATTCCAGGCAGAGTTTGCGGACGAATTACAAATGACAGCGACAGCAGCGCGGTTATTATTTACAGGAATTGTCGGCGACACAGGACGTTTTATGTTCCCAAACACAACATCGCGTACGTTTAGTTATGTCTCAACTTTGGCGTCTTATGATTTTGATCGCTCGGCTATCTTTAATACAATGTATAAAAAAGACATTCGTGTCTTACGTTTCAGTGGCTATGTCTTGCAACATTTTAAGCTGTCTGAAGCAGGAGTTATCTATTTGAAAATTACGCCTGACCTGCTAGAGCAATTCGCGATTAGTTCGGATGAAGCCGCGATGCTCGTTAATTCAGTGGCACAAGTTGAAGGCGTGAAAGTTTGGGCCTTTTTCGTCGAAGAACCAGAACGTATTCGTGTGCGTATTCGCTCTAAAGCGATTACCATTAATGAGATTGCTGCAAAATACAACGGTGGAGGACATAATTTAGCTTCGGGTGCAACAGTCTATTCATGGGCAGAAGCCGATTGCTTAATTGCTGATTTAGAAGCGGTGTGTCAATAACTGTCTGTTTATCCGCTTAAGTTTATAGAATAATTTAAAAAAAAGGCCTCGACGAATTAACGTCGAGGCCTTTTGGATTGTAGACAAAGTCCAAACAGACTTCATTTTCTTTCGAATGCGATTACAGTAATTTTGTGTATCAGATGATGAGATTGAATAGAGATACTGTTATATCCTCTAGCTTAATCAGCCAACAGCTAGTAAGTTTCACTCCCTTACTTGCCGATAGTAAATAATCGGAAAATGCGGTAGTTCTAATTTATACGCGGTTAAACGAGCTGCTATCACTTTCGTTTCTCCAGTTCTATCTGTTTGCTGTCACGTCGATATCTAATTCAACCGGGCAATGATCAGAGCCAAGAACATCGGCGTGAATGGTAGCGGATGTCATCTGTGATTTAAGTGCATCGCTTACTAAAAAGTAATCAATGCGCCAACCAGCATTGTTTGCCCGGGCATTGAAGCGGTATGACCACCAAGAGTAGGCACCGGTTAAATCGGGGTAGAAATGACGGAAACTGTCGGTAAAACCTTGCGCAAGTAAATAGCTAAAACAATGACGTTCATCATCAGAAAAGCCGGGATTATGACGGTTGTTTTTCGGATTTTTTAAGTCGATTTCCTTATGAGCAACGTTTAAATCGCCACAAAGGATAACTGGCTTTTGTTCTTTAAGAGCGACTAAATAGTCGGTTAGGTCATGTTCCCATTTAATGCGGTATTCTAAACGTGCCAACGCTTGTTTGGAGTTAGGTGTGTATACCGTGACGAGATAGAAATTAGCATACTCAAGCGTAATGACACGTCCTTCATGGTTATGTTCATCTTGCTCAATACCGTAACGAACAGAAAGAGGCTCATGCTTCGTAAAGATGGCTGTTCCCGAATAGCCTTTACGATCAGCGTAGTTCCAATAGCTGTGGTAGCTTGGAAAAGAAAGGTCGATTTGACCTTCTTGCAGTTTTGTTTCTTGTAGACAGAAAAAATCGGCCTCACTGTTGATGAAATACGCTTCGAAATTTTTTTTTGACAACCGCTCGTAAGCCGTTGACGTTCCATGAAATAAACTTCATTTTATCACCTCGGTTAATTGTTAATGCAAGACTGCATGTGTTGCTCTTAATATAGCATTTTAAACTTGAAAATTACAATAATCAAAATATCATTTGAACGTCCTTTCCCTTTTGTGAAAATATTGCGTATAATGAAGATGAAAAGGCGGATGGAAACATCGCTCAGAAGATCAGAACGATTAGGAGGCTTTTAACATGACCAATTATACTCATTTGCAGGTGGCAACTGCCTTCGATTTGCTATCGAGCACATTAAAAATAGAAGAACTTGTAAAAACAGCAGCTCAGTTAGGCTATCAATCGCTCGCAATGACCAATCAAAATCACTTATATGGTGCCTTAAGTTTTAAGAAGGCATGTGAAGCTTACGGGATCAAACCGTTATATGGCATGCAGATTGAGGTTGAACAACCAATCGGTGAAGTGGCGTCACTACCGATGCTTGTTATCGCTCAAAATACGGCAGGTTATCACGACTTAATGAAAATGACAAGTGCGTTGCAAACAGAAGAATGCGCTTTTTTACCGAAAAAATGGTTCGATGCTTATGCCGAGAATATGAGTGTTATTTTACCCGTATCACCCGCGCTCGAACAACTCATCGAAGAAGAGCGACTAGCAGTCTTAAGTCAATTTCCAACAGCCTACTTAGGTGTTTCTCAACCGGAAGCTGAGGTTACGCAATGGGCGTTTGCGGCGGAGAGCGATACAGTTGTTGTTAGTGATGTGCGTTATTTAAAGCCGGAGGACGTTAAAAGTTTAGCCGTATTAGAAGCGATTCGTGACAACACGATTATAAATTGGGAAACACTGGCTCCTACAGGAACGCATTATTTTACGAGTCCAACAGAATTAGAAGCGTTATGGCAAACACCAGCACAACGTGAAGCACTTGAACGAACCGCCACAATCGCAGACCTAAGTGAGGTGACGATTGAACTCAATCAAACGTTGTTACCGAAGTTCAAAACGCCAGATGGTCTTGAGGCAAAGGTGTATTTACAACAATTAGCCGAAGAAGGCTTACGCCAACGCTTTAGCAATCCCGCACAACGTTATGTTGAGCGACTGCACTATGAACTCGGTATTATTAATGAGATGGGCTTTAATGATTATTTCTTGATTGTATGGGACCTCATGCATCATGCACAAACAAATGGGATTTTAACAGGTCCAGGCCGAGGGTCAGCAGCAGGTTCACTTGTATCCTATGTATTGCGGATTACCGATGTTGATCCGATTGCGTATCAGTTACTGTTTGAACGTTTTCTTAATCCCGAACGGGTGACAATGCCCGATATCGATTTGGATTTTCCTGATAACCGTCGTGACGAGATGATTGCGTACACAGTTGAAAAATATGGCGTACAGCATGTCGCTCAAATTGGAACATTTGGTACGTTAGCCGCCAAAGCTGCTATTCGTGATACCGCCCGTGTGTTTGGTTTGAACCGGGTTGAATTAAGTGAATGGTCGAATTTATTGCCTCAGCAAGTCGGACTCACTTTAGCGGGTGCGCAAACAGAATCAAAAGCACTGAGTCGCCATATTAATAGTAGTAAGCGCAATGAAGAAATTTGGCGGATTGCACAAACGATTGAAGGGTTGCCTCGTCACATGTCGACTCATGCCGCCGGTGTTATTATTAGTGATGCCCCATTAATTGATTATGTTCCGTTGCAAAAAGGGAGTGCCGATGCGTTACTGACACAATATCCAATGGGTGATCTAGAAGAAATAGGTCTGCTGAAAATGGATTATTTAGGTTTACGCAACTTGACGATGTTGGCAACGATTATTAAAGCGGTCCGTTACGAACAGCCTCAGTTTGATATTGAAAAAATCTCACTCAATGATACGGAGACGTTAAGGGTGTTTCAAGCGGGTGATACAAACGGTGTTTTTCAATTTGAATCGCCTGGTATTCGCCAAGTGTTGCGACGCCTAATCCCGACCTCATTTGAAGATGTCGTCGCTGTGAATGCCCTTTACCGTCCCGGTCCGATGGAACAAATCAGCACGTTTATTGCACGTAAACATGGCAAAGAACAGGTGTCTTATGCACATCCAGCCCTCGAGGATATTTTAGCACCGACTTATGGTGTTATCGTCTACCAAGAGCAAATCATGCAAATTGCTTCAGCCTTAGCTGGTTTTAGCTTAGGTGAAGCGGATATGCTCCGCCGTGCAGTCAGTAAGAAGAAGGCAGCTGTATTGCAACAACAACGTGAGCGCTTTGTCGCCGGTGCGATTGCACAACAGGTAAGTGAAGCGGTTGCCGAGGAGGTGTACGATCTGATTGTTCGGTTTGCCAACTATGGTTTTAACCGTTCACACTCAGTCGCCTATGCCAAAATCGCCTTCCAATTGGCCTATTTGAAAACCCATTACCCAGCTGCTTTTTATGCTGCCTTAATGACGTCTGTGACGGGTGATGAGTCGAAGTTGACAACTTACATAGCGGAAGGACGTAAACGTGATTTGACGATTTTACCACCATCGATCAATCACAGTTATCATTTTTTCTGCAATGAAGCCGGTGCAATTCGTTACAGTCTGAGCAGTATTAAAAAAATCGGATCACAAACAGTGAAGGTGATTGTGGCTGAACGAAAACGAGCGGGAGCCTTTAAAGATTTATTTGATCTATGCCGCCGTTTACCCGCTAAAATAGCAACGCAACCAATTTTAGAAGCGCTTATTTTAGCAGGAGCCTGTGACGAATGGGATAAGACACGTTCGACCTTATTGGCGACGATTGATTCAGCGTTGAATTTAGCCGACCTCAGTCGCAAGGGCGATTCACCAGTTGATCTATTTGATGAAATCGGTGGTTCGACTTTAGCACTCAAACCGAAATATACCGAAATGCCCGAAATGCCAGCCATCGATCGGTTAACTCAAGAAAAAGACTATTTGGGGATGTATTTATCGAAACACCCACTAACAAGTTACCCGCATCAACTGAAACGTGCGCATGTACAACAATTACAAACGGTTAAATTAGAGCAAACAGCCAATTTCGGGGTGTATGTACACCAATTGAAAGAAACTCGAACTAAAAAAGGCGAGTTGATGTGTTTTATTACGGTGAGTGACCCTAGCACTGAACGTTCAGGTGTGGTATTTCCGCAAGCGTATCGTGCAATGAAAGGTGTTCTTGTCGAAAATAAAGCCGTCATTTTAAACGGAAAAATGAGTGAACGTCAAGGTAAGCAACAGCTTGTTGTAAATAGTATGACGTTGTTAGAAGAAGATGATGCGCCGTTTGCCCCAGCCCAACGATTGTATGTTAACTGTGAGTCAACGCAAATTATTGCCCTAAAAGAAATTTTAGCAACGGAGCCAGGAACAGTGGAAGTGATTGTTGTGGATAAAGCAACCCGCCGTGGTATTGCCTTGAATAATTCATTTAATATTGTAATGACAGAGTCGTTAGCGAAGGCGTTAGATACATTATTATCCCCTTCAGGTTGGGTGATGAAGTAATTGACGATTGCTTTAATTAATGATTAGATGAATCGTCAACAGCTTTTTTTTTTTAGTATATTTGCTCATTTAACTATAATAAGGTATAGTTTTTTAGTGAACAATTAACATTGAGCGATAAAATGGTGCTTAATTAAAGTATCTAGGAGGTAGTTTATTTTGCTAGGAGAACTTTTTTTCGAAACCTAAGAAGAAAAAACATATGATGTCGAACAGCGAAGCTGCGGCACAAGACATCCCAGAAGGCATTATGAAAAAATGTCTTGGCTGTCAAAAAATTATGTATGCAAAAGAGCTTGAAAAAAACGAAATGGTTTGTCCACACTGTGGCTACCATCATAAAATACAAGCACGGGCACGGATTACAACCTTAGTGGATCCTGATACATTCGTAGAAACGAATCCTCATATGACAACAACAAATCCGCTTGAATTTCCTGGTTATATGGATAAAATTCAAGCAGATAAAGCAAAGTCAAGTCTTGATGAAGCCGTTGTAACAGGCTATGGTGAAATTGAAGGCAACGGCTGTATGCTTGCTGTGATGGATTCAAGTTTCCGAATGGGGAGTATGGGGAGTGTCGTTGGTGAAAAAATCACACGTGCGATTGAAGACGCGCAAAAAAGAATGGTACCGGTCATTATTTTCACAGCATCAGGTGGGGCACGTATGCAAGAAGGCATGCTCTCGCTAATGCAAATGGCTAAAACATCTGCCGCCTTAGAACGTTTAAGCGCAGCTGGAGGGCTGTCAATTATCGTGATGACCTATCCGACTACTGGGGGTGTATCAGCCAGCTTTGCGTCATTGGGTGATTTCAACTTGGCTGAACCGGGTGCCTTAATTGGCTTTGCAGGTCGTCGTGTGATTGAACAAACCGTCCGTGAAAAACTGCCGAAAGATTTCCAAACAGCTGAGTTCTTACTCAAAACAGGTCAGCTTGATGCAGTGGTGCCACGTCTTGAAATGCGTTCGAAACTAGGTTTCCTTGTGTCATTCCATCAGAAAGTGAGTGATAAATAATGGGAGCAGATTTACAGTTCGAAAAGCCGATTTTAGAACTTCGTAAAAAAATAAGTGAATTAAAACAATATACAAAAGATAATGATGTGGACTTAACCGCAGAAATCGTTAAATTAGAGTCGCGTCTAGCGAAGGTCGAAACAGAAGTTTATAGCCATATGACTTCATGGGACCGTGTGCAAGTTGCACGTCATCCAGAACGTCCAACAACATTGGATTATATTCCGTTATTATTTACCGATTTTATGGAGTTGCATGGCGATCGTCGTTTTGGTGACGATGCAGCGATTGTCGGGGGAATTGCCCGTTATAAAGGTATGCCTGTCACAGTCATTGGTCATCAACGTGGGAAGGATACAAAAGAAAACCTTGCTCGTAATTTTGGCATGCCACATCCTGAAGGTTACCGTAAGGCTTTGCGTTTAATGGAACAGGCAAATAAATTCAAGCGTCCGATTATCACGTTTATTGATACAAAAGGGGCTTATCCTGGTAAGGCGGCCGAAGAACGTGGCCAAAGCGAAGCGATTGCTCGTAACTTATTTGAGATGGCTGGTTACGAAGTGCCGATTATTTGTATCGTTATTGGTGAAGGTGGTAGTGGTGGCGCCTTAGGTATCGGTGTTGGTAACCGTGTCTTAATGCTCGAAAACAGCACTTATTCTGTTATTTCACCTGAAAGTGGTGCGGTTATTTTGTGGAAGGATGCTTCCTTAGCGAAGAAGGCGGCGGAACATTTACACATTACATCACCTGACTTATTGGAACTCGGTGTGATTAACGGTGTTATTCCTGAAGTTAAGGGTGGTGCGCATCATGATCAAGTGCAACAAGCACAATTGATTGATGCTGCGATTGCAGCAAACTTAGCCGAATTGCTGGCTTTAGACGGTGTAACATTACGTGAACAGCGTTATGAACAACTACGCAAAATTGGGCAGTATACTGAAAATTAAGCAAACCACCTTGTCTCGATAAAATGGGGCAAGGTGGTTTTTGAAATGCTACTGAAGAAGTAAGTGAGATAATCGTCGAATTCGTGACGTAGCAACTCTTATTGCATTTTTTATCTGGGCGATAGATTGCTCAAAGTTGTTAATTATACTATAATAGTTGTGAAAGATAGCAGGTCGTTTACATAGAATTGTTATCCAAGTAGCACATAAGAGAGGACGATGAAAAAAATGAAACGCATTGCAGTATTAACAAGTGGTGGAGATGCTCCGGGGATGAACGCCGCAGTCCGCGCCGTTGTACGTAAAGGAATCTATGAAGGTCTAGAAGTTTATGGTGTTAAATATGGTTTCCGTGGTTTAGTTAACGGCGATCTTAAAAAAATGGAATTAGGCGATGTAGGTGACTACATTCAACGTGGGGGAACTTTTTTACATTCTGCCCGATACCCTGAATTTGCGTCTGAAGAAGGCCAACTTAAAGGGATTGAACAACTCAAAAAATTTGGGATTGATGCCTTAGTTGTTATTGGTGGCGACGGTTCTTATCATGGTGCTGAAGCCTTAACTAAACGTGGTTTTAATGCGATTGGTTTACCAGGAACAATTGATAACGATATTTCAGGGACTGACTTCACAATCGGTTTTGATACGGCATGTAATACGGCTTTAGATGCAATTGACCGTATTCGTGACACAGCTTCTTCGCATGACCGTACATTCATTATTGAAGTGATGGGTCGTAACTGTGGCGATATCGCACTTTATGCGGGTATTGCTGGTGGTGCTGATGCAATTATCGTTCCTGAAGAAAAATTTGATATTCACAAAATCGTTGAACAATTAAACGTTCGTCGTGCACGTGGTAAAGCGCATAGTATTATCGTTTTAGCTGAGGGCGTTATGTCTGGTCCAGAATTTGCAGCTGAACTCGATAAATATGGTGATTTTGATAGTCGTGCGTCTGTCTTAGGACACATTCAACGTGGTGGTAACCCTACAACAGCTGACCGTGTGTTAGCAAGTCGTTTAGGTGCTCGTGCAGTTGAATTATTACTTGAAGGTAAAGGTGGTTTAGCTGTCGGTATTGTAGCAAACCAAATTGTTGAAAATGATATTACAGCAGTTCTTCAAAACAAAAGTGAAATGGACCACCGTCTCTTTGAACTTTCAAAAGAACTTTCAATCTAGTCTCAAAACTCGAAGTTTAAGTACTTCGGGTTTTTTGTCGTCTTTATGAAAATTAATGAAAGTGAAAAGATAACTTTTGAAAAAAGATGAAAAAAATCCCGAAGTAGGTTATAATGGTAGAGGCGTAATTATTAATTTAAGGTTACATAATATATTTTAGGAGGATTTTATTTATGAAAAAAACGAAAATTGTTTGTACAATTGGACCTGCAAGTGAATCAGTCGAAAAATTAGTAGAGTTAATGAACAACGGTATGAACGTTGCTCGTCTTAACTTCTCACACGGTGACTATGCAGAACACGGTGCTCGTATCGAAAGCATTCATGCAGCAGAAAAAATCTCTGGTAAATCAGTTCCGATTCTTTTAGATACAAAAGGTCCTGAAATCCGCACACATAACATGGGTGGAACTGGGATTGTTGAATTTGAAACAGGTGACGTTGTTCGTGTCTCAATGACAGAAGTAAGCGGAACACGTGAAAAATTCTCAGTTTCATACGATGGTTTAATCAACGACGTTGAAATTGGTGGCCTTATCTTATTAGATGATGGTTTAGTTGCTTTAGAAGTAACTGAATTAGATCACGCTAATGGCGATATCGTAACTAAAGTATTAAATCCTGGTATCCTTAAAAGTAAAAAAGGTGTTAACGTACCAAACGCTAGCATTAAATTACCTGGTATCACTGAAAAAGATGCTGAAGATATCCGTTTTGGTGTTCGCAATGGTGCAACATTCATCGCTGCTTCATTCGTACGTACTGCCAGCGACGTTTTAGAAATCCGCAAAATTCTTGATGAAGAAAAAGCAGATCACGTTGCAATCATTCCTAAAATCGAAAACCAAGAAGGCGTTGATAACATCGACGAAATCTTAGCTGTATCTCAAGGCTTGATGGTTGCTCGTGGTGACCTTGGTGTTGAAGTACCTGCAGAAGAAGTTCCAGTTATCCAAAAAGCGTTAATCAAAAAATGTAACCTTTTAGGTAAACCTGTTATTACTGCAACTCAAATGTTAGATTCAATGCAACATAACCCACGTCCAACACGTGCGGAAGCAAGTGATGTTGCCAACGCTATCTTTGATGGTACTGACGCAATCATGCTTTCAGGCGAAACTGCTGCTGGAGCTTATCCTGCAGAAGCTGTTGCAACAATGGCTCGTATCGCTGAACGTTCTGAACATGCATTAGAAGATCAAGATAAAGCGTTCTTGAAAATCAACGTTCAATCTTCAACTACAGAAGCAATCGGTAACTCAGTTGCACACACTGCCCGTAACTTAGGCGTTAAAGCAATCGTTGCTGCTACTCGTGGTGGACATACTGCACGTATGATTTCTAAATTCCGTCCTAAAGCACCAATCTTAGCATTAACATTTGATCCAAAAACATATAACAACTTAGCAATTTCTTGGGGTGTTTATCCTAAATTAGTTGAAGCGCCATCTAACACAGATGAATTATTCGAACTTGCAGATAAAGAAGCAGTAGCAAGTGGTCTTGTTGAAAAAGACGACTTAGTAATTGTAACTGCTGGTATCGTTGGTTCAAACGGTGAAGCTGGAACAACTAACTTACTTAAAATCTCAAAAATCTAAGATATCGTCAGTTTGTGAGCACTTACCCTTGGGTAAGTGCTTTTTTCAATGGTTATTAAGCTGAAATAAGATGCGAATATGATATAATGACACCATTAAACAGAGGTGAGAAAATGAAAAAATTATTGAAATATTGGTTGGGATACTGTGTGATTGAAACAATTGGTTATGTCATCGCAGGACAGTATTTGCCATTTAGCAAAATCTTTTTAATCGAGTTTATCTCAACTGTGATTGGGATTGTCATTATCGTCCGACAATGGCGTTCGTTGCAATTTTTTGTAAAGGATATTAAAAAGACGACATCAGTAACGAGTGGATTGGCACAACAATTAGGTGTTTTTATCGCAGGTCTCCTCTTAATTATTCCAGGCTTAGTGACTTCGGTTATTGGTGTGCTACTTTTAATGCCATTCGTTCGTTCGCTAATCGCACCCGTCATTGTTGCCAGAGGAACTCAAGTTCTGACGCAAAAATTCACGATGCATACAGCTACAACGCAGCGACAAAACACAGTGAAAAAAGAGACGTTTGATTACAAAGAATAAGGAGAGTGTAAATGTTTACTCAAGCTTTTTTTATTTTTTAAGTTGTATATTGGTGATTGCACTCGTTGCCAAAAATCAATCCTTATTAATTGCAGTGGCAGCAGTAATGATATTGAAATTATTTTTTGACGGTACAAAGCTGATGGCGCTCATTCAAACGAAAGGGATTCATTGGGGTGTCACCATCATTACAATTGCGATTTTGATTCCGATTGCAACGGGTCAAATAGGCTTCAAAGACCTATACGAAGCGTTTAAAACACCAGTTGGGTGGGTTGCGCTTGCCTCCGGTATTGCAGTTGCGATTTTAAGTGCTCGAGGCATTAAATTGATGGGAACAGATCCGCAGGTGACGGTCGCGCTCGTGATGGGAACGATTTTAGGCGTTGTTTTCTTAAAAGGTGTAGCCGCAGGGCCTGTAATTGCTAGTGGGATTACATATGTTATTATGCAGGGGCTTTCTTATTTTATAAAGTAACAGTTCTATGCAACTATTAAGCCTTATCATCTTGTAGACAAAGGAGTTTAATGCGACTTTGCCTACAAGCTAACACGATTCCTAAAGGAATCGTGTTTTTTCGTATAATCATAAAAACTTTAAAATAATGCAGAATTAGATAAGTATAACTTATGTTACAATGGAATTAACCTAAGTTATTGTAAAGTACCGTTAATTACTGTACTATTATAATTATAATATTTAGAATATTCGAACCATTGCTTATTAGCAAAGGGAGAGACATAGAGGAGGTATTACCCCATGACTGAAATGAATAAAGGCTTAGAAGGCGTTATTGCCAGTCAAACAAAAATAAGTTCAATTATTGATGACCGTCTCACGTATGTCGGTTATGATATCGGTGATTTAGCAGAACATGCATCATTTGAAGAAGTGATTTATTTATTGTGGTATTACCGTTTACCTAACAAACGGGAATTGGCGATTTTTCAAGAACAACTAACAAAAGAAATGAAATTGGGACATAAAATTATTGCTAGTTTGGCAGTGATTGCACATGAAAAGGTTCATCCAATGAGTGTGATGCGCACGATGGTCTCGATGCTTGGTGTGTACGATAAGGATTCAGAGGGTGATTCGAATTTATCGAACTATTCAAAGGCGATGAAACTTGTTGCCAAAATGCCGACGTTAGTGGCAGCCTATGCGCGCATGCGTAAGGATGAAGTTCCACTGCAACCTCGTGGGGACTTATCACTCGCGGGTAATTTTTTATACATGCTCACAGGTACAGAACCAACGCCTTTACATGTGAAGGCAATGAACCGTGCGTTAGTGCTACATGCCGAACATGAGATGAATGCCTCGACGTTTTCGGCGCGGGTATGTGTCGCGACATTATCAGATATTTATTCGGGTGTGACCGCCGCAATCGGTTCGTTAAAAGGGGCTTTGCATGGTGGCGCAAATGAACAAGTCATGGTGATGTTAGCTGAAATTGGCGATGAGAGTAATGTGGTGGCGTATCTTGATGCGAAGCTTGCTAAGAAAGAGAAAATTATGGGGTTTGGGCACCGTGTCTATGAAAATGGTGACCCACGAGCGCAATATTTACGTGATATGTGTGAAGAATTGACGACGGTAACCGGTGATACGAAATGGTATGACATTAGTCGCGCGGTTGAACAATATGTCTGGGATAAAAAGCAATTGAAACCGAACGTCGATTTTTATTCAGCGACCGTTTATCATTGTCTTGGTATCGATCAAGACTTGTTTACCCCGATTTTTACTGTTAGTCGTATTGCCGGTTGGTCGGCTCATATTTTAGAACAGTACGAAGATAACCGCTTAATTCGCCCACGGGCAGAATATGTTGGTGAAACGAATAATACATACATACCAGTTGAAGAACGTTAATAAGGGGGAGTATCATGGGAGCAACAACAGTGAAAATGACAGCAACAGGTTTACACGTACCAGATGAGGTAATCGTGCCCTATATTGAGGGAGACGGTATTGGCCCTGATATTTGGCGTGCGAGTCGACGTGTAATTGAAACAGCGGTAAAGATTGCCTACAATGGGCAGCGACGGATTGAATGGGAAGAAATACTAGCAGGGGAGAAAGCGTTTAAGGCAACAGGTGAATGGTTGCCGGCTGCGACAGTTGCGACGATTAACGAAAAGTTAGTTGCCTTAAAAGGACCATTGACCACACCGATTGGTGGTGGGATTCGTTCGTTAAATGTGGCCTTACGCCAGCAGTTGGATCTATACGTTTGTTTACGACCGGTCACTTATCTGAAAGGGGTACCGTCGCCATTAAAAGAACCTGAGAAAACAGACATCGTTGTCTTTCGTGAAAACACAGAAGATATTTATGCGGGCATTGAATTTAATGTCGGCACCGCTGAAAATGACAAGTTGAAACGTTTTTTAATCGATGAGTTAGACGTGAAATCGATTCGTTTTCCTGAGACATCTTCGTTCGCGATTAAACCAATTTCACGTGAAGGCTCTGAACGTTTGGTTAAGGCGGCGATTGAGTATGCGTTAGCGCACAATCGTAAAAGTGTTACCCTCATCCATAAAGGTAATATTATGAAGTATACAGAGGGCGCTTTTAAACAATGGGGTTATCAATTGGCTGAACGCGAGTATGGCGAACAGGTCTTTACGTGGCACCAGTATGAAACAATTAAAGCTGACACCAATCAGGCAGCGGCAGAAGCCGCTTTAACGGCGGCGGTTTTGGCCGATAAATTAATTATCAACGATATTATTACCGATAATTTTCTCCAACAAATTGTTTTGAAACCCGAACAATTTGACGTCGTGGCAACGATGAACTTAAATGGCGACTATGCTTCAGATGCTTTGGCGGCACAAGTTGGAGGAATTGGTCTATCACCAGGCGCGAATATCAATTATCAAACAGGCCATGCGCTCTTTGAAGCAACACATGGCACAGCACCCACCTTTGCTGATCAAGACCGTGCTAATCCAAGTGCAATGCTCCTATCCGCTGTGATGCTGTTGCAACATTTGAACTGGCATGAAGCAGCAGAACTGATTTTGTTAGCGCTACAACAGACGATTTCTCGTAAGGTTGTTACTGAAGATTTAGCTGAACTTATCAACGTGAATCCTGTGTCTACAAGTGAATTTGCAGACGAGTTAGTCAGTTATCTCACAAACAAAAACAATTAGATAACGTCGCTGCAATAAAATGAAGTCTTTCTGACTTTGTCTACAAGCTGGAGCAATCACACGAATGAAACGTGTGATTGCTTTTTTGTCGTTGTAATTAAAGTGTGTTTAGGGCTAATAAATGCTAAAATGATACTAGATATCCATATAAACGAGGAGCGATTGAATTGAAAAAATTAGTATTGTTTGATGGCAACAGTTTGGCCTATCGTGCCTTCTTTGCACTGCCACTTTTAAATAATGATAAAGGTGTTTATACAAACGCTGTGTATGGCTTTGCGATGATGTTGACGAACGTAATGAAAAAAGAACAACCGACCCATGTGATGGTGGCGTTTGATGCAGGAAAAACGACGTTTAGACATGCCCAGTATCAAGACTACAAAGGTGGACGTTCAAAAACACCGAGCGAGTTAGGTGAGCAATTTCCCTTTATTAAAGAATTGTTAGAGGCGTATCAAGTGAAACACTACCAACTGCCAAACTATGAAGCCGATGATATTATCGGTACATTGGCACAACAGGCTGAACGCGATGGCTTTGATGAAGTGCTCATTATTACTGGAGACCGCGATTTAACTCAACTTGCTAGTGATAAAATTACTGTCAATATTACGAAAAAGGGCATCACAGAAGTGGAGGCGAATACGCCAGCTTCATTGCGTGAAAAATATGACCTCACACCGCAGCAAATCATTGACTTAAAAGGCCTGATGGGCGATAGCTCTGATAATATTCCAGGTGTTAAAGGCGTTGGAGAGAAAACAGCCCTTAAATTATTACACCAATACGACACCGTTGAAAACGTCTTGGCGCACATCGATGACGTATCAGGTAAAAAGTTAAAAGAAAACTTAACCACCTATCGCGAAGATGCCATAATGAGTAAGGCATTAGTGACGATTAAGGTCGACACACCGATTGAAATCACACTCGATGAAATTGCATACAGCGGTTATGAACCGAATGATGTCATCCCAACCTTACGCGAATTAGGTTTTAAGGCCTTGCTCGAAAAAGAACTCGGTGACCAACCAGAGGCCAAAAAAGAACCATTGGCAACGCTAGTCGTTGAAACGGTTAGTGATATTCCTGTGGAACAATTGACGACAGGCATGGCTGTGTATGCCGAAACAAAAACCGACAACTATTTAGCCTCAGCTTGCTTAGGGTGGAGCTTTTATAACGGAGAGACTGTCTACTATATGAGTCATGAGGCTGTACTTGCTTCCATAGCAGTGACGCAGTTTCTGACGGATGCGTCGCTTTCAAAAAAAAGTATATGATGCCAAACGAGTGGTGGCACTGTTAAGTCGTGATGGTGTTGCCGTAAAGGGGATTACCTTCGACTTAATGCTTGGTTCTTATTTGTTAGATCCTTCGTTTGCAATTACTGATTTTGCGAGTGTCGCCCGTTTACATAGTTACGAAGCGATTGAAAGTGACGAGGCGATTTATGGTAAGGGCGCGAAATGGGCGCTGCCAGAAACAGCGATTGTGGCGCAACATTTAGGACGGAAAGCTACGCAATTGCAGCGCTCGAAGAAGCAGTGCGGATTGCCTTAACCAATAATGAACAACTGGACCTCCTAACAGAATTGGAGCTGCCCTTATCACTCGTACTCGCACAGATGGAAGTGCAAGGAGTGGTCGTTGATACACAGGCATTAGAAAAGATGAAAACCGATTTGCAAGGTCGCTTAGATACGTTAGTGGCGGATATTCATGCCGCAGCGGGTGAGCCTTTTAACGTCAATTCACCGAAACAACTCGGAGTGGTCTTGTTTGAAACGCTCCAACTACCCGTCATCAAGAAAACAAAGACAGGGTATTCGACCTCTGTTGACGTGTTAGAGCAATTGAAAGACCAACACCCAATCATTGAGTTAGTCATGACGTATCGAACGCTAGTGAAGCTACAATCAACCTATATTGAAGGCTTGTTGAAGGTGACTGACCAACAGACGCAAAAAGTGCACACCCGCTTTAACCAAACATTAACGCAAACCGGCCGACTCAGTTCAGTCGATCCAAACTTGCAAAATATTCCCGTGCGTCTGGAAGAGGGGCGTCGCATTCGTTCTGTCTTTAAAGCCTCGCAACCGGGATGGAAAATTTATGCGGCCGATTACTCGCAAATTGAATTACGTGTTTTGGCACATATTGCCCAAGACGAGAACTTGATTGCAGCCTTTAAGGCAGACATGGACATTCATACGAAAACAGCGATGGATGTTTTTCATGTGGCAGCGGCGGATGTGACAAGCAACATGCGTCGCCAAGCGAAAGCCGTTAACTTTGGAATTGTGTATGGTATTAGTGATTATGGATTGTCACAAAACTTAGGCATTACTCGCGCTGAGGCTCAAACCTTTATCGACCGCTACTTTGAAAGCTATCCAAAGGTTAAAAGCTTCATGGAAGATGTTGTCATTGAAACGCGTCAACGTGGTTATGTTGAAACGATTCTCCATCGCCGCCGCTATATTCCTGAAATTACAAGCAAAAACTTCAATATACGTGGTTTTGCTGAGCGCACAGCGATGAACACACCGATTCAAGGGAGTGCCGCTGATATTATCAAAGAAGCAATGGTCTTACTCGCCGCTGAATTAGCTGTCTCAAACCTTGCCGCTAACTTATTGTTACAAGTACACGATGAGCTTATCTTTGAAGTGGCCGAAGGCGATCTTGCCCAACTTGATACACTCGTTAAAACAGTGATGGCAAATGCGGTTGAACTCGATGTACCGCTAAAAGCTGACAGTGCCTTTGGTGAGTCGTGGTACGACGCAAAATAACCAAATTGAACGAACTGAAGATAGAGGGGGAAACACAGTGCCAGAATTACCAGAAGTAGAAAATGTCCGAGCAACACTTGCCGAATTGGTGGTCGGACGTACGATTAAAGCCGTCGACATCGGTGTACCAAAAATGATTCGTGGCATCGAAGCCGATCAGTTTGCGACTGATTTAACGAATGAAACCTTTGTGGCGATTCGCCGTCGTGGCAAATTTTTATTGCTAGATACGACGAATTATACGATTTTGTCGCATTTACGGATGGAAGGCAAGTATCGTTTAGCGCCTCAAACAGAAGCGCGGACGAAACACACACACATCGTTTTTCAATTAACAGATGAGGACGAACTGCGTTATTTGGATGTGCGTAAATTTGGAACAATGGAACTGGTTGCCCGCGGTGATGAAGGCAGTACGCGTGCGATTCAAAAACTGGGGCCAGAACCGTTCGGTGATGACTTTCAATTAGCAGCATTTAAGGCGGCATTAGCACGTTCGACTCGCGGTATTAAAAATGTCTTACTTGATCAAAAAGCAGTCGTCGGCTTAGGGAATATTTACGTCGATGAAGTGTGTTTTCAAGCGCAGGTGCATCCAACAAAAGCGAGCAACAGCCTAACAGCAGCAGAGGTAACCCGTCTTTATGATGTGACCCGGTCCATCTTAACTGAGGCGGTACGACTCGGCGGTTCCACAATCCGGACGTACGTTAACTCACAAGGGAAAATCGGCAACTACCAAGATAAACTGCTTGTTTATGGTCATAAGGGTGAGCCGTGCCCGCATTGTGGGAGCTTGATTGAAAAAATCCAATACCATGGTCGTGGCACGCATTATTGCCCGTCGTGTCAACCGAAATAGGGATGTGAGCGTATGACCGTCATAATTGGCTTAACAGGAGGCATCGCTAGCGGCAAAAGTTTGGTAAGCACTTATATCGCGGCAAAAGGCATCCCAGTCATCGATGCCGACCAAGTGGCCCGCGAAATAGTTGCTCCCGGTGAACCGCTCTTATTACACTTACAGGCTCAATTTGGCACTGCAATTGCAACGACTGCCGGGTTGAATCGTGCCGCATTAGCAGCCGTGATTTTCAACGATGCACACCAACGTCAGACACTTAATAACCTGATGCATCCGGCTATTTTTGAACGGATGAATGCCCAATTAACAACATACCGTCAACAAAACGAAGCGGTTGTTTTTCTTGATGTACCTCTGTTATTTGAAAACAATCAACTCGATCGCTACGATGCGATTTGGGTCGTCAGTGTCAGTGAAGCGCTCCAACTGGAGCGCTTAATGGCACGAAACCAGTTGACCAAACGAGCAGCACTCCAACGAATACAAGCGCAACTATCACTTGCGCAAAAACAGGAACAGGCTGACGTCATCATCGACAACAGTGGCACGAAGCAACAAACCTTTGCCCAAATTGACCATCACTTACAACAACTCTAAAAAAGTGGTGTAATCGTGTCTGTCCGTAAGAATTACCGTATAGGTTGGCTCGTTATCTATGATATAATGACGATATAAAAACATTCGAATATTTAAAGGAGGTAAGTCAATGCGTTGTCCATCTTGTCAATCAAATGATACAAAAGTTATTGACTCACGACCAACAGACGAAAACCGTTCAATTAGACGTCGTCGGGAATGTGAAGACTGTTCATTTCGGTTCACAACATTTGAAAAAGTCGAAGAAAGTCCGCTAATTATCGTCAAAAAAGACGGTGTCCGTGAAGAGTTTTCACGTGATAAAGTATTGCGTGGCTTGGTGCGCGCATGTGAAAAACGTCCTGTTTCATTAGAAAAATTAGAGACAGTCGTGAACGAAGTCGAACATGACATTAGAGCACAAGGTACGAGTGAGATTGAGTCGACCATTATTGGTGAATTTGTGATGAATAAACTGGCTGATATTGATGAAGTATCATACGTGCGTTTCGCCTCAGTTTACCGTCAATTCAAAGACCTCAGTGTGTTCATTGACGAATTAAAAGAAATTATGGAGAAACAAAAATAAATGATGTGTATAAAGAAGGTGCGATTATGAGACAACAGCAATTAGAAGGAAGCCATCAGCCCGATCCAGGCGATAGCTATGTGGTAGAAACAACGGGATTGTTAACAGCGGTCGATCGTCGTGTGTTAACCCAACTGTATCTGCCCTTGATTAATGTTGATGCTTATACGCTCTACCAAACACTATTCGACCATCTGCCAATCATGGGAACGCAATCAGAGCAACACACCCATTACCAACTCCAAACCTTACTTGGGGACATGAGCCAGCAACGGCTAGTGCAAGCACGTCTGATTTTAGAAGGTGTGCGGTTGCTGAAAAGTTATGTGGTTGATAAAGGGGAGTCGCGTCATTACGTCTATGAACTGGCGGCACCGATGAACCCGCAGGCCTTTTTCACGGACGGTGTGCTTAACTTGTTCTTATACAGCGCGATTGGCGAACGCCGTTATAACGAGTTAAAAAAAGGCTGGTTCCGTGAGGTGACAGATAAAACAGCAATGACTGAAATTACAACCTCGTTTACTGAAGTGTTCCAATTTCCGAAAACAAAGGTGAGTGATCGCGCGAAAGCAGATACCGATAAGATCGTTACACGCGTGCAACCATTGCAGTTTGAAATTCCTGATTCATACTTCGATTTTGAACGCTTTTATAATGAGTTATCACCGACATTCGTAACGTTAACTGCGATTACTGACGAGGTGAAAGAAACGATTCGTAAACTGTATGCCGTCTATCATATTAATGAAGACGACATGGTGAGCCTTGTTTATCGTTCGGTGCAGTCAGATGGTAATATTAACCAAGCACAATTACGGAAAGTAGCCCGCGACTTTTATCAATTGAATATGGGCGAAGGCGCCTATCCAACCCTCAAATTAAAAGCAGCGCCAACTACGCAGGTTAATGTGGTGCAATCAATTGGTGATATTCAAAGTGAAGAACAGTTAATCGCCTTTTTAACACAGATTGATACCTTCAATCTCATTAAAGAATTATCAACCTATGGTGCTGACCCAACGGCTAAAGAATTAGCCGCAGTTGAAACGGTGATGGCGAAACGAAAAATGCCATTACCCGTCATGAACGCATTAATCTATTACACACGTCTACAAGGCAATAGCATTGATAGCCCCGAATACATGGAGAAAATTGCCCGTGATTGGGATATGAAAGGTGTTGTTACAGTCGCCGATGTGTTGCAGTCAACCAAAGCCTTCGTTGATAAAAAACAAGAAGATTATGAAAAATGGCAACAACGACAAAACAAATCGTATCGCAAAGTTGATGGCAAAGCCAACGATATTATTCCTGACTGGCTCCAAAAACAATTGGCAGTTGAAGATGGTAAAACAGTTGCAGAACCTGAGGGCGTGGCCGACAAAGTCATCGTCCCTGAAATTATTAAGAAAAAACCCGAAATCACAACAGATCCGGCAATGCTCGAAAAAATTGCCCAGTTCCGTAAAGATTTAAAGGAAGGTAGGTGATAGCATGGACCCCATACAGCAGTCTTTAAAAGGCTTAGCAGCCAAAAACAGTCGTTTAACAGCACTCTATGAAGAAACATTAATGACCGTCATGAATTACGAAGCGATTAAGGTCTTTCAACAAGAAAATCCATCGTTAACGCCCGAAGTCATTAAGCAAAATATTACGAAACTGTATGAATTTGTGACAGAACATCAAAAATATGAGAAAAAAGAAAAAGGGTTGTTGCCTGGCTATCGCCCGGAACTGTCTTTAACAAAGGATATCATTGAAGTTCGTTATGCTGCGACGCCTGAAAAAATTCGTGCCGATCGTGAACGCGAACGCCGCAAACGGATTCACTCGTTGCACATGCCAAAACAAATTCTGAATGCGAGCATGGAAAATCTCGATATGAATACACCACAGCGAATGGAACTCGTTAATGCCATGTTCCCATTAGTAAAATCGATTAAACAAGCCGGTGATACAATGGTACAGGGTTGGTACATCCACGGCTCATACGGCACTGGTAAATCATACATTTTAGGGACGATTGCGAACATGTTAGCCGATAATGACGTTGAAACAACGATGATTTATGTGCCTGAGTTTATGCGTGAAATCAAACAAGCGATTAACGATAACTCCGTGGGAGAAAAAGTCCAGATTGCGAAAGAAACACCCGTGCTCATGTTGGATGATATTGGGGCTGAGTCGTTAACGAGTTGGACCCGTGACGAGGTGCTCGGTGCAATTTTACAATATCGGATGCAAGAAGAGTTGCCGACCTTTTTCTCTTCGAACATGGATTTCAAACAACTCCAAAAATATTTGATGGTCAACAATCGTGGCGATGAAGAAACGATGAAGGCGACCCGAATTATGGAGCGAATTCGTTTTTTAGCACAACCGATTGAACTGTCCGGTAAAAATTACCGCCAATAAAGTTGCATTTTTATCAAAAAAAGCTATAATATAGTCATATACAAAAAGTATTGAGAAGGACAACGCTAACAAGCAGTCGTTTCCAGAGAGATGGGCAAAGCTGAGAGCCTATTAACCCCACACTTGTTACCTACCACCTTTGAACTGCGTCTCTGAATTAAGTAAGAGACGACGGAACCTTATCCGTTACCAAGGCCCATGAGAATAGCTATTTGCTATAAAATGAGGGTGGAACCACGTCTGTTAATTCAAACGTCCCTTTGTATACTACTAAACCAGTGTACAAAGGGACGTTTTTTGTATTACAAAACTAAGAAATAAAGGAGAACTGACTTATGAACATTACATTTCCTGATGGCGCAATCAAAGAATTTGAAAAGGGTTTAACCACGGCTGAAATTGCAGGCTCAATTAGTTCAAGCTTAAAGAAAAAAGCAATCGCTGGGAAGGTGAACGGTCAAATCGTTGAATTGACAACACCAATTAACGAGGATGCAGCATTTGAAATCATTACACCTGACCACGAAGATGCCTTAACTGTTATTAATCACTCGACTGCACATACAATGGCGCAGGCGATTCGTCGTTTGTATCCCGATGCGCAATTTGGTGTTGGACCAGCGATTGATGGCGGTTTCTACTACGATTTTGATACAGCAGAAGAGGTATCGGATGAGTCATTTAAAGCGATTGAAAAAGAAATGAAAAAAATCATCAAACAAAATATTAAAATTGAACGTCAAGAAGTATCACGTGACGAAGCCAAAGCTCGTTTTGCAGATGATAAATACAAATTAGAATTAATCGATGCCATTCCAGCAGATCAACAGGTTACTTTATATGCCCAAGGCGAATATGCGGATCTTTGCCGTGGGGGTCATTTACCATCAACTGGAAAAATCAAAGCGTTTAAATTATTAAGCCTTGCGGGTGCGTACTGGCGTGGCGATAGCAAAAATAAAATGTTACACCGTATTTACGGAACAGCTTTCTTCTCACAAACAGACTTAGATACGCATTTAGCGTTACTTCAAGAAGCGAAAGAACGCGATCATCGTAAAATTGGTAAAGAATTAAATCTCTTTATGATCAGCAACTTAATTGGTCAAGGCTTACCAATGTGGTTGCCAAAAGGCGCAACTGTTCGTCGTCAAATCGAACGATACATCGTTGACCTAGAAGTGTCTAAAGGTTATGATCATGTTTACACACCAGCCTTAGCTAACGTTGATTTATATAAAACAAGTGGTCACTGGGAACATTATCAAGATGACATGTTTCCACCGATGAAAATGGACGAAAATGAATCGCTCGTTTTACGTCCAATGAACTGTCCACATCACATGATGATTTACAAAAATGATATTCATTCATACCGTGAATTACCAATTCGTATAGCTGAATTAGGCTTAATGCACCGTTATGAAATGAGTGGGGCCTTATCAGGCTTGCAACGTGTACGTGCGATGACGCTTAATGACGCGCATGTATTTGTTCGTCCTGATCAAATTGCAGACGAGTTTAAACGTACCGTTGAATTATTGCATAAAGTATATCAAGACTTTAACATTACAGATTACTCGTTCCGCTTAAGTTATCGTGATCCCGAAAACACCGAAAAATATTATGATGATGACGACATGTGGAACAAAGCGCAAGCGATGCTTAAATCAGCAATGGATGATCTCGGTTTAGATTATTTTGAAGCTGAAGGCGAAGCTGCCTTCTACGGTCCAAAACTTGATGTGATGGTTAAAACAGCGATTGGGAAAGAAGAAACATTATCAACAATCCAATTGGATTTCTTATTGCCAGAACGCTTTGACTTAAACTACATTGGTGAAGATGGTGAGAAACATCGTCCAGTCGTTATTCACCGTGGGATTGTATCGACAATGGAACGTTTTGTTGCATACTTAATCGAAGAATACAAAGGTGCCTTCCCAACTTGGTTAGCTCCAGTTCAAGTTCAAATTATTCCGGTTAACTTAGACGCACATGCTGATTATGCTTTTGCCGTAAAAGAAGAATTGAAACAGGCTGGTTACCGTGTTGAAGTCGACATGAAAAATGAAAAATTAGGCTATAAAATCCGTGAAGCTCAAATGCAAAAAATTCCGTTCCAACTCGTTGTTGGCGATGAAGAAGTGGCAAACAATGCCGTTAACGTACGCCAATACAGTAAAAAAGAATCAAACACTGTCTCACGTGAAACATTTATCGAACAATTAGCAACAGTAGTGCGTGAGAAAAAATAAACGGCGAAGTTAGAACACTATTTATCTTCAGTTTCAAAAACCACCTAGCAGAGGTCAAGCGCTAGGTGGTTTTTTTTTTATGCAACGACGTGTCGGGCGGCTTGGTTCAAATGACCAAAGTGCAATTCACTAAAAAAATCTGTTGAAAATGACAATGTCTATTTCAGTTGAAAGGAGTATGGTTAAAACATAAGGTGTTATTGAACTGAAAATATCATGAAAGAAAGGATGATGAACACATGTCTGTCGAACAAAAGACGGTAAGTTTACCTTTCAAAATCAAATTTTCATATTCAATGGGTCAAATTGGGGATGCGTTAGGCTATAATATTTATTTCTTCTTTTTCCTCTTCTTCTTGACGGATTATGTCGGTGTTCCCCCGGCTTTAGCAGGAACAATCTCACTGATTGCGATTATATGGGATGCGATTTTTGATCCAGTAGCGGGTCATATTTCTGATAATATGCGTTCGCCGTATGGCCGTCGCCGTCCCTTAATGATTATGGCGGCACTCCCGTATTCAATCTTTGCCTTCTTAATTTTCAACAGTATCGCATTAGGCACACAGGCAACCTTTATTTATTTCTTAGTGATGACCATCTTATTTTGGAGTAGCTATAAATTTTTTGTTATTCCGTATTTTGCCCTTGGTGCCGAACTCACCGATGACTTTAATGAACGTACAACCTTACGTGCGTGGTCAAGCGTTGGTTTGTATATTGCGGTCATGTTAGCCTCGGCTTTGCCACCATATTTGTTAGAATATTTCGAAAACAGCGGTATGTCTGGTCAAAATAGCTGGCGTATTATCGGGGCGATATTTGCTAGCGGTATTTTATTAAGCGCTGTTATTTGTTGGAATTTCACCCGTGGCAAAGAAATTTATCAACACGATCAACAAGCCAAACAAAAGATGGCGCGCTCGTCACTGTTTAAGGCGATTGGTCAAATTATCAAATTAAAACCCACAAAGTATTTAGCAGGCTCGGTCTTCTTTTGGGCAATTGCCTCAACCATGGCGATGGGGGGACTTATTTACTTGATGAAATATAACCTCGGCTATGGGGCAGACCGGCAATCGCTTTATTTTATTATTAATAGTTTAGTCTGTATTGCGTGGTTGCCATTTATTAATATGGCGGCTCGTCGTTACGATAAAAAAATGGTTTATGCTTGTTTCTTAGGGATCGGCTCCTTAGGATTGCTCTTTTTTAGCCTAACCGGATTCCCACTCTTTGCCATTTTACTCATTTTTTGTGTCATCTTCTGCTTAGGCGATAGTACGTATTGGACCTTGTACTATTCGATGATGTACGACATTTGTGAAGTCGATGAGTACGTTAATAATCGCCGTCGTGAAGGGGTGGTGACTGCCGTTATGTCATTCTCTCAAAAAATTGGGGCTGCTTGTGCGACGTGGTTTACCGGTTTGTTACTAGCCTTTGGTGGCTACGAAGGAACAGTTGAGACACAGACAGACAGTGCGCATCAGATGATTTTATACGTTAACACGCTTGTTCCCGGTGTTTTTGGGGCATTAGCAGTATTAGCTGTACTCTTTTATCCAGTGACTAAAAAACGCTTTGATAGCATGATGGTTGCCTTAAATGCGAAGCGTGAAAATAAGGCCTATGATGACACCGACTTTAAAGAGATGCTATAACAGCGGCTAAGCGAAGGAGAGGACAATAATGGAAAGTGAGGGAAACACAGCACGATTAACCGTTAAAGTGAAGACGGGCTATGCAATTGGTCAGTTTGTTGACTCAATCGGTTTTAATATATACTACTTTTTCTTCCTTTTTTTCCTAACCGATTTTGTGGGGATTCCACCAGCGATTGCTGGCACCGTCTCATTAATTGCCATCTTATGGGATGCGATATTTGATCCCGTCGCCGGATATTTATCCGACAATCTCAAATCGCAGTATGGGCGACGTCGGCCGTTGATGATTGCGGCGGTCATTCCTTATTCAATTGCCTTATTTTTAATTTTTAATAACGTCTCATTTAGCAGTCAAGGTGCGTTTATTTACTATTTGGCGATGGCGATTGTTTTTTGGAGCTGCTATAAATTTTATGTCATTCCGTATTTTGCTTTGGGCGTCGAGTTAACGGATGACTTTAATGAACGGACAACCTTGCGTGCTTGGGCAAGTGTCGGCATTTATATTTCAGTATTGCTTACTTCGGCCTTGCCACCTTATTTATTAGCTGTCTTTCAGCAGCAAGGGATTAGCGGTGCTAATGGTTGGCGTTTGATTGCAACACTCTTTAGTTTGATGCTGTTGCTATGTGCCTTTATTTGTTGGCATTTCACCCGCGGTAAGGAGAAGTTTAGTCAAAATGAGGCTCAGGCGCAACCGCAACAGTCACTGCTTAAATCATTCGTTGAAATTTTCAAACTAAAACCAACGAAGTTTTTGGCTGGATCGGTCTTTTTATGGGCGATAGTATCGACGATGGGAACCGGTTCACTCATTTATTTAATGAGTTATACGCTAGGCTATAGTGCCGATCGCCAGTCGCTCTTTTTCATCATTAATAGTGTGGTCTGTATTTTATGGTTACCGCTTATTATTTGGGTTTCGAAGTATGTCGATAAAAAGAATATTTATGCAGTCGCCTTGGCCATTGGAACACTTGGCTTATTGGCCTTTGCCTTTATCGGGTTTCCAAGTTTCGCTTTCCTTATTCTTTTTTGTATCGTCTTTTGCTTAGGAAACAGTACGTATTGGACCATCTATTATTCAATGATGTATGACGTTTGTGAGGTAGATGATTACGTGAATCAGCGCCGTCGTGAAGGTGCGATTACAGCTTTAATGTCCTTTTCACAAAAATTAGGAGCGGCAATCGCCACGTGGATGATTGGCTTTATGTTGTCTGTTTCTGGCTATAACGGTGCTTTAGACGTGCAAACGGCAGCGGCTAATAAAATGATTTTATATTTAAACACCTTATTCCCAGGACTCTTTGGTATCTTTGCAGTGTTAGTGATTTTGTTTTATCCGATTACAAAAAAAACGGTTTGATGCTTTAATAGTAGCGCTTAACGCAAGAAAAAAAACAGCAACAGCATACGCATGATGCGTTCAAGAAACTATTGTAGAGGAGGAAGAAGAGATGAACAAACACCGTTTTCGTGAAGCAGGCTATCTATTTCCCGGGAAAACAGGGATTAATAATGCAATCACCGACGTTGCGGGCATCGAAGTAGGTTATAAAACGATTAATATCGGTAAACCTACAGATTATACTGGGCCCGGATCAGCATTTGCTCGCACAGGTGTCACCGTCATTTTACCAAAGGGACGGGCGAAAAGTGCCTTATACGTCGGTCGGCATAATTTAAATGGCAATGGCGAATTAACAGGCACACATTGGATGGATGATTCTGGTTTTTTGCACGGGCCGATTGCAATTACAAATACGAATAGTGTGGGGATTGTCCGTGATACGTTAGCAAAATGGATGATTGATAATGACTATTACTATCCGTATGTCTTAAACGGGCAACCTTTAAAAGGGATTGGTTATTTCTATCCTGTTGTCGGTGAAACATGGGATGGCTTAATGAATGATACAAACGGCTTTCATGTGACGGCTGACGATGTTTATGATGCGATTGATGACGCACGATCAGGGCCCATCGCTGAAGGAAACGTCGGTGGCGGTAATGGAATGCAGTGTCACGAGTTTAAGGGTGGCTCGGGAACAGCTTCACGTGTGTTAGCAGAAGCTGACGGTGGTTTTACAGTTGGGGTATTCGTCCAAGCAAATCACGGCACACGTGAGCATTTTGAAATATTTGGTTTGCCAGTAGGGAAATTGTTAACAGGGAATGAAGCAGTGCTCAACAGTTTTGCACCGAAACCGGGGACGGGTTCGATTATTGCGATTGTTGCGACAGATGCCCCGGTGATGCCGATTCAACTGCAAAAAATTTGCAAACGGATACCGATTGGCATTGGGCGACTGGGTGCAGGTTATGAAAATGATTCAGGTGATATTTTCTTAGCTTTTTCAACAGTGAATGAAGAGGCTTATGAAAAGGAAGCAGCCTGCTTACTCAGTGATGACCGACTCGATCCAATTTATAAGGCAACGGCAGAAGCAGTCGAAGAAGCCATTTTAAATGCGATGTTTGCGGCTGAGGATATGATAGGACAATCAGCGAATCAATTTTATGCCTTGCCACAGGAACAGCTAAAGGGATTGCTAAGTGAGAAACGTCCTGATCATTGTCAATAACAGTAATCGCTAGGGCTTTTCATTGCTGTTGTCCATCGTAATGTGGTTTACTGTAAGAGAGGAATCCTTTTGGGAGGTTAACTATGATTACAGTAGCCGAGTTATTAGCAAACGAACGATTTAAATTTTTAGAGTGTCACACAAAAAAGGTCGGATTAAATGCTGCGATTACGAGTGTGAATCGCATTGATAATGTTAATTTTAAAAAATTGATTCATAAAAATGAGTTGATTATAACAACTGGTGTTGGTATGACCGACGATGTTAAAGACTGTTGTGAATTAATCGATGAAATCAAACAACAAGGGGCCGCAGCGTTAGTTATTAATTGTGGACCCTATTTGTCGATGATACCATCAGCATTAGAGCAGTACGCCGAACAACAGGGCATCATCTTACTGAGTATGCCTTGGCGTATTCGGATTGCCGACATGACAAAGGCGATTTTCGAGCAGGTGCTACAACAAACGGGCACCACGACTACCATTGAACAATTCATCGATGATTTGTTAGCGCAACGGTTGTATGACTCGGACGTGCCGTTGGAAATTATTACAATGTTAGGGGCGAATGCACTGTTCGATGGCACAGTCCTTATCGTAAAACAAACAGGTGCGGTGAAACAAGAAATGTCGCTTTTTCATGACTTAGTACGGACGTTATTTTCGCATAAATACGATACGTATGTCTCGTGTGTCATCGGTAAAATGGTTGTTTTCATTGTCAACCGCGTCGCGCAACCGACTGCCGTGGCTTTTGCTGATTTTGCGAAAGAACTTTATCAAGTCTTTGCTAAAAAAAAAGGTCACAATCGCAATAGGAATCGGTTGTGGCTATGATAAAATCAGTCAGTTAGTCAAAAGTTATCACGAAGCGTTGCAAGTCATTGCGATTGTCCAACATCAAAAGAAGGTGTGGCTTTACAAATATAAGGATTTAGGGGTTTATCAGTTTTTATTCGCCCATCGCGGCTCACCATTATTAAAGACATTTTGTCAGGAAACGCTCCGTACCCTGTGGGAGTATGATCGTTGCAACAATAAAAAATACTATGAATTTTTACGGGTTTATTTAGAAGAAGATGGTCATACGAATGCAATTGCAAATCGCTTGTATATTCATCGCAATACGGTTAATTATCGGGTGCAACGGATTGAAAAAAATTTTGGATCGAAGCCTAGTAAATAATTTGGATAAGACCAGTTTATCATTAGCCTTACTAATCGCTGATATTTCAAGTAGTAATCGTGCAGATGACTAAAAAGATTCGGTTAAATAACCAATGTTCAAGTGCTTGTTGTTTCAGTATGCTTAAGGTATCAAAGTGAAGGGGGCAAGTGAGATGGATAGTACAACAATCAAACAATTAGATCAACAATTTGTTATTCAATCATGGTCAAAGCAGGCGAATCGAGATGCTAAGGTCGTGACGCACTCAGATGGGATTTATTTTTGGGATCAAAATAATAAAAAATATTTTGATATGAATGCCCAATTAATCTATGCGAATCTCGGTCATAAACACCCACGAATAATGAATGCATTGGCCAAAATTAATCAGTTGGAAATTTCAGCACCTGGTTTTGCCTCAGCTTCAAAATCAAAATTGGCCAAGAAAATTGTCGAGTTAGCGCCGGCTAATATGGCAAAAGTTTATTTTACAACTGCAGGAGCAGAATCAAATGAGCAGGCAATGAAAATGGCGAAAGCAGTTACCGGTGGCTATAAAATATTTTCACGTTACCGTTCTTACCATGGCAGCACTTTTGGCGCGGGTAATTTAACGGGTGAGTCGAGACGTCTAGGGTCAGAACCAAGTCCGCCAGGATTTGTGAAATTTGATATGCCTTACGTTTATCGTGAATACCAACAGTATACGAGCGAACAAGAATTAAGTGCACAGTATTTAACGCGGTTAGAGCGTCAAATTAATTGTGAAGGACCGGAAACAATTGCTGCCTTAGTAATTGAAACAATTCCAGGCAGTAATGGGGTGTTGCTGCCGCCAGATGGCTACATTAAAGGAATAGAAACATTATGTCGTCGTTATCACATCATGATGATTTGTGATGAGGTGATGTCTGGGTTCGGGCGTAGTGGTGAGTGGTTTGCTTGTAACCACTATGATGTCGAACCTGATTTAATCACCTTTGCGAAAGGTGTCACCGGTGGCTATTTACCATTGGGAGGGGTTATTTTAAGTGAACAGGTCGCCAAGCATTTTGATACGAATCATTTTTCATCTGGCGCAACCTATAGTGGGCACCCGCTTGTTTGTGAAATCGGAAATGCAGCGATTGCCGCTTATGAAGAATTGGACACGATTAATCATGTTAAACGGATGGAAAAGGTGTTGGGAGAACGGTTGCAGCGTTTACTTGCCTATAAATATGTCGGTGATGTTCGGATTAAAGGTTTGTTTGCGGCTGTTGAATTAGTGAAAAATAAAGTGACAAAAGAACCGATTATTGATTACGGCAGTGACTATGGCAAAGATACCCAAGGTTACATGGGCGCCTTTACAAAACTGTTGAGTGAAGAAGGTTTTTCGACATTTAACCATGAATCAAATGTGTTAATTACGCCACCGTTAACGATTACGACAGCTGAAATTCATGAGGCAATGGACCTGTTTGAAAAAGCGTTAGTTGCCTTTGAAGAACTATATCCTGAAATGGAAGAAGGGCACGCACTGAACCTTTAACAGTGATCATAATATCAAAAAAAGAGAAATGAGTTAGGGGAATGCAACTACTTTTTGACACAATTTAAAAAGAGCATCTCATTAGGTCATCTTTTTCCGGTAATCTACTGGTGAAAGATGACCTAATTTCGTTAAGACGCATTTGTTATTCCAAAATGTAATGTAGTTTTCAACACTATCGATTACAATGTTATTAGAACCAATCGGTTCTTTGTTAATATAGAATGTTTCAGACTTTAACGAGGAATGAAACAATTCTATTGGTGCGTTATCTGAAGGCGTCCCCTTACGGGACATACTTCGGATAACGTTTTTTTTCGGCCTACTTCAAAAAAATATTTTGAAGTGTAGGTTGAACCTTGCTCACTATGCAAAATGCCTCCTTTGGGAAATTTACCAATCTGCTTTAAGGTAGCTACGGCTAATTTAGTATCTGGATGATTTGTAATTTTATAGGCTACAATCTCACTATTAAAGGTATCCATGATAGTTGATAAATAGAGCATAGATTTACCCAAAGGTAGCTAAGTAATATCCGTTGTCAATTTACAAAGAGGTCTAGTTATTGCCCAATCTTTATTAAGGATATTTTCAAAAAAATTCATATGGATTACCAGGCTTCTTAAATTTTTTCTTCTTAGCAATACAATTCCATCCATATTTACGCATAATCCTAGCTCCTTTATTAATACCTACAGAAAACGCGTTACTGATAAGTGCATGAATTTTCCGATAGCCATAGAGAAAGTGATTTTCTTTCGTTAGTTTTTGAATCCTTTGCTCTAGATAGGAAAATTTAAATGTCTCTTTATTTTGGTGACGATAATAAAAAACTTCTAGATATTCCAAATAATTCCGTTAATTT
>NZ_AODH01000018.1 GCF_000525915.1 Brochothrix campestris FSL F6-1037 | reverse complement strand
TAGATTGTTTCGTTTGGAAATAGGCTTCTATCATTACAAGCTCATTTGGTGTAAGATGTTTATAGGTCATTTGTCTTCACTCCTAATAATTCTTTGGTCGGAACTATTTTGAGTGTCGCACAAATGACTTTTTTATTTGTCTAGCTTAATTTTACTATCGGCGAGACTATAAAGCCCTACAGTTGAATCAAGCGGGTTTACAGTTTGCTGACATGCATTTAATGGAAGGTACATTCTTTACAAGCCCAACATTTCTGCAAACGTACGACATGAATGTGCCAGTGCTGTTAGGTGCGGCTTATCGTCCTTACCACAGCATTAGTGACACGTTGAAAATTGAGTATTTAGGCGCGGTTATGAACGTAGTGGTTCAAGGTTTTACTGCACAAAATCAAGTGTTATTTTTACGGGAGGATGAAACATTTGATTTGAATCGTTACCTTATTTTGCCATTTTTAATTGATTTAGCCCTGCCACAGTCCGAGCAGACAGCTGCCTTTCAACAGCGTCATTTTTTGAATGCAGTGAATGGGTACTTGTATACCAATGACTCTCTTAGTCATGTTCAACACGCAATCGCTCAGGCTTCAGCAACAATTAACAATTTTCCGTCATTGCAAATTATTGGTGTTAGTACTCAATTCATTAGTGATTTTATAGCGGGATTACAAGAGAGTCAGTTGTATTTACGCTTAATAACGATGGTGCTATTTATTTGTACAACAGCTGCAGTTACAGCCTTAGCAGTCTATAAAATCAAACTTTTTCGAGCCGATTATGTGTTGCATTTAGTTATCGGAGCGAAATGGTATTTTTTGACAACCGTCGTGATGGTCGAACTGCTGTTACAAACGGTGCTTGCAAGCTTTATTGTTGTGTTGCCCTTGTATTGGTTTAGTGGGAGTTGGTTAGTAGTTGGGCGCTTAGCGATGTTGCTTTTGGTGATGCAATTACTACCAGGTGTGAGTATTGCGCAGGTGTTTTATCATTTGAGTAAAGATGAAGGAGGTCAAAAATGATTGTGTTACGGCAGGTGGCAAAAAGCTTTGAGGATGGCGAAAGACAAAAACAATTGTTTGAAGGACTTAGTTTAAAAATTGCCCGTGGCTCCTTTGTTTGTATTCGCGGCCGCAGTGGTGCGGGAAAATCAACCTTATTAAAAATCCTTGCCGGTTTAATTGTTAGCGATCGAGGTGACGTTTTTTTTTGAAGGAAAGGCTTTTAGCACATTTACTGCGAATGAGCGGAGTGATTTTTGTCGTGATAAGATTGGCTTCATTTTTCAAGAAGCACCACTCATTAGTCGTAAAACAGTCTTTGATAACATTGCGTTGCCATTGAAATATCAACAGATAGCGCCGCAAGAAATTGCACAGCGGGTTGAACAGTGGTTAACGAAGTTAGCAATCAGTCCGTTGCACTTGATGATGAAAATGAACGTCAGGTGATGTCATTGTTACAAACGCATCGCCAGCCGGAACAAACGCTTGTGCTCGACACACATAATGATGCTCTGGCTCAAGCAGCGGACCAGGTGATTGATATTAGCTAGCAAACTAACAAGGAGAATGAAGAATATGAAACGTGGCCTACTTTTAACTGGAATCGTTTTAGGTATAATGCTAGTAAGTCAGACCGTTCAAGCTGATTATGCTTATGTTGGATGGATTGAAGGAGAAGGGTATCAACCATTGGCGAAGGTCGCTAGTAAACCTGAATCACATAGAGGATGGACAAATTATGCAGGGAATTATAAACAGGGTCATGCCGAGACAAAGTGGAAAGGGAAAAAACATTATAGTCGTGTACAGATGAAAACAACCATTTGGCCGCACTATGTTAGGGTAGATACAGGTCGTGTATGGGTTAAAGATAAAACTTCGGCACATGTTAGTAAGAGTGTGATGAGAAATACAACCGATACGTATTGGGGAAGTTGAGCAAAAGTTAAAAGTTGTAAGCTGTCTCTTAAAAAGAGGCAGCTTTTATTACGCTAAAAGACGTGCAATGGTTTTAAAACCTGTAATATATGGTAAAATGAAAGAATGATTAGATAAAGAGGAGCGAAAGACACATGACAGATTTAAATGCAAAAGCGTTAGAACATATGCAAAAAGGTGAAGTAGAAGAAGCGGTGAAAGTGTTAACCGCACAAATTGAAAACGAGCCGACCGATGTTGTCGCATACGTCAACTTTGGTAACGTGTTACTGTCAATGGGTGATGTTGAACGCGCAGCCCGTTTTTATGACCGTGCCATCGAAGTCGATGCAGAGGCACCGACGATTTATTATAGTTATGGTAATCTGTATTACCAAGCTCAAGAATACACAAAAGCAGCTCGAAAATTTCAACTAGCACTCGAAAAAGGCTTGGATGAAGCTGATGTTTATTTCATGCTGGGCATTTCGTTATTAACAGACGGTAAAGCAAAACTAGCGTTGCCTTATTTGTTAACAGCTACCGAAAAAAATCCGACCGATACCGAAGCCTTATTCCAATATGCCCTTGTATTAGCGCAACTTGAAATGATGCCAGAAGCGATTGCTGCGTTTGAACAAGTATTAGTACTGGATGAAACACAGGCTGATGCGTTGTATTATTTAGCAACTGCCCGCTTGATGAATGGTGAAGATTCAAACCTCATTACACCATTATTCGAGCAAGTATTAGTGCTTGATCCAACACATGAAATGGCGCAAAGTGCGCTTGATGCTATTCGTGCTTACGAACAATAAGGGGAGGTAAAGACCGATGGTTGAACAAAGTAAGACAGATGCAGCTGTAACTGAACCACTCTATGTTAAAGGTAATGTTGTTACAACCATCTTTCATAATGCCACGAACCTTTTTTCAGTATTACGACTGGAAGTAAAAGATAGCAATGTTGAGTGGGAGGACCGCGAAATTGTCGTAACAGGCTATTTGCCACAGTTATCGCCGGAAGAACGCTACCATCTCGAAGGCACCGTGTCTGAGCATCCTAAGTATGGCCGCCAGTTCCAAGTCACCACCTTTAAAAAAGAATTACCAGCGACAAAAGCAGGCGTTGCGAGTTACTTATCGAGTGACATGTTTAAAGGGGTGGGGAAGAAAACGGCCGAAAAAATTGTTGATGTATTGGGTAACGACGCCATCTCACGTATATTACAAGATGCCACCGTCTTAGACCAGGTTCCTAAATTGACGGCTAAACTAAAAAAAACACTGGCACAAACCTTACAAGAAAATGAAGGCCTTGAGCTCGTGATGATTAAATTAAATGAGATGGGCTTTGGGCCCCAACTCGCGATGCGTATCTTTCAAACGTATCAACAAAAAAACGCTCGAAGTGATTAACGAAAACCCTTTCCAATTAATCCATGATGTTGCCGGTATTGGCTTTGGCCGTGCCGATGAACTCGGACAAAAAATCGGGATGGGTGGTAATCATCCTGCTCGCCTCAGTGCGGCGCTAATGTTTACCGTTGATTCTGAGTGTATGCAAAATGGCCATGTTTACTTAGAATATGATGAAACAGTCATGAGTACGAAGCGATTGCTCGTAACGAGTGATGGCACGAGTATTGCCGAAACTGAAATTAGCGATGCCCTCCAAAGTTTGCTGCAAAATAATGAGCTCGTGCAAGAAGAAACGCGTATTTACTTGCCCTCGTTGTATCATGCCGAAAAAGGGGTGGCACATCATTTACTCCGTCTGCAAAAGGCACAGGCGAAGCGGACTTTATTCGAGAAAGCTGATTTTTTAAAGGCGCTTGGAGAATTAGAAGAACGCATCAATGTCGCCTATGCACCCTCGCAAAGTGAAGCGATTGAAACCGCCCTTAATTCAGCAACGATGATTTTAACCGGTGGTCCCGGTACCGGTAAGACGACCGTCATTAAAGGAATTGTTGAATTGTTTGCTGAATTGAATGGCCTCAGTTTAGATCCGAGTGCCTATAAGGATGGCGGTCCGGCGTTCCCGGTCGTGTTGGCAGCACCAACTGGACGTGCAGCGAAGCGGATGAGTGAATCGACCAACTTACCAGCGATGACGATTCATCGACTGCTCGGTATGACCGGGCAAGAGAACAAGTCCGATGATGTTGAACGTGAACTCGAAGGGCAGTTACTCATTATCGATGAATCAAGTATGGTTGATATTTGGTTAGCGAATCAACTGCTTCGTTCCGTCCCGACCAACATGCAGGTCATCTTTGTCGGTGATAAAGATCAGTTGCCATCAGTCGGACCAGGCCAATTTTTAAAAGATATCTTAGCTTCAGCGGCTTTGCCGACGATTTCATTGACTGATATTTATCGTCAAGCTGAGGGGTCGTCAATTATCGAATTGGCCCATCATGTTAAAGAAGGCGTGTTACCCGCTGATTTCAAACAAAATACTGCCGATCGCTCTTTCTTCCATTGCAATACGCAACAGTTATCTGAGGTGGTCGGAAAAGTCGTCAAAAATGCAGCGAAAAAAAGGCTTTACTGCCAAAGACATTCAAGTGCTCATTCCACTTTATCGTGGTCCTGCCGGCATTACAAAAATGAATGAAGAACTGCAAGCGATTTTAAACCCGAACCCTGACGGTAAACGCAAGGAAATTCAATACGGTGATGTGCTTTATCGAGTGGGCGATAAGGTGTTGCAACTCGTGAACCAACCCGAAAGCAATGTTTTTAACGGTGATATGGGAACGATTGTCAGCATCATTTATGCCAAAGAGACGATTGAAAAGCAAGACACGTTGGTGATTGAATTCGATCAAACGGAAGTGACTTATTTGCGGGGCGATTTAAATCAAATTACACATGCATACTGCTGTTCGGTACATAAGGCACAGGGCTCAGAGTTTCCCATTGTGATTTTACCGATGTTGAAGTCGTATTACCGGATGTTACGCCGCGATATTTTATACACTGCGATGACGAGAAGCCGGCAGTTTTTAATTATGTGTGGTGAAGAATCAGCCTTTGAACAGGCAACCGTCCGCCAAAGTGATATTTCACGACATACATCCTTACTGCAACGACTAACGCGCACGACTGCGGAACCCGAACCGGTGAGTGCAACAGCTGACTACATTTTAACACCTGAAAATGTCCATACGATTGATCCGATGATTGGCATGACCGAAGTGGAAAATTAAAGCGAAACCAGCTGTTACGATTCAATCACGTGACAGCTGCTTTTTTTTATGGTAAATTATATTGTGCGCAACTTAATTGTGAACAATTAAAAAAACGAGAGGATGATCAATAATGAAAAAATTATATGAAACAACGATTATTAATACTGGGGGACGCAGTGGTGAAGTATCGTCACCCGACAATATTTTTTACTATGATATTTCAGCTCCGACTGAATTAGGTGGCGATGGAGGTTCAGGTACCAATCCAGAACAGCTGTTTGCAGCAGGTTATAGCGCTTGTTTTAACAGTGCTTTAGAAGTTGTAATGCAACGTGCACAAATTAAAACAACAAGTACAGTAACAGGGACTGTGACACTTTATGGTGATCCAGTCGACAACGGTTTCAAAATTGGTGTTATACTAGACGTACAAATCGCTAATGTCGACCATGAAACAGCGCAAGCACTCGTAGCTAAAGCGCATGACGTTTGCCCGTATTCAAAAGCAACCCGCGGCAACATCGATGTCACATTAAACGTTGTAGACTAATTAAAGTGAGGGAATAAGCGTGATTCTAAATCAACAAGTGTGTTTTACTGTCCACAAGCTGGCCCGACAATTTGACCAACTCTATCGTCCTCTTTTAGAACGTTTTGAGCTAACTTATCCGCAATACCTCGTCTTGCTTGTGTTATGGGAAGAAAATCAGTTAAGTGTGACGCAAATTGGTGAACGCGTCCAGCTAAACTCAGGCACGTTGTCGCCAATGTTGAAACGAATGGAAGCTAGTCAACTAGTGCTACGTCAACGTTCACAAACAGACGAACGTAAAGTCGTCATTGTCTTAACCGATAAGGCGAAGATACTAGAAGCAGATGTTAAAGCAGCCGTCGTGAACTGTTTCGGCGCGCTCGATTTGCCCGTAGAACAAGAAGAAAACATACTTGCCAAACTAAATGATTTAATCACAGTAATAAACAAAGGGAGTAACATTAAATGACTAAAGATATCCGCTTAATTGACGCAATCAACAGCCGTCATTCCGTTAAAGTATTTGATGAAACGGTCAAAATACCACGAGCTGAAATGGAAGAGATGCTGACCCTAGCAACACGAGCACCTTCTTCGATTAATTTACAGCCCTGGCGCTTCGTGATTGTTGAAGCTGCCGAACAAAAACAAAAGTTAGACAAACTGGTTCGCTTTAATCAGGGGCAGTTACACAGCTCAGCCGCGATGATCTTAATTTTAGGCGATGCGAACCATGCCGATAGAGTCGAAGAAATTTTCGGACAAAATGTGGCTGCTGGAACAATGACGCCCGAAGTGAAGGACTACTTTGTGAAGGCTGTTAATGAAACGATAATTGCCGCCCCAACGACAGTTCGTCATGCACTTGCGACGAACGATGCAAACTTAGTTGCCATGCAATTAATGCTCGTTGCAAAAGCCTACGGTTATGATACAAATCCGATTGGTGGGTTTGAACGTGAAGAAGTGATGGCGGCCTTAAACATCGATAGCGAACGCTACCAAGCCGTCATGTTTGTTGCAATCGGGAAGGCGGCCAAAGTTGCCCATCCATCGCCACGTTTACCAGTGAGTGAACTTATCAGTTGGAATGAAGGAACCAACGGAATAGTCGGTCGCAAATAAAAACAGAATTATTTGCATCCCAATGCTGTCCGAAAGCGTGTCGGTGAGTTATCTGCACTGCAGCTTCGTAAAAAAGACAGTATAAAAAAAGCGTGTCACACAATGTTTTAAGTTGTGTGACACGCTTTTTTTGTACCTTATTCAGCTGCACCATGGAATTTACGCATGATTTTATCGGCTGCTTTGTAATGTTCTTCAGTGAAAACGTATTTTTCACGTTTGTACACTTTTTGACGCTCGCCCCAACCCTCAGCTGTGCGCGGACGTTCATTTTTATATTCTTTGTATTCAACGTTTAATGTTTTTTGTGCAACTTGCACATCAACCATCTTCAGTTTATACACATCAAGCATTGAATAAAACGCTTGTTTACGTTCTTCAGCCGGTGCGTTAGCATCCTTTATGCGTGTCATTGCTGCAGTCATAATGGCAAATTCAGGTGCATCTTCACCGTAGATAAAGTTCGTATCTGCCTTTTCAAGTGACGCATCATAGTTGTTATCCTCAGTAATACCATATGATTCTTTGATTTTAGCAACAAGCACCTTGTGATCCATTGCTTCTTTAGCCGGTTTAGCGACTGTTTTTTTTAAACTCATTTGAGAAAAAGATGTCTCTTACATTTGCAAGGTCAATCGATTTTTCCATAATTTTTACGCGACGTGCCATTAAAAAATTCCTCCTCTATCGATACATTAATATAGTATAGCACAAATCACGAATAAAAGAATAGAGGCTGAAGGCGATTAGCCTTCAGCCTCTGCTCAGGTTAGTTGTGTGTTTCTGCTGTTAAGCGCGGGAGGGTCACAGTAAAACAAGTGCCGTGTCCTTCTTCGCTCCGGACGCTAATAGTGCCATCATGAAAAGCGATTAACTGCTTCACGATTGATAAACCAATGCCGGATTCGCCATACTTTGTATTCGTCCGCGAAATATCGGCTTTATAAAATCGTTCCCAAATTTCTTCAATCGCTTGTTTGCTAATGCCAATGCCACTGTCTTCAATTTCAATTATTGTATCAGTCGCCGTTTGAAAACCACGTAAGGTAATCAAACCGTTATCGGTAAATTGAATGCTGTTTTTGACAATGTTAATTAAAACCTGTGTAATGCGGTCATAATCGGCATTTAATAAAATCGAGGCATCGATTTCGAGACGGATTTCGTTGTTTTTTTTGTTGCGCACTAAATGCCAGTGAGTCTTTTACAATCTCAAACAACTCCAGTAATTGAAACTCATTTTTATGCAATACCACTTGATTCGTTCGAATCCGTTCGTAATCGATATTTTCATTCACTAACCGAATTAAACGCTTCGCTTCTGTTTGTATCAAGCGGATACTTTCATGTGATTCCTCAGGCGGTATCACATCTGTCACTAACGCATCAGCCACACCGCTAATAGTGGTAAGCGGTGTCCGCAGTTCGTGTGAAACATCGACGGTGAATTGACGACGTCGCCGTTCCTGTAAGGCGATTTCTTCATTCGATTGTTTTAAAGATAAGGCCATCCGATCGAAGTCATTCGCTAAGTTACCGATTTCATCGGCGTCTTTCGAATGCAGTTGCACATCAAAATTACCATCACTAATCAATTGTGTCGCTTGTTGTAATTTGTTGATTCGCTTCACTTGAAACCGAGAGAAAATATAACTTAACACTAGGGCTAGCAGCAACGAAGCGCCACTGGCAATTACGACGTTATTACGTAAAGTATTAATCGCCTTCTCAATCTCCGACACAGGTGAAATTAATAAAATACCACCAGCGAAAACGCCCTTAGAAGTGGTGATTGGTGTCAGCACAAACGAAACTGTGCGATTGAACCGACCATCTTCAAAAGGAACGGCGATTTGATTGCCGTTTTTTAACTTTTCCCATTCGTTCGTATCAATTTGAAATGTTAGGCCTGTTTGTGCATATAAAAACGTCTTTTGAGCATCGAATAAGGTGATGGTAATATCCTTGGCATTCAATAAGGTCTGGTATTGCTCGACCTTATCAATACTGACTGTATTATCGGTCTTTTTAAATTCTTTCGCCATCGCCGTGCCAAAGGCCTTCAGTTCATCAACCTTACTATCATAGACATAACCGGATAAAAAATGGGTCATTAGAACGGCTATCACAGCACTCGTCATTAGTACAATGAATAAATTAGTTAAAAAGAGTTGGGTGAAATATTTGATTTTCATCGGAATCATTCCGTTTCATCGAATTTATAGCCAATACCCCAAACCGTGTGAATAAAGGCGTGTGTGTCAGTCGATATTTTTTTGCGAAGCCGTTTAATGTGAACGTCAACCGTCCGTTCGTCGCCATAAAATTGATAGCCCCACACCTGTTCAAGCAACTGCTCACGCGAAAAAACTTGGCGTGGATGCGCCATTAAAAAATAAAGCAAATCAAATTCTTTCGGCGTTAACGCGGCAACAGGAGTATCCTCAAAGAACAGTTCGTGCGTGGAGCGGCTAATTTTAAAAAAAGCGGTCGTTAAGGTATCTGCATCAGCAACTGTTTCTTTTTCTGTTGCTTGTGAGCGACGGGTAACGGCTTTAATTCGCGCCATCAATGTTAAGGCGTTGAATGGTTTCGTGACATAGTCATCGGCACCGAGTTCGAGTCCGAGTACCTGATCGGCTTCAGATTCTTTTGCCGTTAAAATAATGATAGGCACCTTACTCGTTTCCCGAATCGCCATGACAATCGACATCCCATCAAGCGAAGGGAGCATCAGGTCAACAATTATAATATCAAATTGCTCGGGTGTCTCCTTGTATAAATCGAGCCCTTGTTGGCCATCGTGGCTAAACGTCGCCTTGAAACCTTCCTTCTTAAAAAACATATTGACCATCTTACAAACACTTTCATTATCTTCAATCATTAAAACTTGCATGTGTAGTCCTCCAATTGGTTAATAGCTCGTACCATTTTATAATATATGCTCTACTATACTAGAATAAAGCACGAGCTGGCTAGTATAAGCCTTTCAAAGAAAGCGTAACTGCCTATTGAAATAATTGGTGAAATCATCTAAAATGATGATAAACACATAAAGTTAAATTTTGAAAAGGAATATTAAGGCATTCTTCATTTAAAGAGAGGCAGTTGCTCGGTTGAAACAACTGCTAATGAAAGCCGCGATACGCTACCTTTTTCGAGCATAACCTGCCGTCTCATCAACGTTAAAGGATGTTTAAGAGGTAATGATGTCTATGTCGTTGCAATTAGGGTGGTACCGCGATTTTTCGTCCCTAATATTGCAAAGGGATAGCTTTTTTTATTTTTATAGAGGAGGAAACTAACTAATGAAAGCTTTATCAGGTGCAGAAATCAGACAAATGTTCTTGGATTTCTTTGAATCAAAAGGTCATAAAATCGAACCAAGTGCGTCACTCGTTCCAAAGGAAGATCCAACCTTATTATGGATTAACTCAGGTGTAGCAACCCTCAAAAAATATTTTGATGGGACTGTTATTTCAGACAATCCCCGTTTAACAAATGCCCAAAAAGCAATTCGAACAAACGACATCGAAAACGTCGGTAAAACAGCCCGTCACCATACGTTCTTTGAAATGCTCGGTAACTTCTCAATCGGTGATTACTTCCGTGAAGATGCCATCAAATGGGCATGGGAATTATTAACAAGCGACGAATGGTTTGCAATGCCCAAAGAAAAACTGTACGTAACAGTTTTTCCCGATGATACGGAGTCAATTGCGGCTTGGAAAGCATTGGGCTTAGAAGATGAACGCATTATTCCGATTGAAGATAACTTCTGGGAAATTGGTGCAGGACCGTCTGGACCAAACACTGAAATTTTCTACGACCGTGGTGCAGCGTACGATGAAGCGAACATCGGACTCCGTTTATTGGCAGAGGATCTTGAAAACGATCGTTACATTGAAATCTGGAACGTTGTCTTATCACAATTCAACGCGGATCCAGCTGTACCAAGAAGTGAATACAAAGAATTACCGAATAAAAACATCGATACTGGGATGGGTCTTGAACGAATGGCATGTGTGTTACAAGAAGTTGAAACAAACTTCGAAAGTGACTTGTTTATGCCAATCATTGCCCATGTCGAACAAATTTCAGGCATTGCGTATGCAACAAGCAATGCCCAACAAAAACCAGCCTTTAAAGTGATTGCCGATCATATTCGAACAGTTTCATTTGCAGTTGGTGATGGTGCGTTGCCTTCGAATGAAGGACGAGGCTATGTGTTGCGTCGTTTAATTCGCCGTGCGGTTCGTTATGCGAAGTTTTTAAACATCGAAAAACCATTTATGTATGAATTAGTAGGCACAGTTGCTCGCATTATGAATGACTTCTATCCAGAAGTGACAAAAAATCAAGCCTTCATCGAAAAAGTTGTGCGTAACGAAGAAGAACGTTTCCACGAAACCTTAAATGACGGTTTAGCAATTTTAGAAAAACTAATTGCTGATGCAAAAGCCACCGGAACAACCGAATTACCAGGTGCAGCCATCTTTAAATTGTATGACACATATGGTTTCCCAGTTGAATTAACTGAGGAATACGCTGAGGATCAAGGCTTACAAGTCGATCATGCTGCGTTTGAAGTTGAGATGAACAAGCAACGTCAACGTGCGCGTGATGCTCGTAGCACAACGGATTCAATGAACATTCAAAGTGATGTGTTAGCAAAACTAACCATTGCGAGTGAGTTTGTTGGTTACACAGAGACACACACAGCCGCAACAGCTGTTGCAATCATTAAAGATGGTGAGGCAGTCGCTACACTCGTTGCAGGTGAAAAAGGTGAGGTTATCTTTGATAAAACACCGTTTTATGCGCAAGCAGGTGGTCAAGTTGCGGATACAGGTACGATTACATCTGCCACAACAGCAGCTGTCGTATCAGCTGTTCAAAAAGCACCACAAAAACAAAACATGCACAGTGTCAGCGTTCAAACAGGTGCGATTACAGTTGGTGAAGGCTACGACCTCCAAGTTGATGAAGCAGCCCGCCGTTTAATCGTTAAAAACCATACAGCAACGCATTTGCTACATCGTGCGTTGAAAAACACTCTAGGTGAGCATGTCAACCAAGCCGGTTCATTAGTAGAAGCAGAACGTCTCCGCTTTGACTTCTCACACTTCGGTCAAATTACAGCTGCCGAATTACAAACAATTGAAGCGGAAGTTAATGCGCGTATTTGGGATGAACTTGACGTGATGATTGAAGAAAAAGCAATTGAAGATGCAAAAAAATTAGGTGCGATGATGTTGTTCGGTGAAAAATACGGCGATGTCGTTCGTGTCGTTGAGATTGGCGATTACAGTCTCGAGTTTTGTGGGGGTGTTCATGTGCGTAACACTGCTGAAATTGGTCTCTTTAAGATTGTTTCTGAAAGTGGGACGGGCGCAGGGATTCGACGCATTGAGGCAGTTACAAGCAAGGCCGCGTACTTATTCGATGCTGATTTAATTAACGCCCTCAACACAGTAGCAATTGACCTGAAAGCGAAAGCATTAGATGTACCTGCTAAAGTCACACAACTTCAAGCCGATTTCAAGGCAGCTCAAACAGAGAGTGCAACCTTAGCTGCCCGCTTATCAGCCCAAGCAGCCCAATCAATCTTTGAAACACCGACTGTTGTGAACGATGTCAATGTGACGACAGCGAAGGTCGATGTTAAAGACATGAACCAATTACGTCAATTAGTTGACCTTTGGAAGCAAAAAGACGAAAGTGGCATTGTGGTCCTAATGGCAGCACCAGCCGCTGATAAAGTTAATATTATTGCAGCCGTTTCACCGGATCTTGTTAAAAAAGGCTATAAAGCTGGCGCCTTAATTAAAGAAGTTGCCATCATTTGTGGTGGTAACGGTGGTGGACGTCCTGACATGGCTCAGGCTGGTGGTAAAGACGCAAGTAAAGTTAGCGAGGCATTGGCAGCGGTAGCAACTTGGGTAGATGCACAGTAAGTGATGTTGCATTATGTTTGTGAGAACTAGGTAAATAGTGTAGAATAAAGGTGTATTCTAGCTTAGGAAGAAGAGGTGTTACGAATGCGTCCTTTTGATGAAACGATGAGATATGACTTTGGTGATGAAATCGAAAAACCAGTCGTTAAACAAGTTTTGCAACAAGTGTATGTAGCATTAGAAGAAAAAGGGTATAACCCAACAAGTCAAATCGTGGGCTATTTGTTAAGCGGAGACCCTGCTTACATTCCACGCCATAATGAGGCGCGACAATTAATCCGTGGCTTAGAACGCGATGAAATTATCGAAGAGTTGGTTAACAGTTATTTAACAGTAGAAAGTGAGACAAACTAACTTATGAGAACGATGGGATTAGACGTTGGTTCTCACACAGTCGGCGTTGCAATTAGTGATGCCTTGGGCTGGACCGCTCAAGGGATTGAAACAATACGCATTAAAGAAGATAAAGAACAGTTTGGTTTTGAGCGCGTCGCGGAGTTGATTGAGGAATACGTTGTCACTAAAATCGTTGTTGGTTATCCTAAGAATATGAATAATTCAATTGGTCCACGGGCAGAAGCGGCTGAACGTTATGCGCAGTCGCTCCGTGATCAGTTTAAGATTCCCGTTGTTTTATGGGATGAACGACTAACGACAGTAGCAGCAGAACGCACCTTGATTGACGCAGACGTACGACGAAGTAAACGCAAAGGGGTCATTGATAAATTAGCAGCAGTGTTAATTTTACAAGGCTACCTAAATTCACAATCATAAGATTGTTAAGGGGAGATTTTATAATGAGCGAACATAATCATGAACAAGCACATGACCACGAACACATTACGGTAATTGACGAAAACGGTAACGAAGAGTTATACGCTGTCTTACTTACTTTCGCACCAGAAAAAGAAAGCCCATTCTTTGGTAATTCATACGTTTACTGCTACCCAGAGAGCGATCACGACGCAGAAGAAGTTGAATTACAAGTGTATACTTACATTGAACAAGAAGACGGTACTGCAGGAGACTTGAAACCAGTTGTTGAAGATGATGAGTGGGATATGGTTGAAGAAGTATTAAATACGTTTTTAATTGATGAAGAAGAAGCTGGCGAAGAATAATATCGTATTACTTGCTTTGTTCCGATTTTGGAACAAGGCTTTTTTATTTAGGTCTTAATGAGAATAATTGCGCAATATGAGAGCATTATTGCTAGTTCACGTCTGATAGTGCTTGAAAAAATGCCGAAAGATAGCTATTATAGATAATGAAACTTGAGGACTCACAGAAAAGAGGAGAAAAATGAAGAAACGTAAAAAGTCATCCAACAAAGGTAAGATGATTGTTTTAACCGTTTTGAGTTTAATAGTAATCGTAGCGATAGGCGGCTACCTCTATTTTAACTACAGTATAGGTGCTGTTGATAAAACTAATAAAACAGATGTGTATATTAAAGTGAAGTCGGGTGATACGGTGGCGACCTTGGCAGATGAATTAGCTGCTAAAGATGTCATTCATCAGCCTATGATATTTAAATACTATGCAAAATATTTAAAACAAACAGAACTACGAGAAGGGCAATTTGCGGTTAATAAGACGATGACTGCCGAAGAAATTATGCAACAATTTGTCAGTGGGGATGAAGCGAGTGCGCCAGCCTTAACAATTCCAGAAGGGCTCAACTTACCGCAAACAGCGACTAAAATAGCTAAATATACCGGTCTCAAAGAAAAAGATGTACTGGTCCAAATGAACGATCAAGTGTTTGTGAAACAGATGATTGCGAAGTATCCGAATCTCTTAACCACTAACGTGTTAAAAGAAGGGGTGATGTATCCTCTTGAAGGTTACTTATTCCCGGCGACATATACATTTGCAGTCGGTGATAAACCAACAGTGCAAGAAATTGTCGAACAAATGATTATAAAAACAAATAAGGTGATTGAACCTCGCTTAGCCGAGATTAAAAAAACCAACTTAAGTGTTAATCAATTTTTAGCATTTACGTCGTTACTAGAAAAAGAAGCGACAGCACATACCGATCGTTCGAAGATTGCAAGTGTCTTTTACAACCGACTGGCGGCTAAGATGCCGATTCAATCTGATGTAACTGTCCTTTATGCCTTGAAAAAGACCGGGACAACCTTTGTCAGCTACGATGACATCGAAGTCGATTCACCATATAACACGTATCAAATCGACCATTTACCAATCGGTCCGATTAGTAACAGCAGTGAGTTGTCGATTGATGCGGCCTTAAAACCAGCAACAACTGATTATTACTATTTCTTAGCAGATACAGAAACAGGCGAGGTTTTTTACGCTAAAACATTAAAAGAACATAATAAATTAGCCGCAGAGCATATTAAATAAAAATAAGGGGAGTTAGACATGGGTAATCAATCAATCGTCATCGGTATCACAGGAGGAACAGGTTCAGGCAAGACGAGTGTGTCACGCTCAATCATCGAATATTTTTCAGGGAAATCTATTTTAATGATCGAACAAGATGCCTACTACAAAGATCAAAGCCACCTTTCCTTCGAAGAAAGACTTAACACGAACTATGACCATCCATTTGCCTTTGATACGGATCGTTTCATTAAAGATATTAAAGCGTTGCAAAGTGGTGAGGCCATCAAAAAACCGGTGTATGATTATGCTAATCACACGCGCTCAGCAGAAACAATCCACCAAGAATCCCAAGATGTTATTATTGTCGAAGGTATTTTAGTACTAGCTGATGAGCGTCTTCGCGACTTGATGGATATTAAAGTGTATGTCGATACCGACGATGACATTCGGATTATTCGACGAATGCTCCGTGATATTAAAGAACGTGGCCGTACGATTGAATCAGTCATCGAACAATACACAACTGTTGTTAAGCCAATGCACAATCAATTTATCGAACCGACCAAAAAATATGCTGATGTGATTATTCCTGAAGGTGGCGAAAATAAAGTAGCCATCGATTTATTACAAACAAAAGTGAGTCATTTCTTCCAAAATAAGGAAGGATAGTAGACAATTCAAGAAATAATATGTTACATTGATACAATAGTGTGTGCAGCGTGTAAGCGCTGTTCATCCAATAGATATCAATGCACTACAATTAAAGGGAGCGATTACTGTGGAAGAAAAAGTATTTCCAATGACATTAGAAGGTAAAGCAAAATTAGAAGATGAAATCCATGAACTTAAAACGGTCAAACGTAAAGAAGTGGTTGAACGTATTAAAATCGCGCGTGGCTTTGGTGACTTGAGTGAAAACTCTGAGTACGATGCAGCCAAAGATGAACAAGCCTTTGTTGAAGGTCGTATTACAACGCTTGAAAACATGGTACGTAATGCTCAAATTATTAATAGTTCAGAAGCAGCGACTGATATTATCTCAATTGGTAAAACAGTCACTTTCAAAGAATTACCAGCTGGTGATGAAGAAACATATACGATTGTTGGTAGTGCAGAAGCAGATCCGTTTAAAGGTCTTATTTCAAACGATTCACCAATCGCGAAAGCGTTACTTGGCCATAAAGTAGACGAACAAGTAACTGTACCTACTCCAGGTGGGGACATTGAAGTATTAATTACTGGATTAAAAGCATAAGCTGACTCTATTTAGCTATCGAAGCCGTGCCGACAGTTTATGTCGGTACGCTTTTTTTAGGTCGCATAAAAAAAGCAGTCTGTGTTAACCTTAGATTAATTATGTGATGTATGATAGTATTATTATGTAATTCGGAGGTGGAAACATGAGTGAACAAAAACGCTATCGTGGACAAGGGAAGCGGCAACGTACGCAGCCAAAGCAACCAATGGAAACGTCAACAACAACTGCTGGTAATTCACGGTTAACGAAGAGCCAAAGACGAAAAAAAAACAAATCTGATTTTAAACATCATGATTGGTGTGTTGCTCGTGCTAATTGCAACTACCTTGTACTTTGTCATTTTAACTACAGGCAACAACGAGCCACTTGATGGGGTAAAAGTGGCGAAGAATGAAGTGTCATCTGAGCAGGTAAAGCAACGTTCAGATGATGATGCTTCATCATCGACTAAAAAAAAAAACAAACAACTCAACTGACAAAAAAAAATCACTAAAGGTGAATCCAATAGTACGATTAAAGAAACATGGACTGCCGACTGGCAACCAATCGGAACGAAGCAAACCGGTCAGCATGTCAACTCGTATGAGAGTACAACGGTCGATTGGTCAGAAAAGCTCGCTGCTGTTGCGGCAGCCTTAGAACAGCCAGTCAACGTACTCGAAATCTGGTATGTGGAAAATGGGAGTGCAGCGGGCAGTGATTCAATCGCGACCGTTTCATTGAAAAGTGGTGGCGCACCGGCTTATCGGGCATACTTAAGCTGGGTCGATCAAAAAGGGTGGCAGGTCGATAAAATCGAAGTGTTAACCGTTAACGATAAAAAAGAATAGTGGGGATGGATAGAGATGAAATTTGGTATTATTGGTGCAATGGAATCAGAAGTAGAACAATTAAAAGCACAGTTAAGTAATCGCGTGGAACATCGCATCGCAAGTGGCTTATTTTATACGGGTCAATTAGCCGGTAAAGAGGTTGTATTATTACAATCGGGTATCGGCAAGGTGAATGCTGCCTTAACAACGGCATTGATGCTTGATTGTTTTGCACCAGACGTTGTGATTAATACAGGCTCAGCTGGTGGCTTGGATAGTGCCTTGAATGTCGGTGACGTTGTGTTGGCTAATCAAACAACCTATGGCGATGCTGATGCAACTGCTTTTGGTTACGCCTACGGTCAAGTTCCGCAAATGCCAGCCTTTTACGAGCCAGATCAGCAATTACAAACAAAAGTATTAGCGATCTTAACAGCCAACAGCAGTGAGCATCAAGTGGCGGAAGGTTTAATTGTGACAACCGATTCGTTTATTCACCGTCCTGATCAACGCGAGCATATTGTCTCGCATTTTCCAATGGCCAAAGCAGCCGAAATGGAAGCGACTGCAATCGCGCAAACAGCCTTTCAATTTAATGTGCCAAGCATTATTATTCGCTCGTTATCAGACATTGCGGGTAAAGAGTCGTCTGTCACTTATGATGAATTTTTACCATTAGCGGCTAAAAACTCAGCGAATATTGTCACAGCGATTGTAAAAGAGCTGAATTAAAGTAATGCAAAAAAAAGACAACTTAGTTGCATAACAGCACGGGAATGCAACTGCTTTTTGACACAATTTAAAAAGAGCATCTCATTAGGTCATCTTTTTCCGGTAATCCGGTAATCTATTGGTGAAAGATGACCTCATTTAGTTAAGACGCATTTGTTATTCCAAAATGTAATGTAATTTTCAACACTATCGATTACGATGTTATTAGAACCAATCGGTTCTTTGTTAATGTAGAATGTTTCAGACTTTAACGAGGAATGAAACAATTCTATTGGTGCGTTATCTGAAGCGT
>NZ_AODH01000017.1 GCF_000525915.1 Brochothrix campestris FSL F6-1037 | reverse complement strand
CACACATCCTTATTCCTCTTGGGAACGTGGCACCAATGAAAATCATAATGGAATCATTCGAAGATTCATTCCAAAAGGACGTTCTGTCAGTGATGTAAGTGATCAACTTGTCCAAAGGATTCAAACATGGATGAATAATTTGCCACGTCGGATTTTAGGATTTCAAACACCAAAAGAGCTATTTTTAGAAGAAATTACAAAACTTCAGCTGTTCACAAATTAAAAAGTAAACTTACTATCATGATTCGGCACGTGGTGGCTAACTTATTCTTGCAATTCATGAAATTAAAATACTGTCTAGCTATATTTTAATTTTCACTCTCGCTCTGTTTTTTTTTTTGTGGCTCACCCTAAGGTTACAAGTATCACGCAGCCACAACAAATACTTAATGCGCACATGGATGCCGCAAAAGCTACAATTGATGTTTACACTGATTTACCCTTTTATAAAAGCCTTACAAGTTATTGGTGTAACAACAATCAAACAGATTCAGCTATGTTAGAAGTTTATTTATCTGTCTCGAATGATTTCTCATTAACCAACAAAGAACATCTGCAAATTAATGCTTCTGTGTTTGATTTAACTAAAATCAAACGACTCAACTTTTATGATGAACAACATACACTGATAAAAACAATCAAAGTCATGCCTAGCGCGCTTTAATTATTCACCCTTAATAATTTTTAAAGTCTATTTACCTTGTAATTAGCTATTCGATGTTTTAGACTAAGTCTATCAATTATAAAGGAGATGATTTTCATGATTAACTTTCCAGTGAAGTGTTTTTTCCTTTTCCTCATCCTCAGTACATCCATCGTCCCTCCTGTTAACGCACAGACTCTGTCTGATTCAATTAATATTGACCAGACACCTACAGATATCAATCGGATAGAAATAGATGCCGGTGGTGGGAAATTCCGATACATGGTTCAAATGTCAATAATATTTCAATACAGACAAAAGAGTGAATACGATCACTCTAAAAAAGAACACCGGACGACATCGATGATGAACGATGTTTATTCCTATTCACCATGGGTTAAAGCAAAAAAAACGGCAAAAGCTCAGACTGCGTGGTATTGGAGTTATAGCTCTAATAACTCTTATTGGTCAACACGTTAATAAAGAAAGGGTGCATCCCTAATGAAAAAAGCGTTACTCCTTAGTTTCACTACCATTGCTTTGCTCTTGTTCTTCTCAACACGCTTTTTTTTAACAGTTCAACAAGCGCAGCACTACCAAGCAGTCAAAGATAATCGCTCCTATAACGTGACATTTGCGGATAACGCTGATGTCATCGATACACACTCGTGGTCACAACAATTAAAGACACTTAGTCAGACCTATCAGTTTAATCTTTATAAAATAGCCGCGCGCTCAAACGCGACGACCCAAGTCGTCTATGCTCAATTAACGCAGAATAAGCAACGAATTCTGGCTGAATTAGACCTTGAAGCGATTGGAAATAGCCATTATAGTAATCGGAACCACCTGTTTTCAGCAATGAATCAGTTGGTTCTTTTACCTTTGAATCAAATGACAGACGACGACCTTAAAAGTGGCAACTATCGCATTCAACGAAGTAAGACTTCGCCAGCAATCGAAATAATCGTTGCACATATCCAACAAGAAACAGGTGTTGCCATTACCATCGCGCCCCACCTCAAACGGGAGGAAGTCCCCCTATAATTGGGGCTCAAGCCGCTATTTTTCTTAGCCTCGTTTTAACAGTCCTCATTTTAATGCTCCTGTTAATTTGTGATTACTACATTAACTACCGCCACAATAGCATCAAATTAATGCTCGGTTTCCGGCGCTTTTCTCTGTTACATGATATTCTCCGCAAACAGTTGCCCTATACCCTACTCATTCCATTGGTGGCGCTTTCATTCGCCCTGTTCGATTATTTTTATCATGGAATTCAGCCAGCCTTTAAGGTTGCTTTATTTGCGATTTCCCTCGGTTTACTTGCCTTCATTATTAGCTATATCATCCTCAGCATTGCCCTCAGTCTTTATCCTTTTAACGCCCGCTCACTCAAAGGTGATACTCCCCTCAAACGAATGGTACAATTGCTTCTTGGTGCAAAACTATTCATCAGCCTTCTATTACTACTGCTTTTACAACTAGGCTATCAACAATTTTATTATGTCGTGACAGAACAAGCAAAAACAGACCGTATCATCACTGCCGTCGCTCATCATTATTACTTACCACTACGGTTCGCCTTAACACAAAAGGCCGACGAAAAAGCAATTTTGAGCCAACTTGTGCGTCACAATCAACTGTTTGCTGATTATTACAAAGAAGGACTCTTACTTTTTTATCCAACCTCTGACACCGACGAACAATTACAGGAAAATCGTTACTCACCAGGTCATGAACCTTATACAACGAATGAGGTCTGGGTCTCACCTGACTACTTGGCGCTAAACGATATCCGCGATACGAACGGACAAGCACTCCACTTTAACAATGACGATGACACGCTCATCACGCTCATACCCTCGCACTATTATTCGCAACGCGCACACATCAAAAAAGCGATTGAAGAAGAACATCGCTTCCAAAACATTGAATTAGGACAGGCCTTCGGTTTAAAAAGCAAGCCTGAACCACTACATTACCGCTATATTGAAATTCTCGATAATCAGCCATTACTCACCTTTCTTCCCTATCAACGTCCGCTTAAAAATCCCGTCATTAAAGTGTTAACTGTTCAAAATGTTGATCCGAACTTATCGGCCTATGCGGATAGTATGAGTGGCAACGCAAACAGTTTTTTTGTTGGAAACCCCTCAACAACGCATGCATCACTCAAAAAAATCATCCGAAAACACGGGTTTCAAAAAAACGTATCCCCAAATCATTCCTGCTCAGCATTATCTCAAAGACAAATTGAGTGATTACAGTAGCCTTTTACGCCTGCTTGGCACATTGCTCGGAGTCTTAAGCTTGCTTTATTTACTGCTAACCTTTGCCTTCACTCACCATTATTTATTGCTCCATGTAAAAAAAAACCAGGTACTGCTCCAACACGGCTACTCGCTGACACGCTTGTTTGCCCCACTCTTCCTCATCGCTTGCCTTCCATGGCTCGTACTACTTTGTTACAACTTATTTGGGACACATAAGGTCATTTATAGTTGGCTGTTTTTCACACTCGCATTGTTGGAGTCCGGTTTGCTCTATTGCTACCTCTACCGTATTAAAAATAGTTTACTGAAAGGAAGTCGGCAATGAAACTCACCTTACGTCACGCAACCAAACGCTTCGATGATAAAATCTTATTCAAACAGTGCTCCTTCACGATTCCATCTGGCAGCTTTGTCGCCATTAAAGGTAAAAGTGGTGCTGGAAAATCCACCTTACTCAATTGCCTCGCCTTAATTGAACCCCTCACAAGTGGTCAATTATTGTTCGATGAAACCGATGTTACCATGCTGTCCTGGTCTAAAAAAAGTCGCCTTTACCGCCAGGACATCAGTTTTATCGTCCAAGACTTCGGCTTAATGCCCAACGAAACCGTCATGGAAAATCTTATCATCGCGCTAAGATACGAACGATTATCCGCTAAAAAGTGCAAACAACGTTGCCTAGCTGTGTTATGCAAGGTTAATTTAGCTGACACCCTTCTTGATGAACCGATTTTCCGTTTGAGTGGTGGCGAGCAACAACGGGTCGCCATTGCTCGCTGCTTACTCCGACAACCACGCCTATTATTTGCGGATGAACCAATTAACGCCCTCGACCGTGATAATGCTGCCGACATCATGAGATTGCTCCAAGCGATTAATGCGAGTGGCTGTACAGTTGTGCTAGTCACACATGATGATACGTACGACAACTGCTATGATGATGTAATCTATTTATAAAAGTGAAAGCAACCCGTTAGAAGCAAACAGCTTGGAAGAAAAAGGTGAGCGATTATTTACCGTCGCAAGCCTTTTTCTGAAAGGTGAAAGCTTCTGGTTGATTGAACTGGACAATTAAAAGTGAAAGCAACCCGTTAGAAGCAAACAGCTTGGAAGAAAAAGGTGAGCGATTATTTACCGTCGCAAGGAGCACTCTTAAGGCTGATTTCCGCCGTGAAGTAATTGTTGGCTTGATGATCAATCGTAAAGACATAGGGTGTATTAATTAAAATCGTTTTGATTATATAAATACCTAAGCCCGTTCCTCGCTCAGAGCCAAAGGCCATAAACGGCTCACCAATTCGATTCCAATTAATCTTCCCTTTATCTTCAAACTGATTGGCAATGATGATGCGATCAGCTAATACGTAAATTTTAATTGCCGTTCGCTCGACTGTATAATGAATGGCATTGCTCACTAAATTCGACAAAATTTTCTCTAACATTTTTTCATCGAGCTTCATATAAAACTCAGTTTCAATCGTTCGTTCAACCGTCAACTGCTTATCATCTAACAACACATCATAGTTGGTAATGACACGATCTAATACTCGTGAAACCGCACTTTTCATATTATTACTTGCTAAATATTTTCGTTGTGTCACAAATAAGATTTCTCTGATAAGTTTTTCTAAATTAGTCATTTGTTGATTGACCTGCCCAATTACAGTCCGATTGGCATCGTCCAATTGCAATTCATTCAACAACAGCTTGGTCGACATCAACGGTGTTTTCATTTCATGCGTAATGCCTTGTAAGAGTGCTAAATTTGACTGTTCTAATGACTTAACGACCTGCATTTCTGTTTCGATTTTTCGCTGAGATTGTTCCAATGAGGCATATAACTGTTTGACCTGCTGTTCAATATCGTAATATTATCTTCAATAATCAAAATGTTTTTAGACATCGTTTCACCTCTTTATTTCAATCTAACAGACTCACTTTTACAGTACAACTAACTCCCCTCGTACTACGATAAAAACAGCCAAGCGATGTTATCATCGACCTGGCTGTTTTGATACATCAGCTTAATCTTTCAACACAACTAACTCCCCTGCCTTTAACGTTAAAACGATATCGGTTTGATTCGCTAGTTGGCGATCGTGCGTCACCATAATAATACATTTACCTTCTAATTTTAAATGCTCGAAGATTTCCAACACATGTTTCGCATTATTTTTATCAAGATTTCCCGTTGGTTCATCAGCAATAATTAATTTTTCATCTAAGGCGACCGCCCGTGCAATCGCTACCCGTTGCTGTTGACCACCTGATAAATCAGCACATTTTTTCTCTAACGTTTGTCCCACAATTCCAACAGATTTCAAAATTTCTTTTATCTGCGCGATTGTTTTCACTTTAGCATGAATGTCGAGTGCCAATCGAACATTCTCAACCGCTGATAAGTACGGTACTAAATTAAAGGCTTGAAAAACATAGCCGATTTGGCGACGGTAACAATCGAAGTTCGTCACTTTTTTTTGTTTGATACCAAATTTCACCTGTTTGTAAAAAATCCAATCCTGATATAACGGATAAAAACGTGCTTTTACCAACACCAGATTCCCCTACAATCGCGTATATTTTACCCGCTTCGAACGTAAAACTAATTTGATTCAACACCTGTTGCTCATGATAATGATGTGAGATTTTTTTTATTTCTAACATAGTATTCCTCCTATTCTTTCGTCGATAATATTGTTGTTGGACTTTTTTTCAGTAGACGCATCGTTGGTATCAAGGTCGATATCGCCGTAATTACAAGCGTAATCAAGAATACAAAGAGGGCACCTGTGATATCCAGCTTATTTTTTTCATCAATTCCTGTATCAGCATCTAATTTTGTACTCGTGTCTTCGACATAATTCGGCCCTTTTGGCATGCCCGTATTGGCACTGTCATTTTCACTAATGGTCGTCGACATTTCTTCATTGACAAAATTGGTCGCCAGTGGGGTTGTTACAAAACTAGCCACCCCAAAACTAATAATAAAAGTTGCGATGAGCACAAAGGCCACTTCTAAAAACATCTGGGCTAAGATATTCACTTTTTTCTCACCTAGCGCCAGTAATAGGCCAATTTCTCTTTTTCGTTCGCGTAATGATAACAGCATCACCAAACTGATAATTAAGGCTGCCACAATAAAAATAACAATTTTCAATGTCGTAAACATGCTAATCAATTTATCAATCATTTCACTAATCGTTTTAAATTCACCATAACTGCTCTTGAACTCAAGCCAACCATAATCACCGCCATCAGCTTTCATTTCGGCAATAAACTTATCCGTATCAGCGGGATCCTTAAGTTCTACTTTAATCTTGTCATAGCCTGTAAAGGGTGAAGGTGCTTGACCTGCCAAGTTTTCTTTTTTCAATGTGTTAACTAGCTTTTCATTTGCATACATCAACGTTTTTTTCTTGCTGTTTCAAAACATCCGGGTTATCGGCTGTTAATTCAAACACACCTGTAATTGTTGCTTTGAATTTTTTCTTTGTTTGGCTGTCATCCATATTTTGTAATTCTAACTCTAAGGTGTCGCCAATGTTAACCTTGTATTCATCGATATAAGCCTGTGATACAATCACTGGATTTTTGACTTTCGAGTCACTTGGAAGCTTACCATCTAACAAATCAATGTTTGATGAAGCCACTTGTTTATTAGTACTATCTAAAATTGACACCTGTGTATCTGTTGCAGCATAACCTGCACGTGGATCTTTTTCCTTACTTGAAAACTGTGTAAAGACACTTTCTTTTGCTTGCACAGAAAAATCTTTCACATATTTTGATTTTTTTTACTTTTTTGACCATTTCTGCATCAATCGCTTTTTTTTTGATTTTCCCGAATCAGCACTCATCATCTCTTGCATAATCGTATCAAGATTGATATTAATTGAGACAATCGCATTCACTTTATCGCGATTCGTATTTAAGACTTCCTTCAATGATTGTTGCACCGCGGAACCTGATATTAAAAAAGTTAAGACGACTAAAAATAACAACCCTAGAATTAACGTCCTCTTTTTTAAATTAATTGTGCTCTTTAGCATTCGCTTTAAAACCTTCACTTAATCACTCCTCTTCTTTGTTAACGTTAGTATAAACAATCGATATAAAGCATGAATGAACCCTATGTGAAGTTAAGATGAAGTTGCTACACGCAAAAAAACAGGTAATCAAATGATTACCTGCCAGCTTGTAGACAAAGTCGAATTAAACTGCTATTTCTGTGACACTAATTGCAGCAACTCTGGCTACGAATACCGATTAAGACTATCTTGGTGACGTTGGTCGTTCTGCTGTCGCTGCCCGATGTCCAATATCTTCACGGTATACGAGTTCACGCGTATCGATTTTTTTCAATTCTTGATAGAGCATTGCTTGGGCTGCTTGCATTGTCTTCGCCCGCATTGCTAACAAACTGACACGACCACCATTAGTAACGAGTTCGTTTGTGGCATTTAAAGCCACACCCGCATGAAACACAGCCGTGTCATGATTGAGTTGTTCAAACCCAGCGAGTAATTTGCCGTTTTCATACGCCTGTGGGTAGCCTTTGCTCGCGAGCACAACACCTAAGGTGACACCGTCAGTTTGCCATGTAAGTGTGGGTGTGCGATGCGCTAATATATCGGTAATCACAGTCGCGAAATCCGAGGTCAAGCGATCGAGTACCACCTGTGTTTCAGGATCACCAAAGCGGGCATTGAACTCAATTACCTTCGGACCTGATGCTGTCAAGATAAGTCCGGCATATAGAATCCCTGTAAACGAACGTTCTTCCGTTACCATTGCTACCGCCGTCGGTTTTAAGATTGTTTCAACCGCCTCATTAATGACCGCTTGACTGATATGATGTACAGGCGCATATGCCCCCATTCCACCCGTGTTCAAGCCTTTATCTCCCGCTAAGGCCCGCTTATGATCCTGAGCAATAACCATCGGATAGACGTTTTCACCATCAACAAAGGCCATCAATGAAAATTCTTCACCAACCAAGAAGTCTTCCACTACAATTGCCGCACCTGAGGCGCCAAACTGGTTATCACAGAGCATTGCATAGGCGGCTTCGAGTGCTTCGGTCGTTGTTTCAGCGACAACGACACCTTTACCAGCTGCAAGCCCATCCGCCTTAATCACAATTGGCGCTCCCTTCATTTCGATGTAGGTTTTCGCTTCGTCATAAACCGTAAATGTTTGAGAGGCTGCCGTCGGAATGTGATACGATTGCATCAGCTGTTTGGCAAAATCCTTGCTTCCTTCAATAATCGCCGCCTTTTTTTGCGGACCAAACACCTGAATGTTGGCTGCCTGTAAGTCATCGACTACACCTGCTAACAATGGCACTTCTGGCCCGACAAAGACCCAATCAAGCCGCTGTTTTTTTGCAAAGGCAATCAGTTCTTGACTATCGGTTTCAGCAATAGCGATGCATTTAATACCATCTTGCGCCATACCGGCATTGCCTGGTACACAATAGACGCGAGTCACTTGGGGACTTTTTTTGTAGTTTTTTGCTGATGGCATGCTCACGCCCACCACTGCCAATCACTAACACTTTCATTTCAATTCCTCCTCAGTTAAGCAACAGCCATTAATTAATGTTTAAAATGACGCACACGCGTAAATACCATCGCGATACCATGTTTGTTTGCTTCATCAATCGATGCTTGATCTTTCATTGAACCACCCGGTTGAACAATCGCACGGATACCTACCTTTGCTGCTTCTTCAATCGTATCAGGCATTGGGAAGAACGCATCACTTGCTAATACCGCGCCTTGCGTACGTTCGCCCGCTTGTTCAAAAGCAATTTTAGCTGCACCAACGCGGTTCATTTGTCCGGCGCCGACACCAACTGTTTGTTGATGGTCACCGATGACAATCGCATTTGATTTAATATGTTTAACAACCTTCCACTGAAATGCAAGCGCTGCGAGTTGTTCAGCTGTTGGTGCCACTTCAGTGACAACTTCCCACTGAGACTCATCTTCTATGACAACATCACTCGATTGAATCAGTAAACCGCCCGCTACACTTGTTTTAACATGTGACACAGGTGCCGCTCCATCAATTGGTAATTGTAATAATCGGAGGTTTTTCTTTTGTGTCAACAGCTCTAAGGCCGCTTCACTATAACTTGGTGCAATTAATATTTCAAGGAACATTTTGCTTAAATGTTCAGCCGTAGCTAAATCAATCTCACGGTTAAATGCGAGTACTCCTCCAAAAATCGAGGTTGGATCGGCTTCATATGCTTTCAAGAAGGCCGCTTCAATCGTTGTACTTAAACCGACACCACAAGGATTCATATGTTTAACAGCCACAACCGCTGCTTCAGTAGTAAATTCTTGGACGATTTGTAAGGCCGCATCAGCATCACGGATATTATTGTAGGACAATTCTTTGCCATGTAATTGATCAGCCGTTGCAATCGATGCCTGTGTTGCAATCGGTTCCTCATAAAAACTCGCTGATTGATGCGGGTTTTCACCATAACGCAACGCTTGTTTACGATTATAGGTTAACGTTAATTTTTCGGGGTATTCTTCGCCAACAACCGTCGTTAAATACCCAGCAATCAATGCATCATAAGCAGCTGTGTGACGGAATACTTTTGCAGCTAAACGTTGACGTGTTGCAAACGTCGTGTCGTCATGCTCGCGTAATTCAGCTAAGACGACATCATAGTCAGCCGCATCAGCAATCACAGTGACACTTTGATAGTTTTTTGCTGCCGAACGTAACATTGAGGGACCACCGATATCAATGTTTTCAATCGCATCGGCTAACGCCACATCTGGCTTTGAAATCGTTGCTTGAAACGGGTATAAATTGACCACAACAAGATCAATCAGTGTGATATCGTGTGCAGCAACTGCTGCCATATGTTGTTCATCATCTCGACGGGCTAATAAGCCACCATGAATGAGTGGATGTAAGGTTTTGACACGACCATCTAACATTTCAGGAAAGCCTGTTACTTCTTCAATCCCGATTACAGGTAAACCTGCCTCAGCGATTAACTCCTTTGTACCTCCAGTCGATACAATTTCAAAATTAAGGGCAATTAATTGCTCAACCAACTCTAATATTCCTGTTTTATCTGACACACTAATTAATGCTCGTTTCATTATTTTGCCACCGTTCCCTTCGATTGTATAAGTGCTTGAATGACTGCTGGGTAATGTTTGTATTCTGCTTGATGAATCCGTTCTTCCAATTGGTCTAATGTATCTGTTTTTAAGCGTGGTACCTTAAATTGGGCAATCGGTCTGCCAGTGTCCATTCCTGCATCGACGTAATGAATCGTAATGCCTGTTTGGGCGTCACCCGCATTATACGCTTGCTCAATTGCCGCCTTACCTGGATAAAGTGGTAGTAACGACGGATGCAAATTAATGATTCGGCCTTCGTAAGCCGCCAGTAAGGTTGGGCCAATCAGTCGCATGTAGCCTGCGAGTACGACTAACTCAATCGTTAATTCCACTAAGCGTTGTGCGATCATCTTTTCAAACGCCGCCTTTGTTTCAAATGCACGTGGATTAAACACCAATGTTGCAATGCCTTGACTTTTGGCCCGTTCAATCACGAGTGCCTCCGCGCGATCACAGACGAGCAAGGCAATTTCACCAGCTAATGCACCCGTCTGACTCGCACGTAACAAAGCCGCAAAATTCGAGCCGTTACCTGAAGCAAAAATTGCTAATTTCATCTTAGGCCTCCTCAAAATAAACAGTATGGGCTTCGTCAGTTTGAACCGAACCAATCACATAAGAAGCCTCACCAGCTGCTAGCAAGGCCGCTTGGGCCGTCGCCACATCTGCTGGTGCAACCGCGACAATCATCCCAATCCCCATGTTGAATATTTCGTACATTTCAAGTGGTGGTACAGCACCATACGTTTGTAAAGCCCCAAAAATCGGTAACATCGGCCACGAACCTAGTGTGATTTTGGCTGAATAGTTTGACGGTAACATCCGTGGAATGTTTTCGACAAAACCACCACCAGTTACATGACTAATCCCATGAATTGCAACTTCCTTTTGTAAGGCTAAAATCGGTTTGACGTAAATTTTCGTAGGTTTCAATAACTCATCAGCAAGTGGTTCTGCTAATTTAGGTAATTGTTCAGTGAGGCTAAAGTTATTTTGTTCAAACATAATCGCACGTACAAGCGAGTAACCATTACTATGAATGCCGCTCGAAGGAATGCCAATCAAGACATCACCGGCTTGCACCCGCTCGTTCGTAATCACCTGCTCTTTTTCAACTGCACCGACAGTAAAGCCTGCTAAATCATAATCGTTTTCACCGTACATGCCTGGCATTTCAGCTGTTTCACCGCCGACCAAAGCACAGCCCGCCTGCTCACAACCCGTCGCGACACCGGCTACGATTTGTTCAAGTCGTGTTGGTATCGCCTTGCCGGTTGCAATGTAGTCTAAGAAAAACAACGGTTCCGCTCCTTGTGCAACGATGTCGTTGACACACATAGCCACACAGTCGATGCCGATTGTTTCATGTTTATCGGCCGCAATAGCAACCATTAATTTAGTACCGACCCCGTCAGTGCCCGAAATAAGCACCGGTTGCTTTAAGCCAAGGGTTGAGAGATCAAACATCCCGCCAAACCCACCAATTGCCCCCATTACACCAACGCGCTCTGTGCGCTTCACATGTTTTTTGATACGTTCAACTGTTTCGTAACCTGCGTTTACATCAACACCGGCACGTGCATAAGCATTCTTTGTCATCATCTCGTCCTCCTTAGCGTATTGAACTCTCTTTTAAACTCTCACGGTACGATTGTTCATAGTCATATAAGCCCGTTGGATAATCGCCATTGAAGTAGGCCATCGTAATGCCACCATACTTCTCATTCGGGAACGGACGACCAATCGCATCGACGAGTCCATCACAGCTTAAGTACGCCAATGAATCAGCCCCAATTTGCTCACAAATTTCAGGCACAGTGTAGTTGGCTGCAATTAATTCGCGACGTGTTTGAATGTCAATGCCATAAAAACAAGGGTACATTAACGGTGGTGAGGCAATCCGCACGTGTACTTCTAACGCACCCGCCTCACGCAGCAACCTCACAATGCGTTTACTCGTCGTACCACGGACAATCGAATCATCAATCATAATGACACGCTTGCCTTTAACGACACCACTAACTGCCGACAGTTTCATCTTCACACCTTGCTCACGAAGCTCTTGGCTTGGTTGGATAAACGTGCGGGCGACATAACGGTTCTTAATTAAGCCGAGTTCATACGGCAACCCGACTTCTTCGGCATATCCAATCGCTGCTGAAATACTTGAATCAGGGACACCAATCACCATATCAGCTTCAATTGGTGCTTCTTGGGCTAAGGTAACCCCCATCCGTTTACGTGCCGTATGCACGTTAATTCCAGCAATATTAGAATCAGGACGCGCAAAGTAAACATATTCCATGCTACAAATGGCATGTTGTGTATCTGTACGGTAATGGTCAATGTGCATGCCATCCTTATCAAAGATAATCATTTCACCCGGCTCAACATCGCGAACAAACTCAGCACCAACAACATCAAAGGCACACGTTTCTGAAGCAACGACGTACGAATCGCCTAAACGACCAATCGACAAGGGACGAAATCCACTCGGATCCAACGCACAAATCATCGCATCCTCTGTTAATAATAAGTAGGCAAAACCACCCTTTACCTGACAGAGAGCTGCTTTTAGATTATCATAAAAGTCATCTGAAATCCCGCGCTTAATAAGATGGGCAAGCACTTCCGTATCTGAACTCGACTGAAAAATAGCACCTTCACGCTCGAGCTTGCCACGCAATGTGTCAGCATTAATTAGATTACCATTATGAGCAAGTGCTAACGATGAGTTTTGAAAGTGGAACAACATCGGTTGCACATTTTGCAACGTCTTACCACCAGCTGTGGCATAGCGCACATGACCAATGGCACCTGCTCCCTGTAGCTCATCCAATTCACCATTTTTAAAAACATCGGCGAGCAAGCCTAAGTTACGGTGACCGTCGATTTTTTCGCCGTCAGTGACACAAATGCCTGCGCCTTCTTGCCCTCGATGCTGTAAACTATGCAAACCAAAATAAGTAACAGATGGCGCTTCATCATGTCCCCAAACACCAAAGACCCCACATTCTTCATTTAATCCTCTTATTTCAGTAGACATGGCAGTGTCGCCTCCCAAGCAGTTTCTAAAACAGCTGTGTTCACTTCAACGTCTTCATTTGTTGCCTGTACCCGTAGCACACCGTCAGCACTCACCTGCCCAATTGCAACAGCTGCTTCACCAAACTGAGCCGCAAAAGCGTCGTGGTTAGCCGCTGAGACTGAGACTAAAAAGCGTGATTGTGATTCACTGAACAAGAGGTCACTCGTAAATGGCACTGTCACATTAACACCAAACTTGCCTTTAAAGGCTGATTCCGCCAATGCAATTGCCAAACCACCCTCAGCTAAATCATGAGCCGAAGCGACTAATCCACTACGAATCGCTGTTAATAATTGTGATTGATACGCTTGCTCGATAGTTAAATCAATCGTCGGAGCTTTACCACTAATCGCACCTTCTTGCAGTTTTTGCAATTCTGAACCGTTAAATTCAGCCTTCGTTTGACCGATTAAGAAGATGGAATCGCCCGCTTGTTTGAACGATTGCGTTGTGACATGTTCTAATTCCGTCACCAAACCAACCATCCCAATGACCGGTGTCGGATAAATAGCCTCACCATCTGTTTCATTGTACAAGGACACATTTCCTGAAATAACGGGCGTATTTAACACACGACAGCCTTCTGCAATACCATCCGCTGCTTGCTCAATTTGCCAAAAAATTTCGGGTTTTTCGGGATTTCCAAAGTTTAAGCCATCTGTAATCGCCAACGGTTGCGCTCCTGAACACACAATGTTCCGTGCGGCTTCAGCCAACGCAATTTGACCACCGACTTTTGGGTCTAAGTAAAGGTAACGTGAATTGCAGTCAACCGTCATCGCAATCGCCTTGTTCGTCCCACGAACGCGCAGCACTGCGGCGTCAGAACCTGGTAACACGACCGTATTTGTACGTACTTGGTAGTCAAATTGTTCATACACATGACGTTTACTCGCAATTGTCGGTTGGGCAATTAATTGCTCCCACAACTTCGCAGTATCAGCAATGACCGGCACAAACGGTGCCTGTGCTTGAAAATCACGGTATTGCTGTGGTTCACGTGCTTCTTTATGATAAACGGGTGCATCTTCTGCCAATGCATCTACCGGCACATTCGCGACAATTTCACCGCCATGACTAATGGTATACATGCCATCATCAGTTACCTCGCCAATAATAACGCCTTCTAAGCCATAGCGTTCAAACAGCGCTTGAATCTCATGTTCATGCCCTTTTTTAATTACAGAGTAACATCCGTTCTTGTGATTCCGACAAGAGCATTTCATAAGCACTCATCTGCGTTTCACGTTGCGGGACAGCATCCATGTTCAAGCGTAAGCCTGATCCGGCTTTTGATGCCATTTCACTCGATGAACTCACTAATCCGGCTGCACCCATGTCTTGAATTCCGACTAATATAGCCGAATGGTTTTGAATGACTTCTAAACAGGCTTCGATTAGTAGTTTTTCCATGAATGGATCGCCTACTTGAACAGCTGACCGTTGTTGTTCGCCTTCTTCACTGAATTCAACCGAGGCAAAGGTTGCACCATGAATGCCATCACGACCTGTTTTTGCTCCCACGTACATTACCGAGTTTCCGACGCCAGCAGCCTTTCCTTTTTGAATGTCTTTTTGATCGATAATACCGACACACATCGCGTTAACAAGCGGGTTTTTAGCATAGCTTGGTTCAAATTGAATTTCACCACCGACTGTTGGAATACCAATTGAATTCCCGTAACCAGCAATACCCGCGACTACTTCATTCACTAAGTACTTTGTATGGGCGTTATCAATCTCACCAAAACGTAACGAGTTTAACATTGCAATCGGTCGAGCGCCCATCGAGAAAATATCACGGATAATGCCACCGACACCTGTCGCTGCTCCTTGATACGGTTCAACGTATGACGGATGATTATGACTTTCTACCTTAAAACAAACACCTTGTCCATCACCAATATCAACAATCCCTGCACCTTCACCAGGTCCCATTAACACTTGCTCACCCGTTGTTGGAAACTTCGCCAACACCGGTTTCGAATTTTTATAGCTGCAATGTTCTGACCACATCACTGAGAACAGCCCTGTTTCGGTATAATTCGGTTGGCGTTTTAAGATGGTACAAATGAGGTCATACTCAGCGGGAGTCAAGCCCATTTCTAAGTAAAGTTGTTCCGTTGCAATTGTTGCTGCACTAGGCTCTGTTTTAGTTAGCATTTGTTTCCCTCCATTGGTTGACGATTGATTGAAATAGTTTTAAACCATCTGCACTACCGAGCAAGTCTTCAACCGCTCGTTCTGGATGAGGCATCATTCCTAATACATTGCCCGCTCTGTTTGTTATACCTGCAATCGCCTCACGCGATCCGTTTGGATTCTCACCTTCGTACGTAAAGACAATTTGTTGATTGGCTGTCAGTTCAGCTAAAGTCGCATCATCACAATAATAATTTCCTTCACCATGGGCAATCGGAATGCTTAAACGCGCCTCCTTGTCATATTGATTCGTAAATAAGGTCGCATTATTCGCCACTTTGAGTGTCACTGTCTTACAGATGAAATGGAGGTTTTGATTACGAATTAACGCCCCGGGTAACAATCCACTTTCTGTCAAAATTTGAAAACCATTGCAAACACCGAGCACTGGTTTGCCTTCGGTGGCAAAGCGCATCACCTCTGACATTATCGGTGCAAACTTAGCAATCGCACCCGTTCTTAAATAATCGCCATAAGAAAAGCCACCTGGTAATAATACGGCATCAAAGCCTTCAAGCGATGTCGCTTGATACCAAACGTAGTCTGCCTTCTCGTTTAAGTTGTCGCGAATTGCATGTAACATATCTAAATCACAGTTTGAGCCTGGAAATTGAATGACTGCAAATTTCACGCTTCTTCAACCTCCTCAATCTCATACCAATAGTTTTCCATCACTGGATTTGCAAGTAATTTATCACATATTTCATTGACGACTTCCTCAACTGGACGCTCACTTTTGGCTATCATGATTTCCATGTACTTACCGACACGGATGTCTTGTACCTCTTGATAATCCATACTGTTTAATGACTCTTTAACTGCCACCCCTTGTGGGTCTAACACACTCTTCTTCAACGTTACATACACCTTTACTTTAAACATCGTCATGACATTCACTCCTTATTTTATGATGTGTGTCTCACTACCTTATGCCGTTAATCGTCTCAATACTTCTTCATAAACCGATACTAGGTCGCCTAAGTCGCGGCGAAAAACATCCTTATCGAGTTTTTGCTTCGTTTCACTATCCCATAAGCGACAGCTATCCGGCGATATTTCATCCGCCAGCACAATTGAGCCATCTGCTAAACGCCCAAGTTCAATTTTAAAATCAACAAGTTCGATATTTGCGGCTTTGAAACGCTCTTGCAGAAGGGCGTTTATCGTATGTGCGACTGTTTTAAGCTCTGCGATTTCGGCCAGGGTCGCTAGTCCTAAAAAACGGATGTGATCTTCATTGATGAACGGATCATCTAAGGCATCATCCTTGTAATAAAATTCAACGATGGGTTCCGCCAAGACAGCCCCTTCAGCCACGCCTAGTTTTTTAGCCAGCGAACCCGCCATCACATTACGAACGACGACTTCAAGCGCAATGACATCCACTTTTTTAACGAGTTGCTCTGTTTCTGATAATGTCTCAAGTAAGTGTGTTTGCACACCGTTTTTTTCCAAGTAATGAAATAATAAGGTTGAGATTTGGTTATTCAAACGACCTTTATTAGCAAATGCCGTTTTACGTGCCCCATTCAATGCTGTTGCATCATCTTTATACGTCATCCAAATGACGTTTGGTTCATCTGTTGCGTACAACGATTTTGCTTTTCCTTCATATAGTAAGTGACCTTTTTGCATGGTATTTCCCCCTATATAGCCTTATTTATTTAGAATACTCCGAAAATTCGGTATATTGAATAAGAGAAAACGGTATGTCGTCATCCCTTACAAGTAGTGTGCAATGCCTATCAACCCAACTGGTGATAAGCATTGCACGCTGCCATTTCTTTATTTTTTAGTGAGTAAACCTAAACGTTCAAAGATAAAATCAACTTTTGTGAGGTGGTAATTGTAGTCAAAGCAGGCTTCAATTTCAGCTGCTGATAACTTAGCAGAAATTAATGGATCATTTTCGATTAGCGTACGGAATGGCACAGCTTCTTCCCATGATTGCATCGCAAGTGGTTGCACTGTATCATAAGCTGTTTCACGTGCTAAACCTTTATCAATTAGTGTTAATAACACATGTTGTGAATAAATCAAGCCGTGCGTTGCTTCCATGTTGCGCTTCATATTTTCAGGGAAAACAGTTAAGTTTTTCACAATGTTCCCGAAACGATTCAACATGTAGTTTAAGAGGATGGTTGCATCAGGTAAAATAATACGTTCAGCTGATGAATGTGAGATATCACGTTCATGCCATAACGTTACGTTTTCAAAGGCTGTCATCACATGCCCACGAACCACACGCGCTAAACCTGTCATGTTCTCAGAACCGATTGGGTTGCGTTTATGCGGCATCGCTGATGATCCTTTTTGCCCTTTGGCAAAGGCTTCTTCAACTTCACGAATTTCAGATTTTTGTAATCCGCGAATTTCAGTCGCGAATTTTTCGATTGAGGTCGCGATTAACGCTAATGTACTCACATACTCAGCGTGACGGTCGCGTTGTAACACCTGTGTTGAGATTGGATCCGCATCGATGCCGATTTTGTCACAAACATATTTTTCAACAAACGGATCAATGTTTGCATATGTGCCAACCGCACCGGAAATTTTGCCACATTCGATGCTTTTTGCCGCATGTTCAAAACGTTCCAAGTTACGTTTCATTTCTGAGTACCAAAGGGCTAACTTCAAACCAAAGGTTGTCGGCTCGGCGTGTACACCGTGCGTCCGTCCCATTGTTACGGTATCTTTATGTTCAATCGCTTTGTTTTTAATGATTTCGATGAAGTTATGTAAATCTGTGCGTAAAATATCATTCGCTTGTTTGAGTAAATAACCGTTCGCTGTATCGACAACATCCGTTGAAGTTAAGCCGTAATGTACCCATTTTTTTTCGTCTCCGAGCGATTCTGAGACTGAACGCGTGAAGGCTACCACGTCATGACGCGTTTCTTTTTCGATTTCAGCAACACGCGCGCTATCAAATGTTGCATTCGCACGAATTTTTTTGGCATCTTCTTTCGGGATCACACCGAGTTCCGCCCATGCTTCATCAGCTAAAATTTCAACTTCGAGCCATGCTTTATAGCGGTTTTCTGTTGTCCAAATATTGCCCATCTCTGGTCGAGTGTAACGTTCTATCATTTGTAATTTCCTCCAATTAATCCCAAATACGGGTGTTTTTTAGTTCTGCTTGAGTTGTTTCGAGTGTGTCCGTTAGAATGGTCAGGTGACCCATTTTCCGATTGTGTTTGGCCTCATCTTTGCCATACATATGAATGTGCCAGTGCGCCTTTTGGCCAATCTGAGCATAAGTTTGCTCGACGTGTTGACCAAGAACATTCGTCATCACCGCCCCACTTAACAACTGCGGTTTTGGCAACGGCCAGTTGCAAATGGCGCGAATATGCTGGTCAAACTGCGACACATCACAGGCTTCCATCGTATAATGCCCCGAATTATGAGGTCGTGGTGCAAGTTCATTCACATACACAATCTCATCTGCTGCCACAAATAACTCAATCGCCAACACACCTACCAGATCGAGTGCTAACGCGAGTTTCTGTGCAATCGCTTCTGCTTGTTGCACAACGGCTGCAGATAAGCGTGCCGGCGCCAATGTTTGATGCAAAATATTATGCCGATGAATGTTTTCGACCACGGGAAAGGTTTCTATCATCCCCCCATGGTTTCGTGCCACAATAATTGATGCCTCTGCTTCAAACGGAATCCAAGCCTCCAATACACAGGGGCCGTGTGCTAATAATCCAACGGCCTCATCAATATCTGTTGCTGAGTGTAACACGACTTGTCCTTTACCATCATAGCCACCATTACTTGTTTTTAAGACACACGGATAACCAATGCCAACAATTTCCTGATCGATGTCATCACGTTCGACGATGACCGCAAACGGTGCAACATTGATGCTTAAATCACTCAAATATGTCTTTTCAAGAATACGATCCTGCGTAATCGCTAATATCGATGCAGAAGGCGCCACCACTGTTGTTTTTTCAATCAGTTGTAACGCATTGTAATCAATGTTTTCAAATTCATAGGTCACGACAGCGGCACGTTCAGCTAACACTGTTAATGCGGCTTGGTCGGTGTAGTCTGCAACAATGTGTTCATCGCATACTTGCGAGCACGGACAGTTTCTTTGCGGATCAACCACAATCACATAAAAGCCCTTTGCTTTTGCTGTTAAGGCTAACATTTGACCAAGCTGCCCACCCCCGATAATACCAATTGTTTGGCCGGGATACAACTGTTTATTCAAGCGAATCACTACTTTCTATTACGCTTAGGCGCATATTTTCGCGTGTTCGCGCTAATTTTTCAGCTACTGTCTCATCTGTGATACTCAATATTTGCGCGGCCAGTAAAGCGGCATTTTTAGCACCTGCCTCACCAATTGCTACTGTTGCCACAGGCACACCACCTGGCATTTGCACGATTGATAACAATGAATCGAGGCCATTGAGTGCTTTTGATTTAATCGGAACACCGATAACAGGCAAGGTTGTTTGTGCCGCTATCATACCTGGTAAATGAGCGGCACCACCTGCTCCGGCAATAATAACTTTGAGACCGCGTTTTCGAGCTGTTTTAGCATAGTCAAACATTAAATCTGGTGTTCGATGTGCTGACACAACTTTTTTCTCATAAGCGATACCATATTCTGCTAATAAATCACAGGCAAGTTTCATTGTGGGCCAATCTGACGTACTGCCCATCACTACACCAATTTCAATTGTCATAGACGCCTCCTGAGTTGTTTGTTCTAATACGACTTTGAGTCCATCTTTCTTCCCTAAAATCACGTGTCTTGCTTTCATGTTCATTGTAACAAACAAACATAAATACCGTCAACTTATAATCGAACGATTTTACAAAGTATTTATTTAATGTTCGTGTTTTACACGTTTATTGTTTTCCTTATCACTAACTCGTTACACTTAACACCCTATCTGGCTATTTTGGGTGCTCAAAAAAAGGAATCGCAATGAGCGATTCCTGTCAGATTGTAGACCAAGTCCAACTTATTTACGAGCGCTGGTAAACAAGCGCTTGAACGACCTGTCGAATTGATAAACGCTTGAACAAACTGATTTCACTTTCGTTTCCCCTAATTCAATCAATGCAGTTTAGAACGGGCTTTAAAATACTTTCAGTTCTCCCTATAACGCTTCGCTACCTTCTTTACCAGTCCGAATATCAACAACCTGTGAAATTGGATAAACGAAAATTTTACCATCACCAGGTTCGCCGGTACTCAAGATTTTTTTCGTGACATCAATCACCGTTTCGACCGGCACTTCATACACAACGATTTCAATCTTGATTCGCTCAAAGACGCTTGTATCATGTTTAACACCACGATATAATTCAAGTTCTCCTTTTTGAAGGCCTGTTCCCAATGCATTTGTCACCGTAATACCGGTAATCCCAACTTCTTTCAAAGCTGTTTGCAACTCATAAAACTTGCCATCTCGTGTAATGATTTCAACTTTATAGATTCCTGTATTTACCATAGTATCATCCTCCTCTTATTCGCGGTAAGCCCGTTCCCCATGAATTGTTATATCTAACCCCGTTTGTTCTGCTTGTTTTGTAACGCGTAAAGATGTAACTAAACCAACAACCTTAGCAATCACAAACGTCATGACTGCTACAAATACAACCGTGATAATGATAGCTAAAAACTGATCCCAAACAAGCAGTGGATTTCCAGTCAATAACCCATCAACACCACCGACTGTTTTGTTAGCAAAGACACCTGTAAGTAGCGCGCCAATCGCACCACCCACACCATGTAAGCCAAAGGCATCAAGCGCATCATCATATCCTAAACGTGGTTTCAAGAACGTAATTGCCCAATAACACCCGGCTCCTGTTAACAAACCAATAAACAACGAACCAGTTAAGGTAACGAAACCTGCAGCTGGTGTAATACCTACCAAACCAGCTAATGCCCCACTCATCGTGCCTAGTAACGTCGGTTTCTTATTCACCACCCATTCAAGACCTACCCAAGCGACAATCCCAAAGACTGCAGCTGTACTCGTATTAACAAAGGCATGCATCGCGACATCGTTTAAGCTAAGCGCGCTCCCTGTGTTGAAACCAAACCAACCTAACCACACGAGCGTACCACCAATACCTACTAAAGTTAAATTGTGCGGTAAGGTAACTTCTTTCCGTTTACCAAGCATTAACGCCAGTACTAATCCCGTTACACCTGATGCAATATGTACGACCGTTCCTCCTGCAAAATCAAGGGCCCCGATATTAACACCGATAAAACCGCCCCCCCATACCCAGTGAGCAACGAAGGTATACACTAATAGTACCCATAAGGTGATGAACAATAACCATGCGCTAAATTTCATCCGTTCGGCTACTGCCCCACTAATAATAGCGACTGTAATCGCACAAAAGGTCAGTTGGAACATCATATTTAAAACATCAGGAATCCCTTCCTTCGGAATGTTAAAACCAAGATCATTTAACCAGATATAATCAAAACCACCAAAGAAAGCATTGCCCTCTGAGAAAGCTAAACTATAACCAATCATTACCCATAAAATAGAAACAACAACAATTGCAGAAAAACTATACATCGCGGTACTCAAAACATTTTTCGTTTGTCCCATACCGCCATAAAAGAATGCCAATCCGGGTGTCATTAACCATACTAACAATGTGCAAAGAAATACAAAACCTGTATCTGCCATAAGAACCATCTCCTTTTAAGATAAGCATTTAGAAAGTTATCCTTCTATGAGATTGAATTATACGGCAACTTTTAGGTACTAAGCAATAATTGTCAGAATATTCCGTTATTTTTGTGAGATAAGCTAACAAAATTGGCGTTTTTGATAGCTTGTTAAGATAATACTGTTCTCGTTGGTTAATAAAACGCTTAAAACTGAATATTCGAAACTGCTAATAATAGGAACGGAATTGCAATTAAAGCTGTTAAGGTACTTAACGTCACCATGATTGCAGCGTAATCAGAATCCGCCCCACTTACCTTCGCAATCACCGGTGCATTGGTCATGACTGGCATTGCCGCTTGAATAATAAAAACCTCTTTCATCAGTTGCGGAATATCCGCATAATAAACGATACATAACATCACAAAGGGCGATAAAATAAAGCGACCAAGTAAAATTCCCCAGGCATCCTTTGTTAGGCGAACATTTTCAAGACCCGCATTAAAAATACAAATCCCGATAAACAACATTGATAATGGCGTTGTCATACTGCCTAAATAATTCATATCTGCCATGATAAACGTTGGCAGTTTGACGTTAAACATCAACAAGGCAACCGCCACTAAAAAAGCGAGAAAAGGTGGTGAGAACACCCGTGATAAAGTCACTTTTAAAGAAGGTCGTTCGAGCTCATGTTCACCATCTTTGGCGATTAGATACGCACCAAGTGTCCAAAAACAAATCGTATTTGCCATGTAATAAATCAGCACATACGGTAAACTCGTTGTGCCAAACAACGCGAGGTTCACTGGTAAACCAATGAAAATCGTATTCGAATTAAGAAACATCGATTTAAAGGTGCCACGACGTCCTTCATTAACACCAACTACCTTAACTGCCAATAATGAGAGTAAAAACATCACTGCCATTGATATAAAGGGATAGATTAACCCTGGAATTAAGTCAATCAATTGTGACCGTGTAAAATCCGTTAAAATATTATTAACCATGTATAGCGGTAAAGCTACCATAATAATTAAGCGCACAATCACGCCGGTTGTTCGGTCATCGAACCACTTTTTACTGCATAAATAATAGCCAAGTGCAATCATCACTAAAATTGTTAAAATGCCTTCGGCGCCCTGTAAGAGAACCGCCATAAAAATCATCTCTTTCCTGTCCTTTTTTGAAACTATTTCATTATACCATTACTCAACTACTACCGTGACTATTTGCAAAAAAAAAACAGCCAAATGGCTGCTCACTTTGTTATTTGCTAATCGTACTGTTTATAAAGTACAACCCGTCGTTGTTCACGGCTTTGTTTGACATCAATGATTTTTTGATTCAAACTGCCCCTAAAAGGTAAGTTCGGTCTAAATAAGGCTTGCTCGAACTTGCCATCGACAAGCACATCACAGTAAGACAGTAATGCTTGTTTATCCGCACTCGCCTGACATAGTTCAGCATACGTATAGCCTGTCCAAATCCAAACATCACGTGTTTGACCGTATAGTTCACGGAGCTTCCTCACAAGATCTAAACACACCTGCGTGTTCAAAAAAGGCTCCCCACCTAACAGCGACAGACCTGTCACACCTTCATGACCAACATCCTTTAACACCTTGTCGGCAAAGGACGCACTGTATACCATGCCATAATTAAATGACTGAGCACTCTTGTTATAACAGCCTTCACAATTAAAGAGACAGCCTGATACATACACACTGCAACGTATTCCTTCACCATCAATCGCGTTAAATGGTTGATAGGACGCTATCCGTTGCTTACTAACCGCTTCAGCCACCCATTGTTTCAGCTCACTCATCGTTTGATGCCTTCGTATGTTTAACGCGATTTACAATTTCGTCGTGACGCCCATGAACCATTGGCCGCTTCACAGGATTTCCTAAATATCCACAGGTTCGCTTCACCACATCACAGGTCAGCGGATTGTGATTATGACAGGTCGGACATTCAAACCCTTTAGCAGTCGGTCTAAATTCGCCTTCAAAGCCACACTCAAAGCATTTATCAATCGGGGTATTCGTACCTAAATAAGCAACGCGGTCATAAGCATAATCCCATACGCTCTCAAGCGCAGCTAAGTTATGTACTAATACAGGGTATTCACAATAATGAATGAAACCACCTGACGATAAAGGGGCAAACGCTTTTTCATAGTCGATTTTTTCAAACGCCGAGACTTTTTCTCGCACGTCATAATGGAATGAATTTTGATAATAATCCTTATCTGTCAAAAAGGCAATTTCGCCATAGCGTTCCCGGTCCATGCGATTAAAACGATCAGCTAAACTTTCAGATGGAGTCGCATAGACACTAAACCAATAGCCAGTCTCCTCACGCCACTCAGCGGCATAGTCATTTAATTTTTGGAGCACACTTAAAATAAAGGCCTTCGCTTCGGTATTTTTTTCGGGATAAGCACCAAAGAAATGTGCCGCCAGTTCATATAATCCGAGATAGCCAATCGAGATTGTCGCTCGACCGTCTTTAAACAACGTATCAACAGCCTCACCCTTTTGTAACCGTTCGCCGAAGGCACCATATTGGTATAAAATCGGGGCGTTTTCTGGCTTCGCTTCTTTTGTTCGTTCAATACGATATAGCAAGGCTTCTTTCATCGTCACCATCTGTTCAGCAAATAACTGCCAGAAACGCTCGCTATTAGCTTGCGAACGAATCGCTAAACGCGGTAAATTCAATGTCACCACTCCCATATTCATCCGGCCTGCATTTTCAAATTCGCCCTTCGCATTTTTCCAAGCCGGCAAAAAAGAACGACAGCCCATCGGCGCCTTGAAATCACCAGTAATCTCCACAAGCTTATCGTAGTTCAACACATCGGGGTACATCCGTTTTGCTGAACATTCTAATGCTAATTTTTTTACATCGTAATTGGGATCCGTCGTTTCCAAGTTTACGCCACGTTTCAAGCTAAACACCAACTTTGGAAAAATTGCGGTCTGCCGTTGTTTACCAAGGCCAGCAAGCCGTACGTTTAAAATGGCTTGTTGAATTTCACGCTCAATCCAAGATGTTCCCAGACCAAACCCTAAGGTCACAAACGGCGTTTGACCGTTGCTTGAATAAAGGGTGTTAATCTCATATTCTAAACTTTGCATTGCATCATAAATATCCTTCTTCGTAAATGACAGCGCATAGTCTTCACGTCGACTCGGTTCCACCCATTCGCTCGCCTTAACGAGATGTTTTTCATAATTACACTCCGCATAATGCGCTAATATTTCATCAATCCGGTCAACTGAGCAGCCACCGTACTGTGAGCTCGATACATTCGCAATGATTTGCGCGATTTGAGCAGCTGCGGTTTGAATCGAATGCGGTGGCTCCACACTCGCATTCCCTATTTGAAAGCCATGTTCCAACATGCCTGCAATATCAATTAAACAGCAGTTCGTTAGCGGTTGATACGGTGAATAGTCTAAATCATGAAAATGGATATCGCCAGCCTCATGTGCTGCTGCAACATTTTCAGGTAACTGGTAACGCATCGCATAATACTTTGCTACAATTCCTGCCGTTAAATCCCGTTGCGTATTAAAAACCGTGCTGTCTTTATTCGCATTTTCATTCACAATATGTTTATCCTTACGCCATAATTTTTTGATGTCTTGTTCTAATGGCCTAAATCGCTTGTGCTTCCCCATACTATCCCTCCATTACTAATCGATATATAACTGATTTAAGGTTAGCACACACGCTCTCGACTTTTTTCACATTTTTGTATCCGTCATAAAGTTGTCGGTATTTTATTAAAGTTTCGTTAACAAAAAACACCACCCTCTAATGAGGCTAGTGTTAGCTTTTAGAAAGAGCGCTACTTTGCAACTAATTAACAAGACTTTCACTCCGAAAGTATAAGGTTGTAAAGCTTTTATTTCATCTTCGAATGATGACGGGCATATAAGAAGTAAACCGCGACGCCAATTAGCAACCACACGAGGAAGCGTAGCCATGTTTGCCACTGTAATCCGGCAATCAGCATTAAGCAAAAGAGGGCAGCCACAATCGGCAATACCGGTACAAAGGGTGCTCTAAATGAGCGTTTCAAATCGGGCTGTGTTTTCCGTAAAATAATAACGGCAATAGACACGAGGAAGAAGGCTGTTAATGTTCCGATGTTTACTAATTCAGACAAGACGTTCAAATTAATAAACCCTCCCGCTAAGGCACAAATCCCACCCGTAATTAACGTAGCGGTAAACGGTGTATCTGTTTTAGGATTTATTTTCGAGAATATTTTTGGAAACAGTCCATCACGACTCATGGCATAGGCTACACGGGTCTGACCATAGAACATCACAATCATCACCGTCGTCATCCCTAATATGGCACCGACATTAACAATCCCTGCCATCCAGTTTTGATTCACTGACTGTAAGACATAGGATACCGGTGCTGCTAAATAATCAGCAAAATGAGGGTAATAAACAACCCCTGTCATAATGGCCGTCATAATCACGTACAATATCGTACAAATTCCAAGTGAAATTAAAATCCCCCGTGGGATACTTTTTTGCGGATTCACCGTTTCTTCGGCGCTTGAGGATATCGCGTCAAAACCAATATAAGAGAAAAACACAATGGATGCCGCTGGTAAAATACCAACCGATTCACCACCAGAATGTGTAAAGAAACCAAACGGAGCAAATGGTGTCCAATTTTCGGGTTTAACATACCAAATTGTCACAACGATAAATAATAGCACAATTGCGACTTTTATGGCCACTAAGATGTTGTTCACCCGTTTTGTTTGGCGAATGCCCATCGCGATGACCAAGGTGATAACACCAATAATAAAAATAGCCGGTAAATTAATAAAGGTCGTTTTATTAGCATAGGTTCCCGCAGCTGCGGTTAAGGCCTGCGGTAAGTGAATGCCAATACCTTCGATGAATGAGACCAAATACCCTGACCATCCAACGGATACGGTCGCAGTCGCAAGTAAATATTCTAAGATTAAATCCCAGCCAATAATGAAGGCTAAAAATTCACCTAACGTAATGTACGTATACGTATAGACAGAACCTGAAATCGGCACTGTCGAGGCGAATTCTGCGTAACAAAAAGCGGCAAATAAGCAACAGAGTGCAGCCAGTACAAACGAAAGCATCAGTGATGGCCCCGCCTTTAACGCACCAACACCTGTTAAGACAAAAATCCCGGTTCCAATAATCGCGCCGATTCCTAAAAAGACGAGGTCAAAAGTGGTTAGTTCTTTCTTTAATGGTGATTGATAACGCAACAGCTCTGCGATGTCTTTCTTTTTAAAAAGTGAACTTGTCATCAGTAACACCTCCAAAAAATTGTCAATCAGCTCCTGCTTCTACTATATAATAGCGACTGAGCCGTTACCATCATTTCTCTAATGTTGTTCTAAATTAGAATTTTAGAATTAATATATAAAAAAAACACCCTCAAGAGGATGTTTTTTTATTTACTTAACGAATCCCTAATGCAATCTTCGCATAACGCGACATCCGGTCTTTGGTCCAAACCGGATCCCAGACGATATCGACCTTTGTCTCACTCACTTCTGGTAAATCTTCTAATGCACTTTCAATCTGTTCAACAATGATGCCCGCTAACGGACACCCCATTGAGGTTAAGGTCATTGTTACAGTGCATAAGCCATCATCATCAATGTCAACGCCGTAAATTAAGCCGAGATTGACGATATCAATCCCAAGTTCTGGATCGATGACTTGTTCGAGACAAGCCAACATGTTATCTTGTAATTCTTCTGTCATTTCTGCCATTCAGCTCACCTCTTTATCTGAAACAATTATAACAAATTCGATTGTTGAATGCTTGTATTATCTTTCGTCACTTGCCGATTGTTCATTTATGTGGCAAGATAGAAGTTACTTATACGCTAACACCTTTACTGATTAAGTAAAACTGAAAGGACTTTGATGATGCAAAAAAAAATTAATCGCCATTGATCTCGATGGCACAACGTTACGAAATGATGCTACTATTTCAAATGAAACGAAACGCGTACTTGCTGAAGTTCGAGCGCAAGGACATGCCGTGATGATTGCTACGGGGCGCCCTTATCGTATGAGCCAACAGTTTTATAAAGAGTTACGCTTAGATACGCCTATCGTCAACTTTAATGGGGCCTACTTACACCATCCAACCAACACACGTTACGAAGGTTTCCGGCAAAATATTGCTTTAAAAACAGCACATGATGTGTTTGATTTCGCAAAAACACTTGATCTCAACAATATCATTGCCGAAGTTGACGAGTCTGTCTACATTTGGAAAAACGATCAATCTGTTCCACAAAATATGCGTGAGGCTGATCCACGTCTGATTCATTATGGCGCCCCTTCACAACTGATTCAATCTGATCCAACCGCCTTAATGTTCTCGGCAAATAATCAGCAACTCGCGACCATTAAAGCACAGCTCGATAGCGCCTTTGCTGGCGTGATTGAACACCGCAGTTGGGGCAAGCCTTACGAATATTTAGAACTGACAAAATCCGGTCTTAATAAAGCCGTCGCCCTCCGCCAAGCCGCCAGTGATCTCGGTTTTTCAATGGCTGACGTGATTGCCTTTGGCGATGCTGATAACGACTGGGAAATGTTAGCAGAAGCTGGTATCGGCGTAGCGATGGGAAATGCCGATGCTGAAACAAAACGGATTGCCAATGAAATCACCTTAAGTAATGAAGAAGATGGCATTGCTGCCTTCTTAACCGCTAATGTGTTGAACAAATAATATAAAGGCGCAAACCAAGTTGGTTTGCGCCTTTTTTGACAGTTTTAACGGGTTGTTTTCACTGCTACGCTCCTACCGACCAACAATGGTCGGTTTTTTATGCTGACACTTCGCTCACATGACCGCCATCAAAGAAATATAAATACTTCGCAATGACTGGTCGATTGCTCGCTGCTTCAATCGCTTTCGCATACAACGCTAATTGCACCCGGTATTTTTCACGATACGTTTCTTCTACTTCGATCCAATCGCCAACAATGCGATCGGTCTTATAATCAATAATAATTAAGCCTGCCTCGGTTTCAATTAAACAATCAACAATCCCTTGAACGATTGTTTGGTCATTCGTCTGTGTTTCATAAACATCACTGGCATCAATTAAATACATGAACGGTACCTCTCGACGCGTACGATGTGTCAACACCAACCGTCCTAAATCTGAGGCAAAGAATGCAACGATGGCCTCCACATTAATCACATTAACCTCTGCTTGCGTCATGATTTTTTTAGCAACTAGCGCCTCTAATAAGGTCGCGATACTCGCTAAGGTTGGCGTCGTTGTTAACGGCACCTGCTGCATCACACTATGCATCGCCGTTCCGATTTCATTGGCCTGTAATTTTTTAGCCTGTAAAAATTTCGGACGCTCAAGCGAAATTGGTGTCAGTTCTTCTCCATATGGCGCACTCTCGGCCAATTCCCGTTCGGCTAAGCGACGCTTCACCTCAGTAACACTTGTTTTAGATGGGATTCCTGTCGCCTCCTGTGACTCATACTGATAATCCAATAAGGTCGAAACAGCTAAACTGACATCAACCGCTTCAAGTGGTGTCGCAGTTTGGGCAGCCATTAACCAGTCATGACTACTCGATTGTGCCACTGAGTCTTTCGTAATTAAGGTGTCTTCTTTTTGCCAGCTAATAATTGGTGTTTCGTCCATCGGATAGTTCCGACCATCCACATCCGCTCCACTAAAAGCGACAAAACTCGCATCCCGACTAAAGGCATAGCCAATCCAATCGAGGTAAGTCATCGCCGACGAACGGATGTACTCGGGTAAAACGATGTCCGAAAAATGGCGGGTACTCGCCCATTTTGTCATCGTTTTGGCATACTGTTTACATGAACCGACTAAAATCAATTTTTCTTCGGCCCGGGTTAAAGCCACATATAGCACTCGCATTTCTTCAGCCTGTAATTCCTTCAATTGTTTGCAACGAAAAGCATATTGGGCAATCGTTGGCTGTTTTGTGCGCGTCTCTAACTGCGTCAATACCGAGGCGAAGCCGTAGGTTTTATCAACCAGTTCAGCACTATTAATATCCTGACGGTTAAAGCCCTTGCCTAAACCGACAACAAACACAACTGGGAATTCAAGTCCCTTACTCTTATGAATTGTCATCATCCGCACGACATTATCATTTTCACCTAGCGATTTAGCAGTTCCTAAATCCTTCCCTTTTACCTGGAGACGATCGATGAAACGAATGAAACGAAACAATCCTCTAAAGGACGTTTGTTCATACTGATTCGCCCGATCATAAAGCGCCCGTAAATTAGCCTGGCGCTGACGACCGCCAATTAAGCCCCCTACATAATCGTAGTACATCGATTCTTCATAGATTTGCCAAATTAACTCAGCTGTCGTTGCTTGATGCGCCTGTTGACGCCAACGTTCCAACCGCTCGACAAATAAAGCCAATTTTGCTTGATACGGACTCGTTTCAGCCACATCTGCTCTAAGCGCATCAAAGAAATACCCTTTTGTATCGGCGAGACGAATCTGTGCGAGTTCTTCTTCACTTAAACCTACAATAGCAGAACGCAATACTGCTGCCAACGGTATATCTTGATACGGGTTATCAATCACTTTTAACACCGCCATCATTGTCATCACTTCAATTGATTCAAAATAACCATTATTAGTGGTGGCATACAACGGCAGTTCGTATTTTTGGAAGACACGTTCGTAAATGTCGGCCTGGGTCATCGAACGAGCTAAGATAACAATGTCTTTATAGTCAATCTCCCTGTATGCGCCTTTTTTCCCATCATACACTTGGTATTTTTCTTCTTTTAAGGCTTTAATACGACGAGCGACAATTTCGGCTTCTTTTTCATGATTACTGCCGACGTATGTTTCTGGTTCTAACTCATCCGTTTTAAAATCACCTTCAACTAAGATAATCTCGGTTGCTTCTGCTGCTAATTGAGCGGCCTCGTTGCCCGGCAGCGGTGGGTAACTTGCCCCCAATTTTAAAGCGGCATCCTCATCGTAGGCAATCTCACCAAAACGCTCATCCATCAATTGTGCAAATAATGCATTGGTTGTTTTGATAATATTAGAGCGACTACGGAAGTTCTGTGATAGATCAATCCGATAGCCGGTTGGACCCGCCGTCGTCGGATAGCGTTGATATTTATCGATAAACAGCTCCGGTTCAGCGAGACGGAAACGATAAATCGACTGCTTCACATCACCAACGATAAAACGATTGCCACCACTATCGGTTCCTTCTGGTTGCGCCACTAACGACAGCAACGTTTCTTGTACCTTATTCGTATCTTGATACTCATCGGTGTAAACTTCGGCAAATTTTTGACGATAATGTGCGGCAATTTCAGTCGGATGAAACACGCCCTGCGCATCAGGTGTGCCTAACAGTTCAATCGCATAGTGTTCTAAATCACTAAAATCAAGTACAGCTCGCTTTCGCTTCGCCACTTGATAAGCGGCTAAAAATTGTTGCACAATGTCGCCTAATTTTTCAACCTGTGGACGCAGAATGTCAAAATCACTTAAAAAACTTTCGGCTGTCCGTTGACACCATTTTTCCGTGAGATCTTTCATTTGTTTTTTTGCATCGTCGCGTAAACTAGCGATTTGTTTAATCGCTTCACGGTCAACCTCGTCATCTTTTTTTACGGCAGGAGCACGACCAAATTTTAGCGTCGCGAGGATTGCCTGCATTGCAGCGAACGATTGGTCTTTAACGATCGTTAACAACTCACGCGCAGCCGTTTGTTCCGTATCAAGTAGCGGATACCATTTAACACCGACCTCATGGGCAGCCGCAATTTTTTTTCGCCTGCTCTAAATAAGCATCGATTGCTTCGAGACTCGTACATATATCATGATGAATATAAGAATAATACGGCAGATTATCGATAGTTGGGTACGATGTCGTATCGTAAAGCCGTGGTAACTCTTGCAACCATCTTTGCGGTTCAGGCTGTGCTAAGGCAATTTCACTTAATTTTAAAATCAAACGGTAAAGTTTTGTATCACTGCGGTCATTCGTATAACTGTCAATCAGCTCATAAAAGGCCGTATTTTCTAAATCGGCATACTCATCCTCTAACAGTTGTTCAATCACTTCTTCTTTCAGTAATGCCCCTTCGATTTCATCGAGCAAACGAAAACTCGGATCCAAATCCAATACATAGTAGTAGTCGCGAATCAAACGACTACAAAAGCTATGCATGGTTGAAATCGAGGCATGATGGAGCAACTTGACCTGTCGTTTTAAATTCAGTAAATGAGCTTCGGTTATGTCCGCTTCACCTTGCAGTACTTGTTGGGTTGCCGTTTCAATTTCGGCTTCTAACGCTCGTCCAATCCGTTGCTTCATTTCAGCGGCAGCCGCTTCTGTAAAGGTTACAATTAACATCTTATCGATATCAACCGGATCGGTAGCATTTTTCACCCGTTCAATTACCCGATTAACGAGCACAGCTGTTTTACCAGAGCCAGCCGCAGCCGCTACTAAGGTTGATTGGCCTGTCGTATGAATTGCCCGCCATTGGGCATCGGTCCATTGGGTACCCGCGGGTTTTTGTGGAATTGTTTTACTCATCATCGGCTATTTCATCTCCCATTTTTCGTAATAAGTCAGCTTGCTTCTCTGGTTCAATCACCCGATAACTATTTGTTTCATTCACCACATCAAACTGACAAATTGAACGGTAATCACAATATTGACACGGTGTTTTTTTATCCAGTTGATACGGATTAATCGCAATATTACCTTCTAAAATTAAATTACCACCTGTTTGATATTGTTGACGTACATGTTGTCTGAGGACCCCAAAGTCCTTCGTTGATAAAATTTTTGAACGACTGCCAAAATCACCTGATTTAACATAGTTAACTGGAATTGTCGCAGAACTTTTGCCCGGTTCGAGCGTTGTATCCATCAATTCAACGATGTTTTTATTATCAAGCACCCAACCATCCATCTTAAACGCTTTTAACGTATCGGCTTCAATTTCCTGTTCATCCAATTCTTTTTTATATTCGATGAAAGGATTGTGGAGATGGAAGTACATCATCCCGGCTGCTTCAGCGGGACCATTAACAAGTTTGGCCGCATTCGTCACCGCAATATCGAGGTAGGTTAACATTTGTAAGGCGATGCCATGATACACCTCTGTAAAATCAACATGACGATCACTTGATTTATAATCAATAATTCGTAAATAATTAAGTCCTTCGTAGCCCGCGGTATCAATCCGGTCAATCCGCCCCTGCAATGAAATCGTACCGTCTTTCAACGGTAGCGTTAAGGCTGGAATGACCTCATCCTTACCAAAACCGACTTCAAAATTAGAGGGTTTAAATTTACTATGACGTGCTTGCTCATTTAAAACGGTAGTCGCCTTTTCGATAATCATCTGCAACTTATGTGAAATATAGCCCATTTTTTTAGAGCTGAGTAAAATTTCGTACTGATAAACAGGTCGCAGCACATCGATGGCATCCTGTGCCAATGTTTTAATGTCGTCTGCTGTTAACGCTCCCCATTCAATGGCGGACTCGGCTAAACGACGGCTAATATCTTCCATCGCCGTATGAAAAATCTGACCAATATCAACACTCTCGAGGCGATATATTTCACGTTCATGCAGTTTTAAACCATGTGAGGCAAAATGAGAAAAATGACAGCCGAAAAATTTCTCCATCCGACTTACGCTCGCAGTAATCTCCGGCTGAAAGAGTGAGCGTGCGGTTGCCTTGGTCAGTGGTTTAGCAATATTTTCATAACTCAAGCTCGTTAACGCCTGTTTCGTCACATCAACGTAACCATGAGCCGGTGTTAAAAACCAATTGTAAACCTCCTGCCAAATCGGCTTCGGTTCAGACCCAACCTTCAGTTGTTGCATCTGAGCCACAAGGGTATTGAGACTCGCCTTTGGATGAGCAATATAAGGGAATTGTTCAACCTCACTTAAATCAGACATATCTGATAAATATTTTTGTGGCACAATCATTGTGCTAAACATCTGTTCAATCCGACGCAGATACGGTGAAACTAATAAACTCCGACCTTCTTCATCAGCAATTGGATAACTTAAAAATAACTGTTGTGAAGCTGAGGTTAACGCACGATACGCATAGAAATCTTCTAATGCAAGCTGTTGGCGGGCACTTAATTGAATCGGTAAGCCAGAATCGACTAGCAATTGACGATCTTCTTCTTTAAATACGCCTTTATCAGTCCCTCGTTGCGGATAGACGCCATCATTAAAGCCAAGCACAAACGCCACCTTAACGTTTAACACCCGCGATGTTTGAATATTGGCAACGGTAATTTGATCAATTGTTGGTGGTAGACCAGTAAATTCTAATTCATCAAACCCAGTGGCAAGAATGTCACGTAGCTGAGTAATGCTGAGCGTTTCATCCCCCATCACTTCGACAAGTTCATCGAGCAATTGCAGACTCGCCTTATAGGCCTGTTCATGCATCTGTGTTTGTTCAATCGTCCCGTTAGCAATAGCCTCGTTGCGCCAGCGATTGAGATGCTCGCTAACTTGCAAGTCTTCCATATAATAAAACAAGGCCGCAGCTTGTTCTCGTACCGTTTCTGCTTGTTTTAAGCATCGATGCAACTGAGCCAGTGGCTTCGTTATCCATCGACGCGTATCATTTATTTGTTGTTGTTGCTCACGTTCAGCATTCGTTTGAACGACCGCTTGTCCCGTTTGTTGGTAGCGTCGATAGACCCAATCAGCCTCATCAAACCATTTCTTACCATAATAGTTACGAGCCAAAACATAGTTTTCAAGTTGATCAATCCGTTGTCGGCCTGTTTTCGGATTAAAACGCGGTGGTACAAACAATTCCGTGCGAGCAATTTGGAACATCGCATCGTAATTAAAGTTGGTAGTAATAGCTTCCAAGCTGCCTCTTAACAGTTCAATCAACGGATGATTGGCCATTTTTTTAGCTTCATCGATAAAGAATGGCAGTTCGTTCATTTTAAAAACAGCCGGCAGGAGCATTTGATAGGCTGAAGCATTGCGGATAAATACAGCAATATCCTTATAACGATAGCCTTGATGTACAATTTGACGCCGAATTTCACGGGCAATCCCTTCAACTTCTGCTCGACGATTGTTGGCAATACTAATATGGACATGTTCCTCATCACTTGGTATTTTATGTGTTAAACGGTCAAAATTCGCCTCGATATGTTGTAGCGGCTCACTTTGATAATTCGTTGTGACATAATGCTCAGGCTCCGTTTCAATACCATTGCGTTGAACCATCTCAGCGATTTTTCGATACGTATGTTTCGCGAGGCTAAACAAATCCAAATCAGTTAATTCATTGGTCGTATCCGCCGGATTCATCGTAAACGTCATCGTCACTCGATTAGCAACTAATAGTAACTGTTCAATTACGCTGTATTCCTGTGGTGAAAACTCAAAGAAACCATCAATAAAGAAGCTCGCATTACTGAATTCTTGATAGTTCGGTATCGCATCAACCAGTAGCGTTAGGTAATCCTCTGTTTCTAAATATTTATCGGCTGTTTCAGCTAAATAATGTTGATAAATAGCATTGATATCTGCTAATTTATCTCGCAAGGCGATACTGATTGGCAGTTGATTATCTTTAACTGCTGCTAAAATATCCGGTGTAACCTCATATTGTTTAAATTCACGAAAAGTGTCATGTACTTCTGTAATAAACCCTTGTTTCGATGCCGCTTTCGTAAAGACACTTAAAGCTGGTGCCTCACTCATTAGCAATTTGCGAATGAGCATATTCAAACCATTGCTTGATAAATAAGTTTGGGCTAAGCCACCGGTTTCACGACAAACACGCCAAGCTAAACGGTTCATACTATAAACCTGTACATTTAACAACCCTTCGACTTCTGGATGAATTAATAACTCATGTTCAATTTGGTAGGTCATTTGATCGGGAGCAATGATAAAAATCATTTCATCTGGATACTGTTTTGTTCGTCGGATAATTGCTTCAATCATCCACGTTGTTTTACCACTACCGCTTCGACCAATAACAGATTGTAAACTCATGCTTGTCACCTCTTTTATTCTAATAGTTCAATTTTAGCACACCGTATCAAACAGATGATAAAAAAGCATTATTTTGGCAGCAAAAAAAGTGTAGTCACCGTTGTTTTTAACAGTGACTACACTAGGTTACTATTTTATCCACCTGATTGCCTCCTATGTATATGACAGAATGTGTGCTTGAACGCTACTTAATTCACTTACTAACAGACGAAAACGCTCTTGTTGGCGGTTATCTAAGGCCTCATCGATTTCCCCTTGCAGATTTAGAACACGATTGTTCATAAGACAATGCTCAAATAGCGATTCAACTGTTTGGTTGATTGGAACGTTCCCATCCAGTGCGTTTCCTTGTTGCTGTGTCAAGAAAGAACCATTGAATTTGTTTTCCATTATAATCACTCCTCACATTTTATTTTAAATTATACGTGACATTCTGATTGTTTACAAGTTAATTGTCAGAAAATTGCATAAACTTGTTTTTTTAACATTTATACCAAATTGATAACCGTTCGTTTTTAATATGCTACGCTTATTTTGTTACCTGTAGTATCTATATAAAAAAGAAAGTAGGGATTACGATGACGACGATTTTAAATGAGTATGAGATAAATGCGAGTACAATGATCATTCAACCCTTAATGATCTCTAAATATGATTGTCATGCTATTGTGATTGATTCCGAAGGATCACATCAAATTGCACAAAATCCTGTAAAACTCATTTCGGATGGTTGTAAATTTTTCGGTTCCAGTTTTGAAGGGCGTAAATCAGCGACAAAACACTTGATTGGTTTCACGCATAAAGCACCAATTATGATTGACAGTATGTCGTCTATTTTTACATTTCCCACAACGAGTCCGAAACGAAAAACAGATTGCACTTGGATTTTCCCCCAACATCTATCACAGTATCATAAAGCACCTCATGCTAAAACACATTTAGTTTTTTATAACGGTTTTGAACTCACACTTGATATGTCCTTCGATAGTTTCTCAAATCAATTAGCCCGCACCTCTTTATTACACATGAAATTATTAGGCAACTTTGATAAGACGAAACGAAAAGCGACCTATGCCGATGCCACCTACAACAGTATGCAAGTTGCGGAGGGAGACCCTCCATATCACACACGAGTTTCACCGTCAAAAAGCATTGACCACAATATACTGCAACACCGGCAGCAACGTTAATTTCGCCGTTAATTTCGTCATTTAATAAAATCTCCTTCCCGAAAACGAGCGAAAAGTGCTATGATAGCAATAGTTACTTATAGGAGGTTACTTAGATGACAAAAGTAGATTTAGAACAACTCATTAAAACACGCCGGTCGGTTTCGGCTTTTAGTACAACACCTGTTCCATCAACAGAAATTGAAGAATTATTAGAGACTGCCGTTTGGGTCCCTAACCACCGTCTTACACAACCTTGGCGCTTTGAATATTACACAAATGATGCCATCGCTAAGGTTGCAGCTGCTGCGTTTCCAGACAAAAGTGGTAAAAAATACGAAAAATTAATGTCTTTACCTGGTATTTTACTCGTTATTAATACGACACACGAAGATGCCGGCGTTGCGTTAGAAGATACAGAAGCAACCGCGGCCTTGACACAAACTTTTGCTTTACTTGCTTGGGCCAACAATATCGGTACCGCTTGGAAAACACCTGGTTATATTAATTCTGATTCATTTAAAACAACTTTAAACATTGCATCAAACGAACGCGTGATGGCATTAGTACATGTCGGTACACCTGAAGGTGAACTTAAGCCTGGACGTGAACGTAAACCTGCAGCAGACGTTTTCACTGTCATTACAAAATAAAACAAAAGACCTTTCCAACAAAAAATGTTGGAAAGGTCTTTTGTTTTAATAAATAACTGCTAAAAAATCATCCAAAGTAATTTGACCGAAATAATGTTTAATCGATAAAACTTCCAACGCTGTTCGAATGGATTCTCGCTCATATTTCACACCGATTAAACGTTGCTCGATATCTGTTACATCACCGACACCGAAAAAATCACCAAAAATTTTGGCAGCAACGATATGTCCTTTTTTTACGTTTAACCGCACATCAATCGAACCAATTGGAAAACGTTTCGTTAATTCAATATCGAACTTAGGTGATTTACCGTAGTTCCAATCCCAATTAGCATAGCGTCGTTCAGAGATCGCTTTAATTTCGGCCCAATCTGCTTCAGTTAAAACATATTCTTTCACATCTTCGATAGCCTCAACCGCGAAAATCGATAAGAGCAAACGTTCCTTGAATTGTTCGGTTGTCATTTTTTCTGACATAAACTCTGATAGATTGGCCACGCGGCTTCTGACCGATTTAATCCCTTTGGATTCAATCTTTTCTTTGCGGACTTTTAATGAGTTAACGACCTCATCAATATCACTGTCAAACATTAATGTTCCATGTGAATACATCTTACCGTGCGTCGCAAATTGTGCGTTACCACTAACCTTTCGTTCACCTACGACCATATCATTACGGCCTTTAAGCTCTGCATTCACACCCATTGTTTGGAGGGCGGCAATTACCGGTTCAAGAAACTTTTGATAGTTTGAGAAACTATTGCCATCATCCTTCGTTAAGAAGCTAAAGTTTAAGTTACCTAAATCGTGATAAACGGCTCCACCACCTGATAAACGTCGAACCACCTTAATGTTATTAGCATTGACATAGTCCGTATTAATTTCTTCAATCGTATTTTGATTGCGGCCGATAATAATTGACGGACGGTTGATGTAAAATAGCAAATACGGTTCTGTCACTTCTAAATTATTCAACACAAATTCCTCGATAGCGATATTAATCGATGGGTCAGTAATACCTTTATTGTCAATATATAACATGGTTGTGTTGCTCCTCTCAATCGTTTATTCTGCTTTCAGTATGCCAAAATTCGAACACATATACAAGTAAAGAGTTAGTGCCCCTGACCTTTTTCATTCGTAATGAGCTAGTTATGTGTTACTATATGGGCATAAAGACGAGCGCCCAACAATTGACGCAACCAAACGCCTTTCATTTAGATTGAGGAGGGATTTTTATGACCGCTTTTTATGTTACTCATGGTACAGCTGATTATTTAGCAAAATATTACGAGGCTCATCGCCGGCCAGGACTTTATTATTTAACAAGCCCACACGAAACAATGCTGTTGGATAATACAGGTAGCAAAAAAAACGCCGTTTGCTGGTGGTACGACCTATGATGTGATTGAACAAACTGGCGCACTGACCTTATCCAATGGACTCGATGCCTATCTGTTTTCAGTCTCAACCGAAGATGCTCTGTTCTTAACCGATATTATCCATCGTTTAGCGACTGAATTACCTCAGGGCGTTACCTATTTGGCATTCGGAAAGCGCCACAACCAAGCCCCTTATTCCTTACTCATCGGGTGGAAAACATCACAAGACCGACTGGCCTTCACCTTAACAGATGCCTATGCTAAATTAGAAAAATTCGTATATACCGCACCAGTGGGACAACTTGATTATGGTCATATTACAAACTATCTTATTCATGACCCTGCTGATGAACAACAAGGGACTGAAAGACCAATTTAACATACTTTCTACAGTAAAAGAGCCAGCTAAGCATAGCTGGCTCGAGGCTGAAGATAAATGCTGTTCTAGGTCGTCAATGCCTCCCCTTATCGGAGTCGAGTACCATCTGTACACTCACCTCAAAGGCTCGTTTTTCCTAGAACAAAAGAATTTAAAGCCGTTCTAAACGGCAGTGATTGGAGAAAATAACGTCTCGACTATTTCCCATCGATGCGTTATTTTTGAAATCACCCAAGTTTAGGATTTAAATACGAGAGGATATAACAACATTTCTATTCAGTCTTATCATCTCGTATACAAAGTCACTGTACTAGCATTACAAAGAAAACGAAGTCTGTTTAGACTTTGTCTACAATCTGAGA